>NZ_DASXJS010000177.1:0-4262 GCF_036497245.1 Actinomycetospora sp. | reverse complement strand
CCAAGTCGGCCGCGACCAGCGCCGCCGACAAGCGCGCCCCCAAGGCCTGACGCTCCCCCGAGGCCACGGCCCCGTCACCACCGTCATCGCACGGTGGGGCGGGGCCGTCGTCGTGCCAGGGACCGGGAGGCGGCCGGGCCGCCCCACCAGCACGTATCCTCGCCGTGTGCTGCTGCAAGTGCCGGTGTTCGAGTACCTCGACTACTACCTGTCGATGCTGATCTGGATCGTGGCCATCCCGGTCGGCCTGTACGCGTTCATCCACGCGCTGTTGCAGCGGGCGGACGCGTTCACGGCGGTCGACAAGCTGACGAAGCCCGCCTGGTGCGGCATCACCGGGGTGGGTGCGCTGCTGCTGGTCATCTCGGTGGGCGGCCCCGTCGCGAGTCTCGCCATCCTCTGGCTCGTCGCCCTGTGCGCGGTGCTGGTCTACCTCGTCGACGTGCGTCCGAAGGTGACCGAGGTGCAGCACGGCGGGGGAGGCCGCTGGTGATCGCGGACCTCGCGCCCGCCGCGGGCACGCTGGAGCTCACCTCCGCGCTCTCCCGCCCCGACCTGCTCGCCGAGCCGGTCGCGGCGGCCCTCGCGGCGATGCCCGACGAGGTGGCGGCCTCGTGTGCCGTCGCCGCGATCGACCCGGACCTCGCCGACACCGCCGCGTTCTGCGAGGCGTACGGCTCGCCGCTCGAGGCCTCGGCCAACTGCGTCGTCGTTGCCGGCTCCCGCTCCGGTGAGCAACGGTTCGGAGCCTGCGTGGTCCTCGCGACCACCCGGGCCGACGTCAACGGCGTCGTCCGCAAGCGCCTCGACGTCCGGAAGGCCTCGTTCGCGCCGATGGACACGGCCGTGGAGCTGACCGCCATGGAGTACGGCGGGATCACCCCGTTCGGCGTGCCCGTGGGTTGGCCGGTCCTGGTCGACTCCGCGGTCCTGGCCGCGCCCGCCGTCGTCGTCGGGAGCGGTATCCGCGGCAGCAAGCTCATCGTGCCGGGATCGGTGCTCGGGCAGCTGCCCGGTGCCGAGGTCATCGACGGGCTGGGCCGATAGGAACAACCCTCGCCCGGTCGGCGTTCCGGTGGTTGAATTTTCAACACGCTGGGGTTCGACGACTCAGCGCCGAGCGCGAGGAGGGCGCCATGCCCGCCGTCACCGTCCCCGACCTGACCGTCCTTCCCCGTCTCGCGGACCTCGGCCCCGACACCGGGACCACCGAGCGCGGCGTGCGCACCGTGACCACCGCGCCGCGCGGGTTCGAGGGCGAGGGCTTCCCGGTGCGGCGCGCGTTCGCCGGGGTCGACCTCGCCGACCTCGACCCCTTCATCCACATGGACCAGATGGGCGAGGTCGAGTACGCCCCGGGCGAGCCCAAGGGCACCGCGTGGCACCCGCACCGCGGCTTCGAGACCGTCACTTACATCATCGACGGGACCTTCGAGCACGCCGACAACCACGGCGGCGGCGGGCTGATCACCAACGGCGACACGCAGTGGATGACCGCGGGCGGTGGCGTGCTGCACATCGAGCGGCCTCCGGAGGCCCTCGTCGCGTCGGGCGGGCTGTTCCACGGCCTGCAGCTGTGGGTGAACCTCCCGCGCGCCCAGAAGTGGGCCCAGCCGCGGTACCAGGACCTGCGGGCGGGCCAGGCCTCGCTCGTGACCTCGCCTGACGCGGGTGCGCTGGTCCGGGTGATCGCCGGGTCGCTGGACGGTCACTCCGGCCCCGGATCGACGTACACGCCGATGACGATGGCCCACGCGTCGGTCGAGCCCGGCGCGATGCTGCACGCGCCGTGGGACCCGGAGCAGAACGCGCTGGCCTACGTCCTCTCCGGCGACGGGTACGCCGGCTCCGAGCGCCGCCCGGTCTCGACGGGCCAGCTCGTGGTGTTCGGGCCGGGTGAGTCGGTGCGGGTGGCCGCGTCGGCGGGCCAGGACGGGCGCCACCCGAAGCTCGAGGTGGTGCTGCTCGGCGGGCGGCCGCTTCGGGAGCCGGTCGCGTGGGGCGGGCCGTTCGTGATGAACACCCGCGAGGAGGTCATGGAGGCGTTCTCGGACTTCTCCAAGGGCCGGCTGGGCGCGATCCCGGCGGAGCGCGTGCCGCACGCGGGCGCGTCGAAGGGTGTCCGAACGGCGTAAGACCCCGATGTCAGAAAAGTCCCGTTGCAGACGTCCAGTGTCTGCAACGGGACTTTTCTGACATCACGAGCACGATCAGTGCTCGGCCAACCAGCGGCGCGTGAAGTCGTCCTCGCCGTCGAGCAGTCCGCTGACCTGCTCGTTGACGATCGACTCGATCTTCCCCGCCACGAACGGCACCGGGACCTCGGCCTTCCCGTCGATGCTGCTCCGCGAGCCGCCGTCGACGTCGTGCAGGGCCTGGGTGCCGGTGAGCTTGCCGGGCAGGCCGCGCACCGTGACCTCGAAGGTCCCCCGGTAGCCGCCCCCGGTCTCGGGGGTCCAGGTCTCGACGCGGTCGAGGATCAGGTCGCCCCCGGTGAACTTCCGGATGACCGACGGCAGGAACTCCACCGCGACCGAGTGCCGGAGCGTCAGGCGTGCCCCGGACTCGTCGACCTTGCGCTCGACGAGCGCGGGGTCCTTGCCTCCGAGTTCGCGCAGGCGTGCCTCGAGATGGTCGGCATCGACCATCACGCGGTACACGGAGTCGGCGTCGGCATCCCAGCCGGCGCGGTGGGAGATCGTCTGGGCCACGAGGCAGGAGGCTACCGTCGCGGGCGTGCCGACCCCGACCACGTCGTCGCCGCCCGCGACCCCGCTCGCCGCGCTGACCACCCTGCGTCTCGGTGGGCCCCCGCGTCGGCTCGTCCGGGCGGGCAGCGCCGACGAGATCGTCGCGGCGGTCCGGGCCGGTGACGCGGCGGGCGAGCCGGTCCTCGTCGTCGGGGGCGGGTCGAACCTCGTCGTCGGCGACGACGGGTTCGACGGCACGGTGGTCCACCTCGAGTCCCGGGGCCACGCGGTCGAGCGGCACGACGCCGAGGCCCTGCTGCGGGTCGAGGCGGGGCAGGACTGGGACGAGCTCGTCGCGGCCACCGTGGACGAGGGTCTCGGCGGTCTCGAGTGCCTGTCCGGCATCCCGGGCTGCGCCGGGGCGACGCCGGTGCAGAACGTCGGCGCCTACGGCGTCGAGGTCGCGGACCTGCTGGTCGACGCCACCCTGTTCGACCGCCGCAGCGGCGACGTCGTCACGGTGCCCGCCGCGGACCTGGGTCTCGGTTACCGCACCAGCCGCCTCAAGCACGGCGGGGCGAGCGGAGCGACGGGGGAGGCGGGCGCCGACCGGGAGATCGTCCTCGCCGCCCGGTTCCGGATGACCACCGACGGGCTCTCCGCCCCGGTCCGCTACGCCGAGCTCGCCCGCACGCTCGGGGTGGAGCCGGGGACCCGGGCGCCGCTCGCGGCGGTCCGGGACGCGGTCCTCGAGCTGCGCCGCGGCAAGGGGATGGTCCTCGACGAGGCCGACCACGACACCTGGAGCGCCGGCTCGTTCTTCACCAATCCGATCGTCGACGGGGACGCCGCCGAGCGGGTCGCGGAGCGGGTGGCCGCCGCGGACCAGCGCGCCGTGACCGCCTGGCCGACCGCCGACGGGCGCGTGAAGCTCTCCGCGGCGGCGCTCATCGAGCGGGCGGGCGTGACGCGCGGGTACCCCGGTCCCGACTCCCCCGTCCGCGTGTCCACCCGGCACACCCTCGCCCTGACCCACCGCGGCGACGGGACGACCACGCAGCTGCTCGCCCTCGCCCGCGACGTCCGCGACCGCGTCGAGGCGGCGTTCGGCGTGCGCCTGGCCCCGGAGCCGGTCCTGGTCGGCTGCACGCTGGACTGATCGTCCGGGCAGGCGTCCCGACCGGAACCGTGGGGATTTCCGGGGGACCTGGTTCACACCAGTGACGGGATTCGGGTCGCCCTCGTTGGGTCATCCAGGGGACCGCGGGGTATCGGGGACGGGACGGCATGAGGACGACGAAACACACGGCTCGGGTGCTGCTGCCCGTCGTCGTCGCGGTGCTGGCCCTGGTGTCGGCCTGTTCAGGCGGTGGGTCGGGCGCGGCCGGGGCGGACACCGAGGCGCCACCCCCACCGGTCGCCGTCGTCTATGCCCCGACCGCGAACGCGACCGACGTCGCCCCGAAGACCGACGTGTCCGTGTCCGTGCCCGACGGCAGGCTCACCGGGGTCGCCCTCACGCCCGCCGGCGGCGGGAAGGCCGTCGACGGCACGCTCTCGCCGGACGGGAAG
>NZ_DASXJS010000176.1:0-26497 GCF_036497245.1 Actinomycetospora sp. | reverse complement strand
GGCGCCGACACCCCGTCGTACGGGCCGGTCACCCTGCACCTGGGCCGCCTCGCGCTGCTCCTCGGACGGCCGGAGCAGGCCGAGAACCGGCTCAGCGAGGCGCTGTGGACCGCCGAGAGCCACCATGACCTGCCGTCGGTGGCCATGGCCCACCTCGAGCTCGCCCGCGCCGTCGCCTCCCGACGCCGGGCCGACGAGCATCTGGTCGAGGCCCGGCGGCTGGCGATCGACGTGGGGATGGCTCCTCTCGTCGCCGAGGTCGGCTCGTTCGCGGCGGCACGCTCCCGCTCCGCGCGGGGACCGCTCTCACCACGGGAGACCGAGATCGCCGCGCTCGTCGCCGAGGGAGCGGGCAACCGGGAGATCGCGCGTCGGCTGCAGCTCTCCCATCGGACGGTGGAGAACCACCTGCGGAACATCATGCACAAGACCGAACGGACCTCCCGGACGGCGGTGGCGGCCTGGTACCTCGGCGGGACCGGTTCCTGACGCACCGCTTCGCTTGATGGCGGGCGTCAACGCCGCAGTTGATGGAGCAGTGCCCGCGTCGACGCCGCGGGTTCCACGGGAACCTCGGCGAGATGGTCGCGGCAGCGCCGGAACAGGTCGATCACGTCGTCGTCGTGACCGAGGGCGGCCGCGATCCGCATCGAGAGCCGCCAGGCGCTCTCGCGGTACGGGTCGTGAGCGATGACCCGCTCGGCGTGTTCCCTGGCCATCTCGAGCTCGTCGATCTCGAAGGAGACGGTGGCCGCGTCCAGCTCGACGTCGAGGGCGGTGCGCTGCAGAGCACGACGTCGCTCGACGATCCATTCGGTGTCCGACCCGGCGAAGTACTCGCCTCCCCCGACGATCGACAGCAGACGGTGGGCGGACTCCAGCCTCGCACGCCCCTGCAGGCGGATGGTCTCGTGTGCCGAGGCCTGGACCGTGGTCGCGTCGCTGGTGAGCCGTCCGGCGGTCCAGCGCACCTCGTCCCCGCGTACCAAAACGAGCTCCTCCCCCGGCAGGGCGTCGCGCAATCGCTTGAGGGCCTGGCGCAGGTAGGACCGCGCCTTCTCGTCGGTCCGCCCGTCGAACAGGTCGCCGAGGAGCGCCGATTTCGTCGTCGCTCCGTCGTGGGTCGCCAGATGGGCGAGGACCTCGAGGCTGCGGCGCAGCCTGGGGTCGACGTCGTGGCCGCGGTGGCGCAGGACGGGAACCCCGAACTCCCGCAGGTGCGAGGTGACGGCCCGCGCGCCGTGGGACACCGAGCGGTCACGGAAAAGTGCACGTCCGAGTGCATGCCAGGGTGAGTCGGTCCCGGCCTCGGCGTCGACCCGGCGGGCGAGGACCGCCGGATACTCGTGCAGGGCTCGGATGAGCAGGTGGTCCGAACCCTGGACGTGGGCGGCCGCCAGGGCGTGGTCCGCCGCGGCGTCGGCGGCGTCCTCGTTCCCGAGCAGCCATTCCGCCTCGGCCAGATAGACCGCCGCGGCGGGCAGGTGGAACTGCCGGTCCCAGTGGCGCATCGTGGCCACGGCCCGGCGCAGGTGGCGCGCGGCGGCCTCCGGTTCCTCGAGCTGGAGGCTGGCGACGCCGCGCCAGAGCTCGAGCTGCTCGACCACCCGCAGGTGGCGGTCCGCGGCGGGATCCTCGGCCACCCGGTCCAGCGCGGCGCGCGCCGCGTGGGCGTCGCGATGGACGCGCAGCAGCACCGCGGCCGACTGCAGGTGGTGCAGCATCGCGCAGTACTGGCTGCTCCGGAGCGCCACTTCCCGACCGCGTTCCATCGCGGTGAAGGCCTCGTCGGTCCGACCCAGGTCGACCAGCAGATCGACCGCGATCCGCGTCATCGCCGGCGATCGTTCGATCGACGGCCAGTGGTCCTGCAGCTCCAGCGCCTCGTCGTATCGCCCCACCGCGGCGAGGGCCGCGATCCGGCTCGACCGGGCCGCGGCCCACGGAGCGGGCCGGGCGGTCAGGAGTCGCCCGAAACGCCCGTGCAGCAGGTCCAGGCGGTGCAGCAGGCCGTCGACGATCTCTCCGCAGTCCTCGGGCCGGTCGCGGTAGTGCTCCGGATGGTCGGCGACGTCCATCCCGAGCGCGATCCGCCACGTGTTCCGGGCCGCGCCCGGCCTGGCGCTCGTGATCACTGCGGTGAGGTCGGCGAATCGGCCGACGTGCAGGAAGCAGGTGCCGATCATGCCGGCGAGGCCCGGCTCGAGCGACCGTGCGGCCGAGTCCTCACGGAGCATGCCCAGCAACCGGTCGGCGGCGGTTGCGCCCGCGCTCCACGCCTCGTGGTCCATCGAGACGGCCAGTTCGGCGCGGGTGAGCGCCTCGGAGCGGTGCACCGTGGAGCGACGGAAGCTCGCCAACCAGCGTCCCGCCACCTCGACGTCCCCCCGGCGCAGCACCTCGGGCGCCGCCGTCTCACTCGCCCGCTCGGCGGCGTCGAGGTCGCCGCCGAGCAGGAACGCCTCCACCGCGTCCTCCACGGAGTCCTCGGCGAGCAGCAGGTGTCCGTGGGCGAGATGCAGGCGGGCGACGTCGTCGTACCGCCGGCCGTCGAGGCGCCGCCGGAGGTACTCGCGGAACCGCGGGTGGCAACGGAGCTCGGTCCCGTCGGCGGAGAACCAGACCGGGATGTGCTGGGCCCGGAGATCGACCACGGCCGCCCGGGCGCCCCGCTGTCCCAAGGCCTCGGCCCGGAGCACCGTGACCTGGTGCAACAGCGAGGTCGCCTCGAGGAACCACCGCAGGCGCTCGGGGAGACCGTCCATGATCTCCGAGGACAGGTAGCTGCTCAGCGCGTCCGCCTCGCCCCCCTCGCCGTGCCGGTGGTCCGGCGACCGCCACGCCTCGAACAGCACCCCCGTGACCCACCCACCGGTCGACTCGACGGCGGCCTCGGCACTCATCGACGCCCGGCCCGTCTCCTCCAGCACACGCGCGGCCTCGGGGACGTCGAACGCCAGGTCGACCTCGTCGACCCGCCCGACACCCCCGACCTCGCGCAGGCTCCCCAGCCGCATCACCACGTCGCGGCGCGACACCAGGATCACCCGCACCCCCGTGCCGAGTCCGCGGATGAACGCCGACAGCACGACCCGTGCCGGCTCGGCGTCACCGAGGTGCTCGACCTCGTCGATCACCAGGAGCAGGCGGACCTCGCCGACCGACTCGCCGAGCAGCGCCGCGGCCTCGATGTGGGGGACCCCGGTCGCCAGGGCATCGGTCGCGGCCGACACCGGCTCGGCGACGGCCTGGGTCAGGCTGTCCTCCAGATGGGTCAGCAGACGCCCCGGGGCCTGATCGGTCAGATCCAGCGTCAGCCAGGCCGTGGCGGGCGGGTCACTCCCCCGGTCGCCGTCATCGGTGCGGGTGACCCCCCGCTTGCCGATGACCTCGACGGCGTCGGCGACGGCCGTGGTCTTCCCGGCGCCTGCCGTGCCGACCACCCACACGAGGGCGAACCGGTCGGCCAGTGACACGAGCTTGTCCCGCAGTCGGGGCCGCGGCACGACCCAGCGGTTCGCGCCGGGCGGGCGCACCTTCGCGCGGGGAACAGGCACGGTGGTTCGGCACCCGGTGACGAGGACGGTTCCGGTCGGATTACGGCCTCGACCCTAGCGTCTCCGGCGACGCCCTTCGACCCTCACGGACGGCCGGGCCCCGCCCCGCCGTGCCGCCCCCAGGAGCCACGTTGATCATCGAATCCGACTCCGAGTTCCACGACCGGGATCCCGCGACATCGAACTGGGCCGAGACCCAGGTCCTCATCTTCTCGGTGCCCGAGGCGGGCATCCTGGCCAACGCCTACGTGCTGGCGCGCCCGAACCTGGGCGTGATCGCCTCGTCGATCATCGTGTTCCAGGGCTTCCGCGCGCAGCCCTACGAGATCGACTTCGTCGACGCCCGGATGCACCTCCCCTGCCCCGAGTCCTTCCTCGACATGAGCCTGGACAACGGCCTGCGGATCCAGGCGACGAAGCCACCGCGCGACTTCACGTTCTCCTACCGGGACACCCACGGGGCCTGCAGCTTCGACCTCGACTTCCGTTCGGTGCACCAGCCCTTCGACACGCACGACCCGAAGGAGAACCCCCTGCTCGCCGTGGGTGGCGACGACATGGGCTACGGCGACGCCTGGGCCAACGGCCACCTCGACGTCATCGGCCACATCACCGGCGAGCTCGAGCTACGGGGCAAGCGGTACGAGGTCGACTGCTACGAGGGCATGGACCGCAGCTGGGGCCCCCGCGAGGAGTGGGGCGGGCGCGCCGTGAGCTGGGTGCACATCCCCTTCGGCGAGGAGTTCGGCGTCCACGTCGCGATGGCGATCTCGCTGCGCGACGGGCGGATCGTCTACGACGGCCTGCGCTTCGGGTACCTGCACGAGCACGGTCAGGTCATCGGCATCGTCGAGGCGACGATGGAGTCCGAGCGGGTCGACATGATCCCGGTGAACAACCGGGTGTGGGTCAAGGACGCCCGGGGGCGCGAGTTCGTGTTCCACGGCTCCGCGGTGGCCGGGTCGCCGTACTACCAGTTCATCCCGGCGTACGTCTGCTTCCACACCCTCATGCGCTACACCGACGGCGACCGCGTCGCGCACGCCGAGCAGGGCGACATCTTCGGCATGGACTGGCTCGGCGACCGTCTCTCGCCCCACGCCCGTGTCGGCTCCTCGACCGCACTGATCGGAGGGTGATCTCGATGGTGAGCACCGTGGAACGGACGCACCCCGTGGAACGCACGGTCGCGACGACGCTCGACCGCAAGATGGCCCGCCGCGGCGTGGTCACCCACGACCCGCCGGTGCTCGACCTCGTCGCCGAACGCCTCCGCGGGTTCCTCGCCGCCCGGGTCGAGGGCGATTTCCGGCTCGAGCGCCTCCGCCGGCTCCCGGGCGGGGCCTCCAAGGAACAGTTCGTCTTCGACCTCGACTGGACCCGGGACGGCGCGCCGCGCCACGACCGGATGGTGCTGCGGATGGACCCGCCCGCGTCCATGGTCGAGACCGCGCGCTCCCGGGAGTTCGAGGCACTCCGTGCGGCTCACGGCACGCTGCCGGTCCCCGAGGTGTTCTGGACGACCGAGAACCCCGACGACCTCGGCTCCCCCGCCCTGATCTGCGAGCTGGTGACCGGCGTGGCGAGCCCGGCCGAGGGGTCGAAGACCGCGTCGGGCCTGGGCACCACGTACGGACCGCGCCTCCGGCCCGTTCTGGCCGAGCAGTTCGTCCGGCACATCGCCGCACTGCACCGCCTCGAGTGGGAGGAGTGCGCGCTGCCCTCCTTCGACCAGCCGGCCGCGGGGACCACCGAGGCCCTGGACTGGCGACTGGCGGCCATCGATCGCGCGTGGGCCGAGGACAGTTTCGAGCCGCATCCGACGGTCACCCTGACCCGCGACTGGCTGTGGCGCCATCGCCCGGCGGTCGACCACGTGTCCCTGCTGCACGGCGACTACCGCAACGGGAACTTCCTCTTCGACGAGGCGGACGGCCGGATCACCGCGATCCTCGACTGGGAGCTCACCTACCTCGGCGACCGCCACCACGACCTCGCCTACGCGATGATGGAGGGCTGGGGCTACCGGGACGGGTCGACCGGCGAGTTCTACTGCTCGGCCCTGGTCACCCGGGCCGATCTGATCGCCGAGTACGAGCGGCTCTCCGGGCTCTCCGTCGATCCCGCCCGGCTCGACTACTACATGGTGCTGAACATGTACTGGGCCGTCGTCGCTCTGATCGCCACCGGCCCCCGCAACGCCGCCGAGCGCATGACCCATCTCGACGTCATGCAGAACTTCCTGGCCGGGCTCGGCTTCTACAACAACGACCTGCTGAACCAGGTCGTCGGCCCCGAGGAGCGATGATCATGGTGGTTCCCTCCGTCTCCCAACAGCTCGCCGCCATTCGACACACCCTGGCCAAGACCGTCGTGCCCGCCCTGGACGCCGACGCCGATTTCGCGCGGGAGCAGGCGGGGCTCGTCCTGGCCAGCCTCGACTGGGCCATGGACGTCGTCGAATCCGAGCACCGCTACGAGGTCGTCGAGCACACCGACTACCGGGATCTCCTGTCGTCCCTCCTGGCGATGGCCCCCGGGGACGACGTGGGCGATGCACAGGCCGTCCTCGACGCGACGGCCGAGTCGCCGCACGACCTGGCGGGACTGCGCGAGCAGACCCGGGCGCTCAAGCGGGACACCGACGCGGTGTTCACGCTGCTGGCCCGGCAGGATCCGGCGGTGGCGCTGACAGCCCGGCAGCTGGTCTCCCGGGTGGCCGTCCGCCAGACCGAGCGGGAGCTCGCGTGGACCCGGATGACCGGCTTCCCGAGGAACGTCGCCGCCGACGTGGCCGGCGTCCTGCGGGAGCAGTCGAGGGGAGCTCGCGAACCGGCCGCCTGACCCGCGCCGGTCGGCCATACTCGGGGGCGTAGGCGTGGCGGGCATCGGCGCCATCCGGTGCCCGCGACCCGGGCCGTACGGAAGGACGCCTCGATGCAGAAGCTGTCGTTGGACGCCCTCGCCCGTGAGCTGCTCGAACGCGCGACCGCGTCGACGAGCGGCCGAGCGGCCCGCACGGTCCACGGAGGCCACGAGCACTCGCTGCGGCAGACCTTGATCGCGCTCACCGCGGGCAGCGCACTGGCCGAGCACGAGAGTCCGGGCGAGGCCACCCTCCAGGTGCACAGCGGCCGAATCCGTCTCGTCGCCGGGGGCGATTCCTGGGACGGCCGACGCGGCGACCTCCTCATCATCCCGGCGGCCTCCCACCGGCTCGAGGCCTCGGAGAGCAGCGTCGTGCTGCTCACCGTGGTCGTCCGCTGACGCATCGGCCGGCTCGAGGCCGCGACGGAGGGGCCGGCCACTCGTTGCGCCGGTGCATGTGCGCACCCGCAGGCAAAGTCAGTTGCCTGGCGTTTCCGACAAGGTTTGTGCTCACCCCCTCAAGGGAGCTGCGGTATCTGGTTTCGCAGATTCCCCGGTCGGCTCGATCTGCGGACTCGTGGCTCCGATCACGCGGACGGAGCGGGCGGGCTCCATGGCACGGGACCGTCTCCGAGCAGGCGTCGCGCGTCGTTCTGCCCGAGTTCGATCGCTGCCTTGGTGAAGGCCGGGTCGAAGTAGATGTAGCTCAACAGATCGCCGCGCCGCAGTCCGTCGCCCCCGATCAGCCAGTCGAAGAGGGCGAGATCGGGCCGCCGCAGGGTTTGCCACCAGGACGCCGGGCCGCCGGCGCGCTCGTCGTAGCACCGGGCGGCGACAGCGGCCAGCGTTCCTCGTCGCGGCGGGCCGACGAAGAGGAACGGGACTACGCTCCGCGACTCGCCCGGACTCTCGTTGACCTTGGCCAGGGTCCGGACGTCCTCGACCATGCGGTCGACGAGGGCCACGTCGACGAAGGAGACCATCGCGTCGTCGAGATCGGGCGGTGGCGCGTCGCGGGCGAGCTCGGGCGGGTTGGCCACCGGGTGGGTGGCCACCACGACCAACCGCTTCGCGCCGAGCTGGATAGCCGGCTTCAGGGGCGCGTTGAGACGCATTCCGCCATCGACGAACCACCCGGCCTGCTCGGGCGGAGCCTCGACACGCACCGGCGGGAACACCATCGGGATGGCCGCCGAGGCAACCACGTGGGTCGCGTCGACCCGCACCGAAGAATACTCGATGGCCCTGGTCTGATCGGTCTCCGGCAGGGCGCCTCCGTCGCGGTCGACGAATACCACGGTGCGCCCGCCGTCGGCCGCGGTGGCCACCACAGCGAGGCCGACAGTCCCGTCGTCGATGTTCTCCCGTAGCTGGTCCCAGTGGCCCATCCGCTGCGCCGTCGCCCGGAGTGGTGCGGTGTCGAGCAGGCTGGTCGGGTGCGCACCGGGCAGGTGGGACATCTGCGCGAGCAGTCGCCCGAGGGCGGTCGGTGCCGTTTGCAGGACCGGACGGACGACGTCGGCCATCGTCAGCTCGCGCCACACCTCGAGGGCCGCGTCGACCTGCTCCTTCACCGGACGGTGGGCGTGCGCCGCGAACAACGTCGCATTGATCGCTCCGGCGCTCGTACCCACGTACAGGGACGGCCGCACGCCTTCCTCGTCGAGGCGCGGCAGCACCTCCGAGAGCACTCCGGCCTCGTACGCCCCGCGCGCTCCGGCACCGGCGATGACCACCGCCACCGGGCCGCCTTCGCGATCCGCCACCGGGCTCATCGCCGGCTCCACCGGGGACGTCGCGCCCTGTCGTCAGGAGCCGGGCCGTCGTCAGGCTCGATGAGCTCGACGACCATGTGCGCGACCTCCCCGACCTCGACGACGAGGCCCTGACCCGGTCCGAGCTCCACCGTGGCGGGGTCGAAGCCTGCCGCGAAGTGGACGCGTTGTGGGTCGGCCGGTCGGTACGGCGTGGGCCCTGGGCGCGGATACGTGACGCGGGCATCGAGGGTGATCCCACTGCCGGTCTCGGTGACGCGGTACCGGCCCGGTCGGACCAGGGTGACGGCGAACAGGTCGCCCGCGCCGAGCCGGCGGCTGTCGAACTCGGTCCCACCCTGCGCGTCGGTGATCCTCACGGCGGCGCCGTCCCCGCTCGAGGCCGAGAACGTCGCCCACCCGCCGGCGGCGACCTCGAGCGGCGCCTCGAGGTCCGCGGTCGCTACGGCGGGGACGACGAGGTCCACCGAGACGGCACCCGACGCGGCCCGGGCCCCGGGCGCCGGTCCGACGATGAGACTGCGGCGACGGACCACCTCCTCCGCTCCCTTGATGATGGAAATCGTGAAGGACCCGGTGGTGGCCACGGGATGGGCAATGACGGCGGTGCCGCTCGGCACCCCGCTGTCGAAAGAGGTCTGCTGCACGAGGCGGAAGGCGATCGTCGGTGGCACGTCAGTCTCCGATGTCGACGGTGAGAATGGCCTCGCTGTCCTGCACCTGCACACCCAGGTACTCGATGGGGATGAGGAAGGGCAGCGGCGGTAGGGGGTTCTCTGGGACGGGGAACGGGTCCTCGAACTCGATGGGCCGCCGGGACGTGAGGTGCGCCGCGACCGCGGCCGTGATCACGTTGAACAGGCCCAGGCCTACACCGAGCCGGTCCGCGAGCCACTCGGAGAGGTCGTCGCCGACGTCGAGCACGCTGCGCAGGACATCGATGGCGGACCCGAGGATGGCCTTGGCGAGATCGCGCGCCCAGCCCGGCAGTCCGCCGAGCATCCCGTCCACGGCGGCGTCCACGGCGCGCTCCAGCAGGTCGCCGAGCGTGTCTGCGATGTCGAACAGGTCGATGTCGACACGGGTCGGGTCGAGCAGCACCTGCCAGTGGTTGGCCAGCCCGGCATCGTGGGCGTCCCAGTCGTTCATCCCGGCGGGTCGAGTCGGGTCAACGCGGTAGCGGACGAGCAGGGCCAGGACTGCCGAGAGCTCGGAGGTGATCAGCCCGCCGAGGTCCAGCGGGATCACGATGTCCGGGTCGTCCTCGAACAGACAGAACCGAGGTGCCCGGAGAATGCATCCGCCGAACGGGTTCGGGATCAGGCAGAAGCCTCCGACACAGAACGACGGTAGGTCGATACCGAGACTGACCCCGAGGTGGTCGAACACCACATCCAGCTCGCGCACGTGTACCGCGCCGTCCGCCTCGAGGTCCACCGATCCCCGGGCCAGGTGTAGCGCGAGGTCGTAGCCGAGGGTGAAGGTCCCGAAGTCGCGGGAGTCGGAGCGGGCGAGGCGGAAGCCGTCCCGAATACCGGCGAACAGGTCCCGGAACGTGCGCTCGGATACTGCGGCGGTCAGATCGAAGGCGCCGTTCCGGACCCGGGGTCGCACGTCGCCCCGGTCCGCCGTGGCTCCGCCGCCACCCCCACCGCCTCCTCCCCCGGTTGTCGCGGTCGCCTCGAGCATGACCGCGAGCTGGTCGGCCTCCACCGCGGGATTGTGTGGGACGTCGGGGCCGGTCGGAGTGGGATCGAGCTGGATCGTCGCCCCCAGCACGGATTGCACGATCTCGATGACCGGGGCCTCGAGCCGGGGAAGGACCGCGAGACGCACGACGAGTCCCAGATAGCACTCGACGAGCTCCTCCATCCCTGCCGGTCCGAGGTCGACGATCTCCAGGCCGCCGAGCAGGGCATGGAGGTGCTGCGGCCCGGGAGCGCCGACGAAGGTCATGCCGACCACCGCGTAGAGGTCGAGCGCGAAGCAGGTCAGGTGGTCGACCGGGAGGATCACCGGGTCCTCGCCCGGCCGGGACGTGAGGTCGGAGGGGCAGCCCACCCCGGCCGTCAGCCCGACGTGGAGCGCCAGCTGCTGCTCGCCGAGCGACCCGAGCTCCGCAGGTAGAGCCATCTGGCCCGGAGCGAAGTCGACCTCGAGAGCGGACACCTGTACGCCGTAGTCCACCTGATAGGCGGGTGCGCTCGTGCCCAGCACCGGTAGCGGGTCCATCACCGTCACGAGCGGCCTGCCCCGTTGGAGGACGATCGGGGCGGGGTCGAGGGGGCCGCAGAGGCGGGAGGGGTTCGCCACGATCCCGGCGGTGCCATAGGCGATCAGGGACGGGCGCTGTCGCGTGACGTGGCGGAGGACCCGGCGGACCCCGGCCTCGTTGACCGCCACGTAGATCCCGCAGTGGGCAGTCAGAGGGCTCATGGGGTGTGCCAATCCTGATCGTGATGGCGGTGGGCGTCGGTCAGCCCGCCCCGGAAGAACCGTTCGTAGTAGCCCTCCTCGACGTGGTGGGCCTGCAACCAGACCCCCGGGACGTGGATCGGCTCGACGTGCGCCGGGAAGCGGCCATGGGTCTCGTAGATGTAGGCGCAGATGTCCCGGGCGCAGTCGATGACCTGCTCGGAGTAGACGCCGGCCTCCTTGAGGTACTCGGCCCCGTATCCGTCCCGATAGATCCGATCGAACGTCGGCCGGTCGGCGTAGAGCCCGTGGGGACCGAACTTCGAGGCCACCACGTCGTCGACGGCGGCTGCCATCGAGGGATAGTTCGGCGGGCAGGTGGCCGCAATGAGGTCCTCTCCCCGGTGGCGCAGGGCGACGGGCACCGCCCGGAGGTCGGCGTACCGGGGCAGGGGGACCTGCCAGCGCAGCATGTCGGCGGGATGCCATCGCGGCGTCGCGAAATCGAACCCGAGCATCGGGCCGTAGGTCCCGCGGAACTTCGGGTCGCCCAGCAGCACCGGCGGGGAGATCGAGGCGTGGATCCACGCACCCAGCCCCATGGCGTCGGCCACCAGCATGAGGTTCTGCAGCAGCAGATCGGCCTCGATCTGCGTGCGCATGGCCCAGATCGAACCCAGCGGCAGCTTGAGATCCGGGTTGAGGAACCCGTTGCGCATCCAGCGCCGGACACCCGCCGGCCGGTAGAAGTTACGGTCGTCGACGACCGTGGGCCGGGCCCCTTCGGGCTGGGTCAGGAGGTACATCATCCCGTTGACGTACTGGCGGGACAGGTCGACGACCGGTAGGAGGATCGTCGTGCCCGGCAGGTTGGACAGGAACCGGTTCGAGTCCAGGTAGGCCGGAAAGTCGCGGCGGCCGTCGGGCACGTCGAGGCGGTGGTCGAGCAGCCGCACCTTGGCCTGCTCGGCGCGGGCCAGGAGCACCTCCGGCGTCAGGGCGTCCGACGGGTCCTCCGGCGGAGGGAGCTTGCGCAGGAAGAAGGTCCCGCTGTCGTTGATGAGGAAGAAGTGGGTGCCCTGGGCGTTGTCGGGGCTGCCTGCGCTACGACCGACCATGTTGAGGTTGGGCTTGGCCATGATCGGAGCACCGTTGCGCGGGTCCGCGAAGGGCCGGTCGGGCATGGTCAGCCCGGTGCACCCGGTCAGCGCGATGAGCATCGCCTCCTCGAGCGCGGACAGCGGCTCGCGCTCGAGGGTCGATGTGTAGCTCATCGAGCCCGCGGTCACCGCGCTGCCGCGACTGACGCGGTGCGTGCGCCTGCGCAGGATGGTCTCGAGCAGTGGACGGTCGAGGAGGGCTCCGAGCCCGCTGCCGCTCACGGTGCCGGTCATCGTCGGCTCCCCGCCTGCGGTGCGGCGTGCGCGGCCGGGATCCGCCACGGCGCGAAGGCGCTGGCGTCCGGGGGCAGCATCGTCGCCAGCTCCGGGCAGTGCCGCAGCACGATCTCCTTCATCCCGGTGCGGGCGATCCAGTCCATCCCGAACGGCGAGTACACCTCGGGCCGGAAGTCCGCGGTCAGGAAGCGGTCGCTCTGGAGCCGCCTCGAGGCCATCAGGATGAAGATGCGGAATGCGGTGTCGGAGAAGCCGAACCCGGGGGGAGGGGTCTCGGCGAACAGCCCGACCATGGTGTCGACCCGGTCGACGCTGCCGTAGACCTCACGCAACTCGGCGATCGTGTCGGGGTCCGAGGGGAAGTCCTCCCAGCGGCGGATCCGTGGCTTGTGCAGCCCCGCGCGGAAGTCGTTGTACCGGGGCACGCCGCGACGGCGGGTGCGCACCAGGTCCGCCACGGCGAGGTCGACCCGCTCGCCGTCGCGCTCGAAGGTGCGCAGGGAGCGCGGGAAGTTGTGCAGCGAGATCGCCCCGGGATTCGCGACGCCGAAGGAGAACAGCACGTTCTCGAGTCCGGTCGAGCGCATCAGTTCGTCGGTGCTCCCGCCCTGGATCTCCGGGAAGGTGTAGCGGCCGAGCACTCCGCCGTGCTCGTGGTCGAGCAGCACGTAATCGTCGGGCAGCAACGGGTGCATCCGGTAGACCGTCACGAAGTCCTCGGTGAGCGAGAACGGCACGCCGTGATGGTCTGGCTTGGTGCTGGGGATCCCGGTCAGGGAGTGCGCGTCGACCAGCCAGAGTCCGAGGCGGGAGAGCAGGTCGTCGGCCGGGGGACCGTTCCAGTTGCTGTGGAGGCCGAGGTCGATCGCCCGCGTCCCGAGGATCGCCGGGGTCCACTCGACTGTGTGGATCTTGGCGATGAGGGCGGCCACGACGAGCCGGGCCGTGTGATAGACGCGGTCGTCGCTCCAGCTCCGGTACTGGGCGCGTAGCTCGTCGCACAGCAGGTTGTGCTCCCGTGCGAAGAGGGTGTGCATCGTCGAGAGACCGAGCCACCAGCTCTCGTTGAAGCCGGTGATCTCCATGCCGGAGACGTCCTCGGGGAGGTACCCGGCGGCGGTGAGCCGCAGCTTCGGTCCGTCCCGCAGCTTCTCCGCCGAGATCGGGTCGCTGCCGTAGACCTCCGACCCGTCCCACCAGTGGGAGACGGTGTTGCCGAACACCGGAGCCTGCCCCGCGTCCCCGCCATGGCCGTCCAGCGGGATGTTCCCGCCGATCCGCATCTCCGCCTCCGGGTCGCCACCCACGACGTTGACCCAGGACGGCACGCCTTCGGGCAACGGCACCCGGACGTCGTCGTGACCGAGTGGGGAACGGGCGTGGTGGACCCAATCGTGGACCTGGAACTGGATCCAGGCCGCGGCCAGGAGGTTGAGCGAGGGTGCGGGACGGAACGAGTCGCGGGCCAGCAGCCGGTCGCTGACCGTGATCGGGTTGGGCTCGTCGAACAGGTCCGGGCGCAGGTCCGGGGCCAGGTTGCGCCCGAAGGCCGCGCCGATCGCCCCCATCTGCGGCTCTGAGAGGTCGTTGTCGGTACCTACGAAGGTCCGGTGCGCCCGTGTGTCCTCCGGCGGTAGCGAGGGCACGGGGCGGACTTGCGGGGGCGCCTCGTGGGGCTCGGTGTCGATCAAGTTGGCTCGACGCAGCACCAGCCGGAACGCCTCCAGGTTGAGCAGCGCCACCGGCACCGGCCAGCGGTGCCATTCGACCAACCGGTTCAGCAGCCCGAACGTCTCGCGGACGGCGGCCCCGACCACCACGTTGCGCACGGGTGGACGGCTCGCCCAGCGTGTGCCGAGCCGGTGTGCGGCACTCGCGTCGTAGGCGGCCTTGCGGGCGCGGTTGAGATTGCCCAGCGGGCGGAACCCGTCCGTGGTGTTCCACGGGTTGAACGAGAGGTCGTCGACACCGCGGGCCCGCACGAGGGCCTCGGCGTCGTCATGAGCGGCGTCCAGCCTTCGCCGCGGGATCGTGAGGATGGCGACGGGCACCGGCGGTGACGCGGCCTCGGTCCATTCCACGGCGGTGTCCTCGATGGGGGTCCTACGCGCGTCGATGTAGCGCTGGACGCACAGCTCGAGCCGTACGTCGCCGCGGGTCAGGCGGTCTGCCATCTCCCGCGACAGGTAGTCGGGGACCGTCGCCGACGGTTCCGGACCCGGGTCGCTGCCCGGCTCGGGCCGCAGCAGGTAGCGCACGGCAAGGGTCGAGCCCCACCGGATCGCGCCCCGGCTCCAGTAGGTCTCGGAGGCCACACCGCGGACGCGTTTGCCGCGCGCCTTCAGCACGTTGCGCAGCATGCGGGCCACTTCGAACGGACCGAAGCGCGCGACGAGCGCGGCGAGGCCCGCGACCCGCGCGGGCGTGCCCCCCGCCGTCGCCACCGCGAACGCGACGAACTGGCGCGCGTCGCGGGCGTGCGACGTCGGGAAGTTGGTCATCAGCAGGTCGTGCTGCTCGTCGTGGTCCACGGTGACTCGCAGGGCGACTCCGCGCAGATCCGGCTCGAAGTCGGGGGCGCCCTTGCCTGCGGCGTTGGAGAACCGGACCGTGGTCGGGTATCGGCGCCCGGACCGCGCGAACCCGGCCGCCAGGTCGGCAGGCAGGTCGAGGAAGCGCAGCTCGGCCTCGGTGGTGACGAACGTCGAGCGGGCGTGGAACGCCCGTTGGACGCCATGGACGACGCCGTCGCCGTCCGCCTGCTGTTTCGCCGTGAGCTGCAGGTCCAGGATCTCCTTTGCCATCTCGGCGAACTCCAGTCGCTCAGCCTCGGGAGAGCCGCCGGCGTACTCCTCGGTCCAGGTGACGTCCATGCGTCCTCCACGGTGGTGGCACGCGCCGCGGAGTCACCGCCGCGCGCTGGGATCAGTGCTGCTGCTGGCGGAACCGCTGCTCGACCATCTCGACCAGGCCGGAGATGATGCCGTCGGGCGACGGGCTGTAATGCGGGACGGCCCAGCGGGTGATCTTCGCGTCGATCACGGTGGGCCGTCCCGAGGCCAGCGCCGCCCGGTAGGCGGTCTCGAAGTCCTCGAGGGTGTCCACCGTGTAGCCGTCCGCGCCGCAGGCCCGCGCGTAGGCGGCGAAGTCCGGATTCTCGAACTCGACCAGCCCGGTGTCGAAGTAGGTCGTGGCCTGGTAGAGCTTGATCAGCTTGAACTCGCCGTCGTCGAAGATCACCCAGATCACCGGGAGGCTGTGCTCGACGGCGGTCATGAGCTCGAACCCGGCCAGCGAATAACAGCCGTCGCCGCACCCGACGACCACGGTGCGCTCCGGGTGGGCGACCTTGAGCCCGATCGCGCCGTTGACGTGCCCCGCCATCGGCCCGAACGTGCCTGCCTTGCGGAAGTTCTGGCCCTCCTCCAGCTCGACGTAGTACCCCAGCCAGGCCAGGTGTGCGCCGGCGTCGGCAAGCAGGACCCCGCCCGGTGGCAGCAGGCGACCCATCGTCTGGGCGAGCTGACCGGGGTGGATCCGGCTGAACAGGTGCGGGATGCGGCGGGCCTCGTAGTCGCGCCCGTCGACCGTGCGCCGCGGCTGCGGCCCCACCCGGGCCTCCAGTGCCTCGGTCAGGGCGGCGACCCCGAGCGCCGCATCCGCGACGATCGGATGTGCGGCCCTGTACGCCTTGCCGATCTCGCGCCGGAGGATGTTGACGTGGACGAGGACCTTGCCCTCGAACAGGTCGTCCCGGTAGTTGAAGGTGGCGTGCTGGTTGAGCGAGTTGCCGATGGCGACGACGACGTCGGCCTCGCGGAACGCCTTCCAGGCACTGGCGTGCCCGCTGTCCGCGAAGACGCCGACGTTGAGCGGGTGGTTCTCCGAGACGATCCCCTTGCCGTCGAGCGTGGTCAGCACCGGCAGCTGGAACCGCTCGACGAAGCGACGGACTTCCTTGCCCGCGCCACTGCGGATCGCGCCGAAGCCGACCAGGGCGACCACCGAACGGCCCGCGCCGATGGCCTCGGCCACGCTCGCGGCGGCGGCGTCGACCTCGGCCGGGTCGGGGCGGACGGGCTCGACCCGCAGCTCGATGTCGCGGTAGTTGTCGACCGACACGCCGCGGTGGGTCAGGTCCTCGGGGACCGTGATGTGCACCGGGCCGGGCCGGCCCTCGAAGGCGACGTTGACGGCCTCCTCGAGCGTGTCACAGGCCTGGGCCGGGTCGGTCAGGAAGAACGCCTTCTTCGTGGTCGCACGGAACATCGCCCTCGAGTCCGGCGTGCCGTTCTTCCCGGAGGTCTCGTTCAGCGACCCACGGCCCTCCCATGCCTGCGATGCGTAGCCGGAGACGGCGAGCACGGGATAGGAATCGGACAGGGCCACGGCCAGCCCGGAGAACAGGTTGAACGCTCCCGGTCCGGCGGTGGCGAAGCAGAAGCCCAGCCGGTTGTTGTACATCGCATACCCGCAGGCCATGAACGAGGCCGCCTGCTCATGACGGGCGATGATCGGGTTGATGGTCGGGGAGTCCTTGAGCGCGAGCATCAGGCTGGCCGCGTTCTCGCCCGCCCCGCCGAAGGCGGCCTGCACGCCGATGCTCTCGAGCCCCTTGACGATGGCTTCGTAGACCCGCACGTCGTCTCCTCTCGGTGGATGTCGTGGTCGTCCGGCGTCATTCGCCGCGGAGGCGGTCGCCCACCATGTCGACGACCCCCGCGAGGACCCCGTCGGCCGAACCGGAGTAGCGGGGCAGCGCCCAACGCGTGATCGTCGCGTCGATCACCGTCGGACGGCCCGACCCGAGCGCGACGGTGAAGGCCGCCTCGAAGGCCTCGAGGGTGTCGACGTGGTAGCCGTCTGCGCCGCAGGCTCGGGCGTAGGCGGCGAAGTCGGGGTTGCGGAACTCGACGAGCGCGCTGTGGCCGTAGGTGGCGAGCTGGTAGAGCCGGACGAGTTTGTACTCGCCGTCGTTGAAGATCACCCAGATCACGGGTAGGTCGTTCTCGACGGCAGTCATCAGTTCGAACCCAGCCATCGAGTAGCAGCCGTCGCCGCAGCCGACCACGACGGTGCGCTCGGGCTGCGCGGCCTTGACTCCGATGGCGCCGTTGACGTGGCCGGCCATCGGTCCGAAGCCGCCCGTCTTGCGGAAGTTCTGGCCCGCCTCGAGCGCAGTGAAGTAGCCGAGCCAGGCGAGGTGCGCGCCCGCGTCGGCGAGGAGCACCCCGCGCGGCGGGAGCATCCGCCCGATCGCCTGCGCCAGGTGCCCGGGATGGATGTCACCGGTCAGGTGCGGGAGGTGGCGTCCCGCCTCGCGTCCCTGGCGGACCTCGACCGGCGCGATCCGTCCGACCCGTCCGTCGAGCGCCTCTGTGAGCGCGCGTATCCCGAGGCGGGCGTCGGCCACCAGCGCATGGTCGGCCTTGTAGACCTTGTCGATCTCCAGCTCGGAGATGTTGACGTGGACGAGGGTCCGTCCCTCGAACAGATCGTCCTGGAATCCGAACGTGGCGTGTTGGTTGAACGAGTTGCCGATCGCGAGGACGACATCGGCCTCGCGGAACGTCTTCGCCGCGCGGCCGTGCCCGCTCTCCGAGAAGACGCCCGCGCACATCGGGTGGTCCTCGGCGAGAATTCCCTTGCCGTCGAGCGTGGTGACCACCGGGACCTGGAACCGCTCGGCGAAGCGGCCCACCTCCTCGTCCGCGGCGCTGCGGACGGCGCCGAAGCCGACCAGGGCGACCACCCGTCGCCCCGCGGCGAGGGCGCCGGCCAGCGTCGTCGCGATCTCCTGTACCCGGTGGGGGTCAGGCCGCACGGGGGCGACCTCGAGGGAGATGTCGCGGTAGTTGTGCACCGCGTGAGTACGGTGGGTCAAGTCCTGCGGCACGCCGATATGCACCGGCCCCGGACGGCCCTCGAACGCGACGTTCACCGCCTCCTCGAGGACGTCGCAGACGTCGGCAGAATCGGTGATCAGGTACGAACGCTTGGTGGTCGCCGCGAACATCGCCTGGGAATCCGGCGTGCGGTTCAGCCCGGAGGTGTCGTTGCTTGCGCCACGGCCCCGTCGTCCCAGGGAGACGAAGCCGGTGACGGCCAGGACCGGGTAGGAGTCCGACAGTGCGACCGCCATCCCGGAGAGCAGATTGAACGCCCCCGGACCGACGGTCGCGAAGCACACGCCCAGGCGGTTCGTGTACATCGCGTACCCGCAGGCCATGAACGACGCCGCCTGCTCGTGCCGGGTCATGATCGAGCGGATCGACGAGCGTTCCAGGGCGAGCGCCAGGCTCGCCACGTTCTCGCCATTGCCCCCGAACGCCGTGTCGACCCCGACCCCCTCGAGCCCCCGGACGATTGCCTCGTAAATTCGCATTCCGCGACCTCCCCCCGGCGGCATGTCTCCCGAGAGTGACCGAGAGCCTCGCACTTTGTCCTCCCTGCAACCTGAATAGACCAGTAACGATCACCGTAGGTAGCAATGAGTACGAGATGATCCGACCCGCGACGGCTGGCTCGTTGATCCGGAAAAACGGCGGCTGTGCGCGGAAGCGGGGTAGGACGCCTCGGGACCGTGAGGCTGGGGTGATCAGGCAGCCGACTGCCGCGTAACCGTGGTTCGACTCCGGGCTCACCGTGCGGACGAGGGAGCCACGGGGGAAGTCACCGGAGCGATCTTCATCGAAGGCGCATCACGATTTGGTAACGCCAGCCTGGTCTGCGGCGATACCCGACCGGACCGAACGCGCCTCGAGCTCCTGGGGCGCGCTCATCGACCCGATCGGCGCGGAGGCTCCCCATGGGCGAGAACCGGGAACTGCTGCACATGAGACCGGGCAGTAGCCGCTCCCCGTCGCAGCACAGCGAGGTGGTGGAGCTCCGCCCGGCTCGCCCGGGGTCCGGGGCGTCGGTCGGGGCGCCACCGTCGCTGCGTGACGAGTTCCGCGAGAAGGTGCGCAACCGGGTGCTCGACACGGCGGCCGCCGCGGCGGTCGAGCACGGATGGCAGCAGCTCCGGATGACCGAGCTCGCCAGAACGACCGGAGTGGCCCGCTCCACGGTCTTCCGGGAGTTCGGCACCAAGCACGGGCTCGCCCGCGCGCTCGTCGCCCGCGAGGCCGACCGGTTGCTCGGCGAGATCGCCCGGGCGTTGGCGCACTCCCGCTCGTGGGACGTCGGCCTGCTCGGCGCGTTCCGCGCCACCCTGCGCGCCCGGGAAGCCAGCCCGCTCCTCGCGGCCGTGCTGTCCACCGATCACGACGACGCGGCCCTGCTGTCCTTCCTGACCGTCCGGAGCGCGCCGATCCTGGCCGAGGCCAGACGGCTGTTGTCGACGTATCTGCGGGCACACCATCCGCCGCGACCGGACGTGGTCCTCGAGGACGCCGTCGACACCCTCGTCCGCGCGGCGGTGAGCTACGTGCTGGTGCCCGAGCTCGACCGGGACGACACCGCCGAGCGCCTGCTGGGGCTCGCGCACCGCCTGCTCGCGGCTCCGCTCGACCACCTCGCCCCCGCACACCGCAGCTCCCGGCCGGGCTGAGGGCCGATGTCGGAGCATCCACCCCGGTTCCTGGTGTCCCTGGACGAGGAGGACCATCAGCGGCTGCAGCGCCTGCTCGGCGCCCTGGCCGAACGTCTCGGTCGCGTCCCCAGCCCCGACGGCGTCCGCTACGCGGGCAGCCCCGACCTGATCGGCGCGGCCCTGACCGTCGCCGAGCGTGATCCCCGGGTGTTCGACGCCGTCAGCACCGAGATCCGCCGGACCACCCTGCGCCGTGCGGCGCGCAGCGAGCTGCTGGCGATCTGCGACGAGCTCGACCGCATCGCCCTCCGGCTGGAGGACCCCGAGCACCGACACGAGATCCAGGGGCTCGTCCGGACCCTGCGCGAGCTCGCCGTCGCCGTCGCGGTGCAGGACGAACCGGTCGGCCTCGCCCGCAACCTGCTCCGCGAAGCCCACCGGCTCGCCCGCCTCGCCGAGCGGGGCGGACCGTGGTCCCAACCGCTGCAGGACCTCGCCGGCAGCCTCGACGACCTGCACGACGCGCTGCGGCCCACCGGGCCCGGCGGGTCGGGTGCACCGCCGGGATGAGTGCAGCTGCCGTCGGTGCGCAGCGTCCCGGTCGCGGTCCGGCGGGGCGCTGCCTCTGGTGCCCCGGCGCCCGGGCCGCCACAGTGGACCCATGACCGATGTGATCGGGACCACGAGCGCAAGCGGGACCCGGTACGACTTCGGGGGCGACGAGTTCGTCTATGTGGAGATCTCCGCGGAGATGAGCCTGCCGGCGCATTTCGCCTCGCTCGCGATCACCCGTCGGCTGCGGGAGGAATCGATCCCCGGCGTCGAGGAGATCTGTCCGTCCAACGCCTCGTACATGGTCCGCGTCGATCCCGACCGGGTGCACCCGCGCGACCTGGTCCGCGAGCTGCAGCGCATCGAGTCCGACGTCGGGTCGGCGTCGTCGGACCCCGCGTTCGCCGTCGACACCCGCATCGTCGACGTCCCGATCATGTTCGCCGACCCGTGGACCCACGAGGTCCTCATGCGCTTCCGCGACCGGCACCAGGACCCGTCGGGGACCGACCTCGACTACGGCGCACGCATCAACGGCTACGACTCCGCCGAGTCGTTCATCGACGCCCTCGCCGGCTCGCCGTACCTGGTCACGATGATGGGCTTCGTCCCCGGGCTGCCCTGGTGCTTCCAGCTGGTGCCCCGCGAACGCCAGGTCGAGGTGCCGAAGTACGTGCGGCCCCGCACCGAGACCCCGGAGCGGGCGTTCGGCTTCGGCGGGGCCTTCGCGGTCATCTACCCGGTCAAGGGTGCGGGCGGCTACCAGCTCTTCGGATCGGCACCGGCCCCGATCTTCGACGGCGCCCAGGTGCAGCCGGACTTCGCGGAGAACGACTCGGTGGTCTACTTCCGGCACGGCGACCTGATCCGGTTCCGGCGCATCGGCCAGGACGAGTACGACGAGGTCCGCGGCGTCGTCGACGCAGGGGCCTGGCGCTATCACTCCCGGCCGGTGCAGTTCTCCCCGTCGCGCTGGCTCGCCGACCCCGACGCGACCAACAGCGCACTGGTGGGGGAGCTGGACCGATGAGCATCGTCGTGCGCGACCCCGGGCTGGAGACGACCGTGCAGGACACGGGCCGCTTCGGTCACTACGCGATCGGCTTCCCGCCGTCCGGGGCACTGGACTCGTACGCCTACCACGTCGGGAACGCGCTGGTCGGCAATGCGCCGGGCACCGCGTCCCTGGAGGCGGTCTACCTCGGGCCGACGCTCGAGTTCACCACCGACACCGTCGTCGCCGTCACCGGCGCCGACATCCCGGTGACGGTCGACGGCGAGCCGGTCCCGACGTGGGAGTCGCTGGCGGTCCGCGCCGGTCAGACGATGGCGTTCGGTCAGCTGGCGGCGGGGGCACGCCCCTACGTCGCCGTCGCCGGGGGCATCGCGGTGCCGACCTACTACGGCAGCCGGTCCACCTACACCCTGGTCGGGATCGGCGGCTTCGGCGGCCGGGCCCTCGCGGAGGGCGACGAGCTGGCGATCGGCGACGCCGCCGTCGACCCGCGGGCCGGGCGCCGCGTCGACCCGGCCGACGTCCCCGTCCACCCGACGACGGCCGAGCTGCGGCTGCTGGTGGGGCTGCACAGCTACCGCCTGACCCCCGACTCGCTCGAGCGGTTCACGTCCACCGCGTGGAAGGTGACCCCGGACGCCAACCGCGTGGGGTACCGGTACCGCGGTGCCGAGCTGGAGTTCGTGCCTCGCAAGCAGCCGTTCGGGGCGGGCAGCGACCCCGCCAACGTCACCGACTGCGGCTACCCCGTCGGCTCGGTGCAGGTGCCCGGCGGGGTGGAGCCGATCGTGCTGCTGCAGGACGCGGTGACCGGCGGCGGCTACGCGACCCTCGGCACCGTCGTGAGCGCGGACCGCGACCGGCTCGCCCAGACCAAGACCGGCGACCACACCCGGTTCGTGCCCGTCGACCTCGACGAGGCGCTCGCCATCCGCCGCGACCGGGCCACCCGGCTCGACCGTGTCCGCAGCGCCCTCGCCTGAGGGGCCGTCCGAGGAGGAGCCAGTGGCCAGCCACACGATCAGCGCACGCACCCCCGGGGTCTTCTACCGCCGCCCCTCCCCCGACGCCGAGCCCTACGTCGAGGACGGGGCCACGGTGGCCGAGGGCGACACCATCGGGCTGATCGAGGTCATGAAGACCTACCGCGAGGTGAAGACCGACACCGCGGGCACCGTCGCCCGCTGGCTGGTGGACAACGAGGACGAGGTCACGATCGGTCAGACGCTGGTGGAACTGGACACGTGACGATCTCGTCGGTCCTGGTCGCCAACCGCGGCGAGATCGCGCTGCGGGTGATCCGTGCGTGCCGGGAGCGGGGGCTGCGCTCGGTCGCCGTCTACTCCGACGCGGACGCAGGCGCGGCGCACGTGCGGCACGCCGATCAGGCGGTGCACATCGGGAAGTCCTCGGCGGCGAAGAGCTACCTGGATCCCGACGCGCTGCTGGCGGCCGCGCGGTCGTCGGGGGCGGATGCCGTGCACCCGGGATACGGGTTCCTCTCGGAGCGGTCCTCCTTCGCGCAGGCCGTCACCGACGCGGGCCTCGTGTGGGTCGGGCCCCCCGCGGACGTCATCGCCCGCATGGGTGACAAGGCGGCGGCGCGGGCCGTCGCGGCGCGGGCCGGGGTGCCGGTGGTCCCGGGCAGCGACGAGCTCGCCTCCGTCGACGACGCGGTGAGCGCGGCGGCCCGGATCGGCTACCCGGTGCTGGTCAAGGCCGCGGCCGGGGGCGGCGGGCGCGGGATCCGGCCCGCGGCCTCCGACGACGAACTGCGGCGGGTCGTCGCCGAGGCCCAGCGGGAGGCGGCGTCGGCGTTCGGCTCCGACGTCGTCTACCTCGAGCGCGCGCTCCCCCACCCCAAGCACGTCGAGGTGCAGGTGCTCGCCGACACCCACGGCAGCGTCGTGCACTGCTACGAGCGGGACTGCTCGATGCAGCGCCGCCGTCAGAAGGTGCTCGAGGAGGCGCCCGCCCCGGGCCTGGACCCGGGTGTGCGGACGGCGATGTGCGACGCGGCGGTCTCGCTGGCTCGCGAGGTCGGCTACGTCGGCGCGGGGACCGTCGAGTTCCTCCTCGACGGGGAGGGCGAGTTCTTCTTCATCGAGATGAACACCCGCATCCAGGTCGAGCACCCCGTCACCGAGCTCGTCACGGGCCTGGACCTCGTCGCCCTCCAGCTCCGGGTGGCCGACGGCGAGCCGCTCCCCGTGCGCCAGGACGAGATCGCCTGCCGCGGCGCGGCCCTCGAGTTCCGGGTCAACGCCGAGGACCCCGCCGACGACTTCCTGCCGACCCCGGGCGAGGTGACGGCGCTCGAACTACCCGGCGGGCCCGGGGTGCGGGTGGACACCGCACTCGCCGCGGGCGATGTCATCCCGCCGTTCTACGACTCGCTGGTCGCCAAGCTCGCGGTCTGGGCACCCGACCGGGACGCCGCGGTCGCGCGCGGCCGCCGGGCCCTCGCCGAGTACACCGTCGAGGGCGTGCCGACGACGATCCCGCTGCACCGGCGCCTGCTCGACGACCCCACCGTCGTCGCCGGCACCTACGACATCACCTTCCTCGAAGGCTTCGCCATGTGAACAGATTTCGTCGTCAGGGCGACGAAATGCGTTCACATGCGCGGCGCGCGCCGCTCGACGCCGAGCGCGTCGAAGCGCGCCGCGATGGCCTGACAGACCTCGACGGCGTTGGGCCGGTCCCCGTGCAGGCAGATCGTGTCGACCTCGACGGACAGCCGGCGCCCCGAGGTCGACGTCACGTGCCCCTCGAGCAGGTCGACGGCCTGCTGGGCGACGGCGTCGGGGTCCTTCGCCAGCGGGTCGGGCTCGACGATGATGCGCCCGTCGTCGTCGTACTCCAGGTCGGCGAACCCCTCGCGCACGACCTTCGCCCCGAGTCCCGCCGCCAGATCCGCCGTCGGCCCGGCCAGCCAGAAGATCATCAACGCGGGGTCGAGCCGCATCACGGCCTCGGTCACCGCAGTGGTGATCTCGTCGTCGGTCAGGGCCATGCCGTACAGCGCGCCGTGCGGCTTCACGTGCACCACCTCGGCGCCCTCCGCACGTGCGGTCGCCTGGAGCGCACCCACCTGGTAGAGCACGATCTGGGCGGCCTCGTCCGGGCGCAGCGCCATCCGTCGGCGACCGAAGCCCACGAGATCGGGCAGGCCCGGATGCGCGCCGATCGCGGTGCCGGTGCGCACCGCGGTGCGCACCGACTCCCGCATCGTCACCGGGTCGCTGGCGTGGAAACCGCACGCGACGTTCACCGACGTCACCTGGGTCATGAGCTCGGCGTCGTGCCCGAGCTTCCACCGGCCCAGGCTCTCGCCGGCGTCCGCGTTGAGGTCGACGAGGGTCTGCACCGGGCCTCCCGGGGTCGGGTGATGTCGAGACCCATCGCATCAGACGCGGCCGACGGCCGGAAGCGTGACCGCGACGCGGACACCGGCCCAGGTGATGCACCCGGCCGTCAGGCGGGGGCGCGGTGTGCCTGCGGCGTGGCCTCCGGACGCGATGCGGGCCGGCGTCCCGCGAAGAGCAGGGTCGCCCCCTCGATCACGATCTGGACCCCGAGCAGGATCCCGAACACCACCAGGCTCGCCGTCATGAGGTTCACGAGCACGACCAGCCCGAGCACGACCGAGATGACACCACTGGTCACCAGCAGCCAGCGCATCTCCGGCACCTGACCGGACACGGCGATCCTGGTGACGCCCGTGACGAGGAACAGCGCCCCCGCCACGAGGGTGAGGCTCACGAGCCCGGCGGCCGGGTTGCGCAGGACGAACACGCCGAGGACCAGGAGCACCGTGCCGCCCAGGGCCAGCGACCAGAACCCACCGGATTTACGGCCGACGACGGCCTGCACCAGCAGGACGACGCCCCCGATCACCGCCGCCCACCCGACGAAGTAGATCGACGCCACGGTCGCCACGACGGCGTTCGCGAGGACGATCAGACCCACCACCAACAGCACCACGCCGAGCGCGACGTCCCAGCCCGACCTGTGCCTCTCCGATGTCGACTCGCTCACCGGTCATCCCTCCTCGAGCAATCCGCACCGATCGCGCGGCTCTGGCACGAGGTGTAGGCGGCCCGCATCCGGGACGGGCAGTGCCGAACGCGCTACCGCGCCCGGACCGAAGGTCCCGAGCGGGCCGGCGTCGCTACAGCTCGGAGAACAGCGTCGTCCGCAGCCGGGTGAGGAGCCCGTCGACGTGGCGGGACTCCTCGACCAGCTCGTGGCGCAACGGGGTCGTCCGGCTGGCGAGGCTGCTCAGGCGGGTCGAGAGGCGCAGGAGCTCGTCGAACACCGTGTCCTGCAGCGAGAGGGCCAGGCGCTCGCGGTGCTCGAGGGTGCTCAGGGTCAGACGCCGACGGTTGGCCTGGTGCGCGCGCAGCGCCGTGCCTGCCCGCGTGCCCAGCAGTTGCAGCAGCTCGAGGTCCTCCGGTGGATAGACGCCCCGATCCCGGGTGCGGATCAGCAGCAGGATGCCCGTCCGGTCGTCGCCGCCTCCGAGGTCGACCACGACCGCGGGCCCGGCCAGGGGCATGCCGCTTGCGGCCACCGCGAACCGCGGATCGGCTTCGATGTCCTCGAGCACCACCGGTCCACCGGCGACGGAACCGGAGAGCAGGCCGAACAACGATCCCGGGCGGTCCACGGCCTGACCGAGCCGGACCCTCATGGCTCCGCGGGCGTACGTGATCCGCATCTGCTGCGGGTGTCCGCCCCCGGGTTCGGCGACGGCCGCACCGAACGAGCCGGTCAGGTCCATCGCGGCGTCGAGCAGATGGCCCACCGCGTCGAGGGCCGGTTCCGGGTCCTCCCCGGGCCCACGACCGGCGGCGGGAGGATCGGCGGTGACGCTCAGCAGGTCGGTGGCGAGGCGGGCGATCCCGGCCTCGACGAGGCAGCGGCGGTACGCGTCGACCAGCAGCGCGGCGGTGTCGATCGCGCCTGCCACGACCTGGGCGACCGTGATGAGGAGATCGTGGTCGTCGTCGTCGAACGGCGCCACCGTCACGAGCCCCGGATCGTCACGGCCGGCCCCGGAGATTTCCGCGCTCGGCACCACCTTGTCGATCACGTACAGCTCGCCGACCACGCGACCCCGGACCCGGATCGGGACGCCGAGGAAGGACGACGCCTCGCGCCGGCCGAGCACCACGTCGGCAGGAGCCCGTCGGTCCCGGTCGGGCACCCGCGGCGGCAGCACGGAACGCCCCGGGGCACCGAGCACACCGGTCCCGACCGGTAGCGCTCCGATCCGGGCCCTGGTCTCCGCGTCGAGCTCGTCGAGGAGGGTCGCGAGGCGCCCTCCCTCGATCACTCCGAGGACCGCGTGGCGGGCCCCGGTCATCTCGGCCGCAGCG
>NZ_DASXJS010000175.1:0-7607 GCF_036497245.1 Actinomycetospora sp. | reverse complement strand
GCCTCGCCAGGACGACCGGACCACAACCGGGTCCCTCAGGTGTGCAGGTGGACCAGCGCCTGGACCCGACCGTGCCCAGGGTCGACCCGATGGCCCCACGCCACCCGGTCCGCGGGCTCGGCGACACCGGCGGTGTGCACCGCGGCGAGCAGACCTCGCAGCCCGGCGGTCACCACGGCGCGGTGGGCCGCGATCCCGGCGGCCACGTGGTCGGCCGGCTCGTCGTCGTGGGTGCACACGGCAAGGACCGGGTCCCGCGTCCACGGCAGCCGGATCGACGCCGCCTCCGGGACCGGGGTCCCCGGGGAGTGCCACGAGGGAGCACCGCCCTGCGAGGGGCCGTTCGCGAGGACGCACCACGCGCGGGTGGTCGACCCGCCCCGGGCCACGTCGACGACCTGGGCGGCGTCCGGGCTCCCCGTACCGACCAGGCGTCCCTCGCGGAGTCGTCGGTCGACGCGGTGCATGGCGAGCGCCGCCGGGATCGCGGGCCGCCGTCGTGTCGCCGTCAGCCGGACCAGCGGATCGGCGCGGGCGTCGTCGGCGGTGTCCCGCTCGGGCTCCCATCCGAGGCTCCGCACGGCGATCTCCAGGCCGGCCACCAGCCGGCCGACCGCGACGAGATCCGCGTGCCCGGGCGTCCCGTCCGGTGCACCGGCGAGGGGGACGACGTCGACGACCCGGTCGTGGACCGTGACCGACCCGGCCGGGGGCGCCGGGTCCGGGACCGGTTCCACCGCCTGCAGCAGCACTCCGAGCTCGGCCGGGGTCCACGACGTCGCGCCGGTGCGGGCCGGGTGGGTGGTGACCACGATGCCTCCCGATCCCGCCGCGGGTCCGGGCGACCGTGGGCGGGCTCGCCGGTCACCGTGCTCGGCCCGGCCGGTGCCCGGCAGGGGCGAGAGGCGCGGATGACGCGTGTCGTTCGTCCCGGGTCGTCCACGGCCGCCGGCCGTCGCCCGGCCCCGGCGCGGGGAGCGGGGCGCGGGGCGACCGCGGGACCGGGCGCCGAGCCGCCCGCGGGGGGATGCGGGTGGCCGACGCCCGGCGACCCGCCCGGCGGGGGCGCCGAACGGGTGCGGCCAGAAGGGTGGTCCCGGCCGGCGGGTCCGGCCCAGGGCCGAAGGTCCCGGGACCGGCGGCGCCGCCCGCATCAGCCACCTCGACCGGACGGCCCCGCGCCACGCCCTCCGGCGACCGGGGTCCCTCCGGCCGTGCCGCCATGACCTTCGGCCCTGCCGGGTTCAGGGCGGTCCGGACGACCCTTCCGGGCAGGCCGATCGATCGGGAGGCTGGCGAGACCCGGGCCGTGGTTGCGGTGGGCGGGACGACCCTCGAGGAGGACGCGATGATCGACGACACGACGCGCCCGGCGGAGGCCGGCCTCCCGGCACGCGACGAGCTGCGCGAGGCCGTCACCCACGCACTGCTGGCCCCCTCCGAGCACAACGCCCAGCCCTGGCACTGGCGCCTGCACGGAGACGTCCTCGACCTGCGCGCCGACCGCACCCGTCGCCTGCCGTCCACCGACGAACAGGCCCGAAGCGTGCTGCTCGGTTGCGGGTGCGCGCTGCACCACCTGCACGTGGCCCTCGCCGTCGCCGGACTGCGCGGCGAGGTGCGCCACGGCAAGGACGGCGACCCCGAGCACCCCCTCGCGCGGGTCCGCGTCCACCGCGGCGGGCCCCCCGACGCCCGCACGGCGAGGTGGTTCGCCGCGATCCCGGCCCGGCGCACCGACCGGCGCCGGTTCGCCGCCCGCGAGGTCGGCCCGGACGTCGTCGACCGGCTCGCCGAGGCGGCCCGCAGCACGGGAGGCACCCTGCACCTGCTCGTCGGGGAGAGTCGCCACGTCGTAGTGGAGGCCGCCAAGGAGGCGGACCGGCTCCAGCTCACCCGGGAGGACTACGCGGGCGAGCTCGCGCACTGGACCCACCGTCTGGCCGGCGCCGGTGACGGGATCCCGGCCAGTTCACGCCCGGGAGAGTCGGCGGCCGTCTACGACGACGTCGCGATGCGGTGGATGCCGCCCGGCACGCTCGATCGCCCCCGGGCCCGGCCCGGCCAGCGTGACGCGTCCCAGTTCCTGCTGGTGACCGCGCAGTCCGACGACACGGTCTCGCTGGTGCGGGCCGGGGAGTCGCTCAGTGCGGTGCTGCTGGAGGCGGCGAGGCTCGGGCTCGGGGTCACACCGTTCGTGCAGCCGTTCGAGGTGCCCGAGACCCGCGCCCGGGTCCGGCGGCTCGCGCTCGGCGCCCACCGCGTCCCGGCGATCGCGCTGCGCGTCGGCTGGCCCCAGCCCGGTGCCGCCACCATCCCGGCGACGCCCCGGCGCCCGCTGCGCGAGGTGCTGACCGAGGACCCCTGACGGCTCTCACCCGGCCGCGCCCCGGTCGCCGCGTCGCCGGAAGTCGAGCCAGTCCTCGTCCCACTGCCGCAGGCGGCGCCGGTCGAGGTCCCACCGGAGGGCGACCACTCCCCCGGCGAGCGCGAGCCCCCAGACGAACAGGGCGGCGAAGGCCTCCAGCACCCCTTCCACGACGGCGTCCGAGTCGGACGTGGGCGGCGGGACCGGTCTCCCGGCCGTGTCGACCCAGAGGGGCCGGGGATCGCCGACATCGACGCTCGAGTACACCGTCCGGGACGCCGTGCGCACCGCGCCGTCGGACTCGGTCCACTGCAGCGTCACATTGCTGGCCCCCATGGCCGAATCGTCCGCCGACGGCAGGCGGGTGAGGGCGACGACGGTGGCCGCGACACGATGGGACGTCGCCCGCTCGTGGGCGGCGGCGACGCGGGCGTCCTCACTCCAGGCGCTGCCGAGGGCGAGCAGGATCGGGACCGCCAGGACCAGGAGGAGCACGGCGGCCCGGACGGCCCGCGTCTCGAGCCGGTCCGAGGGTCGTCGCAGCTCGCTGCGGGGAGGCAGCAGAACGGTCCAGCACCGGTCGAGGACCGCGCTGCACCGTCGCCGTCCGTCCACCGTGCCCCCTGACGTCTGCCCCCGGAACCACGTCGGACGCTCGGCGACGGGGCCGCGGACCGGCAGGGCCGAGGGTCCGGGGGATACCGGGTCCCCCGGCCCCCGGCTCGCTCTTCCGCCAGGTGAGAGGACGGTGCCTTGACAGCACCCGGCCCGAGCCCACGATGGGTCGGTGGACGACACCGCGAGCACCTCCTCCCCAGGCCCGCCCGGGGTGCCCGCGGAGCTCGCCTTCCCCGGCGCGGTCCGTCTCGAGCTCGACGACCTCCTCGACCAGGTCATCGCCCGCGCCGGCGAGCTCAAGACGGTGCAGGGACGGCTGCGCAAGCTGCTGGCGGCCACCCAGCACATCGCGCAGCGACCCGGCACCGACGAGCTGCAGCAGCGGGTCGTGGAGAGCGCCCGCAGCCTCGTCGACGCGCGGTACGGCGCGCTCGGCGTCGTCGACGACGGCCACCTGACGAGCTTCGTGTACTCCGGTCTGAGCGACGAGGAGGCCGCCGCCATCGGCCACCTGCCCGACGGCGAGGGTGTCCTCGGAACCGTCATCGGCGATCCCCGCCCGCTGCGGCTCCGCGACCTCACCGAGCACCCGTCCGCGGTCGGCTTCCCACCGCACCACCCGCCGATGGGTTCCTTCCTCGGCGTGCCCCTGTGGGTCGGCGGGACCGTCTTCGGCCACCTGTATCTCACCGAGAAGCAGGGGGCGGCGGAGTTCAGCCGCGACGACGAGGAGCTCGTCACCGCCCTGGCGGCCGCCGCGGGCGTGGCGATCGAGAACGCCCTGCTGCTCGAGGGTGCCCGGCGTCGCGCCCGGTGGCAGGCGGCGGCGGCGGACCTCAGCAGGCGGTTGCTCACCGGTTCCCTCGGCCCGAGCGCCGGTCTGCGCCACCTGCTCGAGGAGGCTCTCGCGCTCACCGACGCCCAGGGGGCGGTCGTGAGCAGCGTCGACGAGGACGATCCGGCCGCAGTGGCGGTACTCCGGGCCGCCGGGGTCCTCGCCTCGCTCGAGGGTCGGCGGTTCACCGACGGCGAGACGATCACGGGAGCCGCCCTCGCGTCCGACCGGGCGCTCGTCATCCCCTCCGTGGCCGGGGATCGACGGGCGGCCCAGCTGCTCGGCGCGGCCCCCCAGGTCGGCAGTGCGCTCGCCATCCGGATCTCCGAAGGGATCGCGGGCGACGGGACCCGCTCTGTCCTCCTGCTGGTCCGCGACGCCGGTCGGGCGCCGTTCGGCGCGGAGGACATCGACATGGTCGAAGGTCTCGCCGCGCAGGCCACGGCCACCCTGGCGCTGGCCCGCAGTCGGGCCGACCGGGAGGCCCTGCGTCGGGTCGAGGACCGCGAACTGCTCGTCGCGGACCTCAACACCCGGGTCCTGCAGCGGCTCCTGCTCGTCGGTACCGCCCTCTCGAGCGCGGCCTCCGCCGCGAGCGGGGCGACGCAGGACCGGGTGCTCGCGCAGGTCGACGAGCTCGAGGACCTCGTCCGGGAACTGCGCCGCGCGATCTGGAAGGGCCCCGCCGAGGGACCGCTCGTCGCGTCCCCGCCCGAGGAGGCCCCGCCGGCCCTGGCGTGACGGCGCTCGGCGGATGCGTCGCGATCGCCGACCCCGCCGATCGGGGTCCTTCGGTCGTGGCCCGGCCCGGCGTCGCGCAGGTGGGCTGGGTGGATGACGGGACGGGAGCTCGACGAGGCGCTCCCCGACCCCGGGTGGACCTGGCAGTCCGCGGCCCCGCGACCCGACGCGGGATCCCCGGCGATCGCGATCACCCCCCCGACCTCCGACCGCCCTGGGGATGCACATCGCCGCTCTGGAGCGCGCCCAGGACCACCTCGTCCACCGGGCGCACGGGGTCGGGCGCTCGAGCGACCCGGACCGGCTGCGGGAGATCCTCACGCGCCTGCGCCACACGCGGGCCCGCCTCGTCGAGGCCCGGATGGAACGGGACCGGACGACCGGTTGACCACCGGGATCCTCCACTCCACGACGGTGCCCGCACCCTCGCCCGCCCGGACGCTCGCGGTACCGCCGCGCCGGACGGCCCGCGCGGCCATGCTCGCGATCCCGTGGCCGTGCGCGGCGTCCGACCCGCCCACGGGGGATGGACCGATGCCGTCGTCGACCACCCGTAGGGCCACCGAGTGCCCGTCGGTGGTCAGACGCACCGAGGCCGAGGCCGCGCGGGCATGGCGGGCGATGTTGCTCAAGGCCTCCCGCAGCACGGTGAGCAGGTCGATCGCGGCGGCGTCGTCGAGCGCCCCGGCGGGGTCGCCGTGGATCCCCAGCATCGGGGTGAATCCGAGGGCCCGGGAGCTGTCCCGGGTCAGGTCGAACACCGCGTCGCGCAACGTCGCGGCGCTCACCGAGGTCCGCACCAGGCCGAAGATCAGCGCGCGGAGCTCGCGCATCGCCTCGTCGAGCTCGTCGACCAGCGGTGCGAGGCGTGGCTCGACGAGTGGCTCGGTGGCGGCCAGTGCGTCGAGGGCCAGCCCCAGGGCGAACAGCCGCTGCACGGTGTTGTCGTGCACCTCGGCGGCCAGCCGGTCCCGCGTCTCCCGCACGGAGAGCTCCAGCTGGGCCGACACCGCCTCCTCACGATGCGCGAGCAGGCTCTCCCGCATGAGGTCGACGTCCGCGGCGATCGCGGCCATCTCGGCGGGCGTGGTCACCGCGATCGGCATCTCGACCTGTCCGTCGGCGACCGCCCGGGTCTGGCGCTGGAGCCGGCCGATCGGATCGCTGAGACGTCTCGTCACCACGATCGGCGCGACGCCCGCGACGAGCAGCGCCAGGACCACACCTGCCCCCGCGACACGGTCCGCCCAGGCCTGGGTGCGGGCCACGCTCGCCAGCTGGGCCGATTCCTGGTCGGCGAGATGCGTGGCCAGCGTGCCCGCCGCCGCCCGGAACTGGTCGAACAGCGCCTTCGCCCGCACCGTGGCCGCCTCGACGTCGATCGGCGTGGCGGTGCGCCGCGCGTCGATCTGCGGTTGCGCCGCCAGCGTCCGCCACTGCAGGGCCGCGGCGGCCGCCACCCCCAGCGCGGTCCGGCCCGACGGGTCGTCGCCGAGCAGGGCCGTCAGCTCGGCCTCCGCCGCCGCGGCCCGGGCGATGCCCTCCCGGTAGGGCTGGAGGAACTGTGGGTCGCCCGTGATCACGAACCCGCGACTACCGGTCTCCTGGTCGACCAGCGCGGTCACGAGCCCGGCGGCGGCGTCCCGGGCGGGGGCGCCCCGGGTGGTCATCTCCGTGGTGAGCTCACGCATCGACAGCCTCGCGACGAGACCCGAGACCGCGAGGACCATCGTCAATGTCACCGACACGAGCACCAGCAGACTCACCGTCCCGCGCAGGGTCACCGACCGAGAGTGTCCGCTCACGCGGCGCGACGGCAGGGGCAGCCGCACCGCGAGCCCGGGGTCGTCCGGCCCTGCTGCCCGACACGGAGACGGGACCTCCGTCGGCCCGCGTGACGCCGGTCGGCCCTGTCCGGACCGCTGGCGGTGCACGGCGGAGCCGTGTCGCCCGGGCAAGGGACCTTCGGACACCGGCGAGAGGAGAAACGACCCTGAGAATTCCACCGGTCCGTCCCTAGCGTCGAGCTGGTGCCGGGGCAGGGGGCCGAGGCGTGGCGCGGGGGGTCGTGATGGCGGACATCGGCATCGATCTGGGGACGGGAACGACCGTGGTGTGCCACCCGCGGGACGGGGTCGTGCACGACCAGCCCTCGCTGCTGGTGGAGTGGCCGACCCGGCGGGGGCGGGAACTGCTGCTCGGCGACGCGGCCGCGGCCCTGGACGGCCGGACCCCACCCGGTGCGCGCGTCGGCCATCCGTTGCGCGGGGGCGCGGTGACCGACCTGACCCTCGCCCGTACCTACCTGCACGAACTCGTCCGTCAGACGTCGCGGGGCCGGTGGCGCGTCCGTCGGCCCCACGCCGTCCTGAGCTGCTCGGTCGACGCGACCCCGCTCGAACGTCGCGCTCTGCTCGAGTCGGCCGAGGAGGCCGGGCTCGGACGCGTCGACCTGCTCGCGGCCCCGCTCGCCGCCGCTCTGGGCTGCGGCCTCGATCTGGCCGACACCCGCGTCCAGGCCGTCGTCGACGTCGGCGCGGGCACCGCGGAGATCGCGGTCTTCTGCCGCGGCGTCGTGCTGGTCGGACGCTCCTGCGGGCACGCGGGCGATGAGATGACCACCGCCGTCCGTGGGCGGCTGCGCGAGCAGCACGGCCTGGACGTCTCTCCCCCCGCCGCCGACGCGATGAAAGTCCAGGCCTCCGCGGCCCGGGAGCCCCTCGTGGTCGAGGGCCGCGACGTCGCGACCGGCCGGCCCCGCGTCCTCACCGTCGAGGTCGCGGAGGTCGAGGCGGCCGTCGTCCCCGTCGTCCGACGTGCCGTCGCCTCGCTCGGCGACTGCCTGGACGATCTCCCCGTGGCCGGGGTCCCGGACCTGTTCGGCGGCGGGGTGGTGCTCGTCGGTGGCGGCTCGCTCGCGCCGCATCTGCGCGACGAGCTGGAGAGCGCCCTGGGGTTCCCCGTCAAGGTGCCCGACCGGCCGAGGACCTGTGTCGCGGAGGGCCTCGCCCTGGCCGGGGCCCGGCCCGAACCCCACGCCCGTCC
>NZ_DASXJS010000174.1:0-15732 GCF_036497245.1 Actinomycetospora sp. | reverse complement strand
CACGAGGACCTCCAGGGTCGACGGCGTGGGTGCCTTCAGCAGCTCCACACCTCGCCTGGAGGTCCTCCCTACTTCAAGATCATCGACTCTGGCGTGTCCTCGCCGACCACGTCACCAACCTCCGTGGGTGGGACAGCTAGCCGGCGCGATCGATCCTCCGGAGCACGAGCACGGCGACATCGGCGAGCCGGTTCTGCGCGAAACGGGACAGGAGGACGTCGCACCGTTCCTCGGCCGTCGCATCCGGAGGCGCGGTCACCCGCACGTGCTCCAGCTCGGCGTCGAGGTCCGCTCCGGGCGCCTCGACCAGGCCGTCCGTGATCAGGACCAGTGACCACGTCGGCGGGAGCTCCAGCTCCGTCGCGGGCGGGTGGGGACGTCGGAGCCCCACCATGGGGCCTCCGACCAGGAGGTACTCGGAGCCGGCCGGCCCGATGAGCAGCGGCGGCAGGTGGCCGGCGTTGGCGACCGTCAGCCGGTTGTGCTCCTCGTCGAGGAGCAGCAGACAGAGCGTCGCGAACTCGTCGGGGTGGTAGACCCGCAACATTCGCTCGAGACGCTCCAGGATCTCCCGGGGTCCGTGACCGTCGAGGGCGTACGCGCGCAGCGCGTGCCGGAGCTCCACCATGACCGTCGCGGCGTGGACGGAGTGGCCCGCGACGTCCCCGATGGCGGCCAGCAGCCTGCCGTCGCGGAGCTCGACGATCTCGTAGAAGTCGCCACCGATCTCGGTGTTGTCCCCGGCGGGCTCGTACCGGGCGGCGATCTCGACCCCGGGCCGGTCCGGCGGCACGGGCGGCATGAAGCTGCGCTGCAGGGTGAGCGCGAGGTCGTGCTCCTGGGTGTGCAGCCGGAGCGCGTCCAGCGAGAGCGCCGCCGCCTGGCCGAGCTGGGCCAGGAGCTCGGTGTGGGCCGGCTGCAGCGTGGGACGGCGCACGGCGAGCGCCACCGGCAGACTCCCGCGGGAACGGAACACGAACGCGCAGCACATGTCGTTCGCGGTGGCCGGACCGACGACCCGCCAGGGAACGCGGAACGCCCCCGGGGGCGCGAGGGCCTCCGCGACGAGCAGTTCCCGCATGGCCGACGTCGGTCCGTCCGCCCCGTCGAGCCTGCCCCCGCCCGGGGAGGTGGCGGCCCACCTCAGCGCGCCGTCGGCGTCGTGGACGAGCGCGACGGCCTCGGCCCCGACCATCTCGGCGGCACCCACGGCGACCGCCTCGACGACCTGCTCGACGGTGGCACCGGCGTTCATCGCCAACGAGGCCCGGGTGAGCGCGGCGAGCCGCTCGGCCAGCGTCTCGGCCGCGTCCCTGGCCCGGTAGGAGCGCAGGACGGAGTCGACGGTGGCGATCAGTTCCTCGGGCTCGACCGGCTCCACGAGGTACGCGTCGGCGCCGCGGGTCAGTCCCTGCACCCGGTCGGCGCCGCGGACCGATGTCGCCGAGAGGTGGACGACGGGTCGCGTCAGGACCGGGTCGCCCTTGATCATCGCGCAGACGTCGAAGCCACTCATGTCGGGGAGCCCGACGTCGAGGACGACGAGGTCGACGGCCCGCGCGGCCATCGTCTCCAGTGCCTCGGCGCCCGTCCCGACCTCGATCACCTCGTGGCCACGGCGCCGCAACCAGCTCGCGGTGACGTAGCGCCCGGCCACGGTGTCGTCGACGACCAGCACCACTCCGGGCTCGTCGGGCGGCGGCCCGGCCTCCGACTCGGTCATCGAGCACCTTCCGTCAGCTGGGTGGCGATCGCGATCGCGGCGCGGAGCAGCTCGGGAGAGAACTGTTCCTTGTCGATGACCGCCGCGGTGGAGTCGAGCTCGGCCCGCCGGGCGCCGACGGGCACCATCGAGGTCACGACGACCACCGGTATGGCCCGGAGACCGGGATCCCGACGCATCGCGGCGAGCACCGCGGACCCGGTCGGTGGGGGAATCTCCAGGTCCAGCAGGACCAGACCGACCGGACCGGACACGAGGCGACGCAGCGCCGACGCGCCGTCGCCGACCTCCTCCACGCGTTCGGCGATCCCGACGAGGGCGCCGCGCAGCACCGTCCGGAAGGCGGCGTCGTCGTCGACGATCAGCACCGAGGCGAATCGTGCGACGTCTGTCCGCTGCGGGTCGGTCGGGAGCCGCACGACGGCGGAGGTCCCCTCCCCCACCTCGCTGCTCAGCAACAGCTCGCCCCCGAGGATCCCGGCGACCCGCCGGCTGTAGGCGAGTCCGAGCCCGGTACCGCCGCCGCGGACCTGGAGAGGGCCGGGGACCTGGTAGAACTCCTCCTGCACCTTCGAGAGGTGCTCCGGGGGAATGCCGATACCCGTGTCGGTCACCACCAGCTCGACGTGGTCGGCCGTGACGTGCGCCCGACACCGCACCGTCCCCCGCACGGTGAATTTCAGGGCGTTGCTGACGAGATTGCGCAGGACCTGTCCGAGGAGCTCGGGGTCCGTCCGGAACGGCCCCGCCCCGTGCGGCTCGTCGATCAGCAGCTCCACCGTGGGCGTGGTGGCGAGCGGAAGCATCGACGCGCGCAGCTCCTCGAGCACCCGTGTCAGATCCACGAGCTCGAAGCGGGGCTCGAGCCGGCCCGACTCGGCCTTCGCGACGTCGAGGAGGTCGGCGACCATCGCGAGCAGCATCGAGCCCGAGTCCCGGATCAGCTCGACCTGCGTGCGCTGCGCCTCCGTCAGCGGGTCCGACCCGGCGTCGAGCAACAGGCGGGAGAGTCCGAGGACGGAGTTCAACGGCGTGCGGAGCTCGTGGCCGACGCTCGCCCAGAAACGGGTCTTGCTCTCGCTGGCCTCCTGTAGCCGTGCCGTGGCGTCGTTCAGTTCGGCGTAGAGCGCGACCACACCGCGGTTGGTCTCCTCCAGCTCGAGGTTGGCCCGCTCCAGCTCCTCCTGACGCAACCGCAGGCTGTCCATGGCGTCGGCGAGGTCCTGATCCTGGCTGTGCAGCACCTCGAGGGCGGTGTCGGCCCGCTTGGCCGCCTCGGCGGTCCGTAGTTCGACCAGACGTGCTGCCGTCACCGACGGGCCGCCCGGCGGGAGGGTCTTCGTCAGGGTCACGGTGCCCCCGTCGGCACGGCCGACGAGGTGGCAGGTGTCCATCAGACGGGCGGCCGCGGCAACCCCCTCGACCGAGCTCGGATCCGATGCCGCGAACGCTCCCCCGAGCCGTCCCGTCCACTCCGCCTCGACGACCAGGGCCGGTATCGACCCGCCGGCGAGGGAGAGCACCAGGAAGCACGGCTGCTCCAGGCGGACGAGCTCGCGGCTGAGCTCGCTCACCGCGGCGCCCACCCGCACCTGGTCCTGGCGCACGAGCCCGACGGACGCGCCGAGCTCACGGGCCGTCTGCCGCGCGACGAAGACGTCCTCGTCCTGGGAGACCCGCAATCGCGCCAGCTCGCCATGGGCCCGCGCCGGCCCGGTCATCCCCCGACCCGCCCGACCAGGACCGCGGCGTCGTCATGCCGGACGCCCGCGTCCCGCAGCAACGTGGCCGCGAGCAGCAGCGGCGAATGGTCCTCCACGCCCAGCAGCACCGACGCGTCCCATCCGGTGCGGACGCCGTCCGAGGTCAGGACGACGACGGCACCGGGCAGCATCGGATAGGTGAAGGTGCGGATGGTCGGTGCGCGGTAGCCCGCGACACCCCCGATCGACACCATGCTGCGCCGCCCGCCGTCCCGGAGAACCGCTCCCGCGATGTTGCCCACGCCGACGAAGCGGACCGTCTGCTTCTCGGGATCCAGCTCCGCGACGGCGACCGCCCCGCCACGGGTGCCGGTCAACGCGGCGTGGATGCGACGCACCGCGTCCTCCGGGGGCGACGGGAAGTGGTCGTCGTCCAGGAAGGACCGGACGGCCGCCTGCGACGCCGCTGCCGCGAGCGGGCCGTGGCCGGAACCGTCGCAGAGCATCAGCAGGAGCTTCGATCCGTCGGTGCGCACCGCGTGGGCGTCGCCGCACACCTGCTCCCCCGACAGCGGGCGGGTGATGCCCGCCGCGTCCGCGTCGGGTGGTTCGACGGCGGCCCCGGTCCCGCGGCCGCGCGGCCCGAACCGCGCGACGAGCACGGTCCCGCGACCCGGCGACGAGCTGATCTCGAGGGAGTCCGCCAGCCGATCGATGGCCCCCAGGCCGATGCCGAGACCGCCCGCGGTCGAGCTCCCGTCCTGACGCGCCGCGCGCATGTCGGTGATGCCGACGCCCGAGTCGATCGCCACCACCTCGACGGCCGCCACCGACACGGTGCGCGTCGCGCGCAGCAGGACCGCTCCGCCACCACCGTGCCGGTGGACGTTGGTGGCGATCTCGGTGACCGCCAGACCGACGTCGGCCACCCGCCCCTCCGGCAGGCCGAGCCGGTCGGCCAGCTCCTCCGCGGCCCGGCGCGCCGCCCCGACGCTGCTCGGCTCGTCCAGGCCGAGCCAGGCGACGTCCTCGACGCCCGGCCATCCGCTCACCGGCTCCATTTCACGACCGTCACGGTCGTGCCGCGCAGTGGGGCGGTGTCGAGGTGGAACTCGTCGACGAGCCGACGGCTGCCGCCGAGACCGAGCCCCAGACCCGTTCCGGTCGTGTAGCCGTCGGTCATGGCCAGCGCCACGTCCGCGATGCCCGGACCCTGGTCCGAGAACACGGCGCGGACCCCGGTCCGGCCGCCGGCCTGGATGAGCTCGACGCGCGCGGTCCCCGAGGCACCGTGGACCAGCGCGTTGCGCGCCAGTTCGCTCGCGGCCGTCACCAGCTTCGTCTGGTCCACGAGGGAGAGGCGGGCGGTCTGGGCCACCTCGCGGACCAACCGGCGGGCCCGGACCACGTCGTCCCCCGAACGGATCGCGACCTCCTCCGCGGGGGTCGGCGGCGTCATGGCCCCGGAGGAGCAGGGAGGCTGCTGCTGCCGTCGCCGGCCGATGCGGCGCCTCCGAAGTCCGCGGGGCGTGGTTGCCGCGCGGCGGCCAGCCGGGCCAGGACCTCGAGGCCCTTCTCCAGGTCCAGGGCGGTCCGTACCCCCTCCAGGGTCAGACCGAGCTCGACGAGCGTGATCGCCACCGCGGGCCGCATCCCGACGACGATCGTGTCCGCGTCGAGCACGCGCGACAACGCCGCGATCGAGGCGAACATCCGGCCGGTGAACGAGTCGACGATCTCGAGGGCCGAGATGTCGATGACGACGCCGCGAGCCGACGTGGCCACGATCTTCGCGGCCAGGTCCTCCTGCAACGAGACCACCGTGTCGTCCTGGAGGTCCGTCTGGACCGAGACGAGGAGCGACTCGCCCAGCGAGAGGATCGGAATCCGGTCCATCAGGTGCCCCGTGTCCGGCTGACCTCGATCCCCCGGCCGCGCAGCGCGTGCAGCAGCGCGTCGGCCAGGGTGGCCTTGGTCGGGATGTCGTTGAACTGGATCCCGAGCGCGACGATCGTCTGCGCGATCTGCGGCCGGATCCCGGAGATCGTGCACTCCGCACCCATCAACCGGGCGGCGATCACCGTCTTGAGCAGGTGCTGGGCCACCTCGGTGTCCACGGCGGGGACCCCGGTGATGTCGATGATCGCGTGCTCGGAGCCCGTGTCGACCAGCGTCTCCAGCAGCTTCTCCATGACGATCTGCGTGCGCGCGGAGTCCAACGTGCCGATCAACGGGACGGCCAGGACCCCGTCCCAGAGCTTCACCACCGGAGTGGTCAGTTCGAGCAGCTGCTCGCTCTGTTCCCGGATCACTTCCTCGCGGGCCTGGCTGTAGGTCTCGAAGGTGAGCGTGCCGAGCTCGTCCACCCACCGCGACACCGCGGCCACGGTCGCCCGGGAATCAGCCTCCCAGTCGATGAGCCCGAACAACGGCTCCCGCAGGGCGAACATCTCGGTGGCGGTCTCGCCCGGGGCGAAGCCGCGTCGTGCCCGGTCACGCGACATATCGCTGAGCAGGGCCCGGACCCCGGCGTACGGGGCCGCCCGGACGTCCAGGCCCGCCTCGCGGAGAGCCGTGATCAACGCGGCGAGCAGCTCCGCGAAGGTCCGGCTCAGCTCCGGCCCGGTCGCCCGCCCGTGCAGGGCCTGCTGCGTGGCGCCGACCCACGACCGAAGCACCTGCTGCTCGTTCTCCTGCAGCAACGCATGGACGCGCTGTGCGTCGTCGGTCATCTTCCACCCCTCGCGCCGGATCGAGCCACCGCACCCTAGCCGCACCGGTGCGGCCATCGGCCCGGGTCACGGGCGGGAGTGTCAGAGGTGGAGGGCGGCCGGCGGGCGATCGGAGCCCGAGAACGTCGACAGATCAGTCGCCGGGCGGCCGATAATGTCCGCGGGCAGAATCGGCCGTTCGCAGGACGGCGGGCAGGTCCCCGGCCTCGATGAGTTGTCCGGTCTGGACCGCACTGAATGCGCCGGTGCTGGTGACTGCTAATGCCAGCGCCGCAGCCGACTCCGCATCCGGTGCATCGAAGAGAACGAACCCGTCCTTCTCACCCAGCATGAAGTAGAGCCCGTGCAGCGTGCCTCCGACGCCCGCGACCAGCGAACTCACGGCAGGCGTGCGGTCACTGGGATCGGCGAGCATCTTGGCCCAGGTGTCCGGAGTGTAGGAAAAGAACATCGCAAAGTTCGACATGAGGCCTCCATACCTCGATCCATCAGCCACCAGAGGAGTGGCCTGTTCTCTGCTCAGGGCACCAGGACGGCGCGGCCGTGCATGCGGCCCAGCTGCAGGTCGTCGAGCGCGTCGGCGAATGCCTCGAGGGGATAGGCCCGGGTCCGCACCTGCACACCGCCACCGGCGGCCAGCGCCATGAGTTCGCGGAGGTCGTCGTGGGTCCCGACCGCGTTGCCCACCACGCTGATCTCCGGCAGCACCAGGTGCAGGGTCGGAATGGTGAGCGTGCCGCCGTAGCCGACGACGAAGTAGGTGCCGCGGGCCCGCACCATGGACAGCGCGGTACCGACCGCGTCGCCCTCGCCCACGAAGTCGATCACCGCATCGGCCCCGGCGCCGCCGGTCAGGGACTGCACACGCTCCACCGGCTGGTCGCCTACGAGGTGGTGCGCTCCACAGTCCGATGCCAGCTTGAGCGCGTCCGGGTCGGGGTCGACCGCGATGATCTCCGCGGCCGTGAGGGCGCCGAGGCACTGCACGGCGATGTGCCCGAGTCCGCCGACGCCCTGGACGACCACACGGGTTCCCGGCCCGAGCAGCGGGATCGCCTTGCGGACCACGTGCATCACGGTCAGGCCCGCGTCGGCGTGCGGTGCGACCTCGGCCGGTTCGAGGCCGGGCTCGAGGGGCAGCACCCCGCGGTCCGTGGTCTTGAGGAACTCGGCGAAGCCGCCGTCGCGGTTGAGGCCGGTGAAGTCGAGGCCCCGCTCGCAGCGCATGTCGTCGCCCACCCGGCAGGCGGGGCAGCGGCCGCAGCTGAGCTGCGGATGGCAGATCACCGGGTCGCCGACGCCGACGGTGTCCACCGCCGAGCCCACCTCGTGGACCCAGCCGCTGTTCTCGTGGCCCAGGGTGAAGGGAAGCTCGACGGGAACCAGCGGGGCGAACCAGCCCTGTTGGATGTGCAGGTCGGTCCGGCAGACCCCCGCGCCGCCGACGCGCACGATCACGTCGTGCGGACCCGTCACGACCGGCTCGGGGACCTCCTCGAGCACCGGGCGCTCGTCGTAGACGTGCAGGCGGACGGCCTTCATGGTTCCTCCCGGGAGCAACGGGCGCCCAGCGTGCGGCCGCCCGGTCGCGGTCCGGTCGCACGCGAGTCGCACGAACCTGGACAGGCCCTGCCGCGGCCGGTGAAGCTGGGCGGATGTCGGTCGCGCTACGGCTGCTCGGCCCGCTCGAGCTCGTCGGTTGCACCGGGACCGTCCGACTCGGCGGTGCCAAGGAGCGATGCCTGCTGACCGCTCTCGCGATCCGTGCCGGTGAGGTCGTGTCCGAGGACCGGCTGGTCGACGCCCTGTGGGAGGACGTACCTCCGCGCACCGCGACCAAGACCCTGCAGAACCATGTGCTGCGGCTTCGCCGCCTCGTCGCCGGATGCGACGCCACGATCATCACCCGACCCCCCGGCTACCTGCTCGAGATCGGCTCGACCGACGGCGCCCTGGCGGAGACGCTGATCGCCGAAGCCCGCCGGGCGGCCGACCGCGACGACCACACGGCGGCGCTGGCCGGGAACGACGAGGCGTTGACGCTGTGGCGGGGACCGGCCCTGGCCGAGTTCGCCGAGCGCCCCTTCGCCCGCGACGAGGCCGCCCGGCTCGACGAGCTCCGGGAGACGGCGAACGACGGCCGGATCGCGTCACTGCTGGGGCTGGGCCGCAACGGCGAGGCGATCCTGGCCGGGGAGGCCCTGGTGAACAGCCGGCCGCTGCGCGAGCGACGGTGGATCCAGCTGATGCTGGCCCTCTACCGCGCGGGCCGACAGGCCGAGGCGCTCGAGTGCTACCGGCGGATGCGGCTGGTGCTGGCCGATCAGCTGGGTGTCGACCCGGGGCCCGAGGCCCGGCGGTTGGAGTCCGCGATCCTCGCCCAGGACCCGTCGCTCACGCTGCCTCCCGCCGCCCCGACCACGAGGACCTCCGCCGGGGCGACGCCCTGCTTCGGCCGGGATCGGGAGCTGGGCGCGTTGCTCGGGCAGGTCGACACCGCTGCCGCGGGACGCGGAGGCGTTGCCCTGGTGCGCGGCGACGCCGGCGTGGGCAAGACGCATCTGCTCGCCGAACTGGCGGAACGGGCACGCGCCCGGGGAGCCCATGTGCTGTCGGGTCGGTGTATCGAGGGCGCCGGCGCCGCGCCGTTCCAGCCCTTCGCCGAGGCGCTCGAGGCACACTTCGACGGCACCGACGTCCCGCCGGCCGTGGCAGCCCTCGAGATGCTGTTGATCCGCACCAGGCGGACGCCGTCGACGGAGCCGGGCCCGGCGCTGCAGCCGGACGAGGTGCGGCTGCGCCTGCTCGACGGCGTCGCGCGGTTCGTCGCCGACCTCGCGCGGACCGCGGCGGTCGTGCTGCTCCTCGACGACCTCCACTGGGCCGACGACGGCACCGTCGCCATGGTGCGTCACGCCGCACGGAGCACCGTGAAGCATCGGGTGCTGGTGGTCGGCGCCTTCCGGGACGGCGAGATCGGCGAGGCGCACCCGTTGAGCGACGCGCTCGGCGCCCTGCGCAGTGACGCCGAGTGCACGACGCTGCGCCTCGCCGGGATCGATCGCCACGCCGTCGAGGGCCTCCTCTCCGCCACGGTCGGGGCACCGGTTGCCGACGACGTCGTCGCGGCGGTGTCGGACGAGACCGGCGGCAACCCGTTCTTCGCACGCGAGATCGTTCGCCAGCTGCACGAGGACGGGCAGCTGGCCCCCGGCGCCGACGGTCGGCTGCGCACGGAGCTCCCGTTGTCGGCCGTGCCCGACGGAGTCCGCGAGGTGATCAGCCGTCGTCGGCGTCGATTGACCGCCGCGGCCAACCGTCTGCTCGACGCCGCCTCGGCGATCGACGGACCCTTCCCGTTCGACCCGATCCGACAGGTCGCGCGTCTGGTCGACGACGAAGGGCTCAGCGCGCTCGACGACGTGCTCGCCGCCGGACTGGCCGTGGCAGACACGGTCCCGGACCGCTACACCTTCACTCACGCTCTGATCCGGCACGCCGTGTACCGCGAGCTCAACCCCTCACGTCGCCTCCGCCTGCACCGCGACGTCGCGGCCGCCCTCGCGGACGCCCGCGCCGACGGCGCCGTCGTGGGGGCGGCCGAGATCGCGGTGCAGTACCACCGGGCCGCAGCTCTCCCGGCGGCGCAGGCCGGTGCCCCGTTCGCCCTGGAGGCCGCGGACCGCGCCGCGGCCGCGGGCGCGCACGACGAGCAGGCGGCCATGCTCGAGCTCGCCGTCGACCTGATGAGCCCCGACGACCCCCGACGAGCGGCAGCGCTTCGCCGCCGCGCGACGGCACTGGCCTGGGCGATGCGCTTCGACCTCGCCGTGGAGTCCGCGAAGATCGCGGCCGCCGACGGCCCCCGCCCGGCCGTCCTCGCCGAGGTGGCCGGCGTGCTGGCGATGGCCGGCAGCGGGCGGCACGCGCGGCTGCTCGCGGCCGACGGACTGCGCCACATCCACCATCCCGACTCCGAGGACCGGATCAGCTGGGCGACGCTCACCCTGCTGGACCTGGACCGACGGGAGGCGGCCGACCCGCAGCACCCCGGTATGCCCCTCGACGTGCCCGGCCGGCGCGAGGCACTGCGCGTCCTCCACGAGTCGGGCCGGCTGGCCGGCCGGGGAGACCTCGCCCGCTACGCGCTGGCCGCCGTGCACGGCCGTCGCGAGCGCGTCCCGCCCGGGGCGGCCGAGGACCCGACGGTCGCGGCGTTCCTGCTCGGTGACTACGACGGCGCGGTGCCCGTCTTCCATCGTTTCGCCGACGCCGCCGAGGCGCGCGGTCAGCTCGCCTGGGCGGTCTACTGCCGGGCAGGGCAGGCCCGCTGCCAGATCGCCCTCGGCGAGCTGACCGCGGGCACCGAGTCCCTCGAGCGCGTCCGGGAGCTGGTCGCCCGGGTGCCGGATCTGGAACGGGGATGGCAGCTGCTCCACCACCAGGGCGCCGAGGACGCGCTGGTGATGACCCTCGACGACGGCTGGTCGCGGCGCCGCGCGGAGTTCGCCCCGTGGCTGAGATCGGGTCAGGACCGGCACTGGGGCAGCGCGGCGATCACGAGCATCGGAGCTCGGATCGAGGCCAGGATGGGGAACACCGAGAGCGCGATGTCGCTGTTGGCCGCGCCGGTCCGGGCCTTGCGGGCAGCCCCGGCCTGGGCCCCGAACTACTGCCGGATGGCGTGCGAGGTGGCCGAGACACTGTGGCTGCTCGACCGCCGCGACCATCTCGCCGTGGTCCGGACCGCGCTGCGGGACAAGGCGCTGCCGGCCGATTTCCGCTTCCCGATGACCGACGGCCGGCTCGCGATGGCCCGGCTCTGCGTGCTGTCCGGCGATCTCGACCAGGCCTTCGGGTGGTTCGACGCTGCTCGCGCCGTGCTCGATGCCCAGGGCGCTCGCCCACTGCGGGCCGTGGTCGATCACGATCAGGCCCTCGCGCACCTGCGCGCCGGGGAGCCGCAGATGGCCGCGCCCTACGTCTCGGCCGCGAGCGCAGCCTTCGAGCAGCTGGGGATGCCCGGGTGGACCCGGCGGCTCGCGTGTGCCGCCGGGTTGCGACCCGCCCGCGGGTGACGGTGTGAGGACAGGAGCCCGGCCACTCCGTCAGCCGGCGGAGTCGTGGACCTCCGCCCCCTGCTGGGGCGTGGCGGTGTCCCGGCCCCGCGGTCGGTACGTCTCCTGCAGCAGCCAGGCCGAGACCGCCGTGACGATCCCCATCGCCAGCAGGTACAGCGACGTCGACGCCGAGGTGCCGGTCGCCTGGTAGAGCGCGACGGCGACGAGCGGGGCGAGCCCGCCGCCGAGCACCGCGCCGATCTGGTAGCCCAGCGATGCCCCCGAATAGCGCACTTCGGCGCTGAACAGTTCGGCGAACAGCGCCGCCTGCGGGCCGTACATCGCGGAATTGGCGATCCCGCCGAGGAGCAGCCCCAGGAAGATCAGGAACATCGAACGGGTGTCGATCAACCAGAACACCGGGAACGCGACCAGCACGGTGCCGATCGCTCCCGCGAGGTACACCGGTCTGCGCCCGATCCGATCGGAGAGCAGCGCGAACAGCGGGATCAGCGCGAGGTTGACCGCACTCGAGCCGAGGATGCCGACGAGCATCGTCGACTCCGGCAGGTGGAGCACCTTCGTGCCGTACGACAGCGCATAGATGATGTAGAGGTAGAAGCCACCGTTCACCGCGACGAACGAGCCCGCGGCCAGCACCACCTGCCTCGGATGGGAGCGCAGCACCTCGAGGACCGGCGACCGCCGCTGCGTGGCTCCCTCCTGCTGCACCTGCTTGAACGCCGGCGTGTCCTCGAGTCGCAGCTGGGCGTAGAGGGCGACGCCGATGAGCAGCACCGACATCAGGAACGGCACGCGCCAGCCCCATTCGACGAACGCCTCCTCACCGAGCCCGGCCTCGAGGCCGAGGAAGATCCCGTTCGACAGGATCACGGCGATGGGGACGCCGAGCTGGGGGAAGCTGCCGTAGTAGCCCTTCCGGTTCGGCGGGGCGTTCTCGGTGGCGATGAGGACGGCGCCGCCCCACTGACCCCCGACGGCGAGGCCCTGCAGGATCCGCAGCAGGAACAGCAGCACCGGCGCGGCGACCCCGATCGTCGCGTAGCTGGGCAGCAGGCCCACCAGCGTCGTCGACGCACCCATGAGGAACAGCGCCGAGACGAGCGCCTTCTTCCGGCCGATGCGGTCGCCGAAATGGCCCCAGATGATGCCGCCGACCGGCCGGGCGATGAATCCGACCGCGAACGAGCTGAACGCGGCCAGTGTTCCGAGGAACGGGTCGGCGTTCGGGAAGAACGCCGTGTTCAGGACCAGCGCGGCGGCGGTCCCGTAGATGAAGAAGTCGTACCACTCGATCGTCGAGCCCAGCAGGCTCACCAGCGAGGTCCGGCGTACCTCCCGACGGTCGAACGCCGTCGTGGACCCGGTTCCCGCCCCCGTGGTTGCCATGTCCGGTTCCTTCCTCTCGTGACGCCGCGGGCCCTATGGGTCGATCGCGACCCGCCCAGCCTCGTCGGAGGACCCCGCCGGCGGTATGGGCACTGAGCACAACATGTGACGTGGACCGCACAGCGCGTTGCACGGCATGCTGCGGTGGTGGCCATCCCGACCGTCCCCACCGAGTCCGCCGGGGAGACGCTGACGGTGCTGTGCCGCGCGCTGCGGGAGGAGGTCGACGATCTCGCCGACCGACTGACCGCGCGGATCCTCGAGCGGGAGGACGTCTACGACGTGCTCGGCGTGCCGGTACGCGACGACCTCCGCGCGACGTGCCGGGCGAGCCTCGAACGGCTCCTCACCCAGCTGGCCGGCGACCTCCCGCCCGGCGCCGCCGCGGCGGCGCTCACCGTCGACACCGGACGCCGCCGCGCCCGTCAGGGTGTGCCGCTCGAGGTGGTGCTGCGGGCCTACCGACAGTGCGGGCGGCTGGTGTGGGAGCGGATGCGCGAGGTCTCGCGCACCCGGTTCGGCGGCGTGCACGACGCGGCGCTGCTGATCGCCGCCGACGACGTGTGGCGGATCCTCGACGCCAGCTCCGACCGCCTGGTCGACGCCTACCGCCGCGAGGAGACCCGCCTGCGCGGGCTCGAGCTGGGCCGGCGCTGGGCGGTGTTCGAGGGCCTGCTCGCCGGCCGGGGGCACGAGCCTGCCGTGGCCCGCGACGCCGCCCGCCTGCTCGACGTCCCCGAGAACGCCGAGCTGGTCTGCGTCGTCGCCTCGACCGGCGAGCCCGACGACGACCCGCTCCCGGCGCCGTCCGAGGTGCTCACGAAGATCGCCCCGTCGCTCTGGCACGCCCGCTCCGCGGAGGTCGTCGGCGTGGTCGTGCTCCCGGAGGACCCGGCTGTCGCCCTCCGGGCGGTGATCGACGCGCTCGGCCGCGCGGCGTCGGGCCCGGTGGGGGTGTCGCCGCCCGTGCGCGGTCTGGCCCGCCTCGACGTCGCCCACCGGTGGGCGCGCCTGGCCGCGCGCACCCTGCCGACCGGCGTGGGCACGGTGGCCGGCCTCGACGACCGCCTCCCCGAGGCGCTCCTCGCCGAGGCACCGGACCTCGTGCCCCGGCTGCGGCGCGCCGCCCTCGGCGGCCTGCTCGACCTGCCGGCGTCCGAGCGCCAGACCATGCTCGACACGCTGCGCGCGGTGCTCGACGCCGACGGCTCGCCGTCCCGTGCGGCGAGCCTCCTCTACTGCCACCGCAACACGGTGATGTACCGGCTCACCCGCCTCGAGTCCCTCACCGGCCGGCGTCTCACCGACGCCCGCGACCGCCTCCTGCTCGGCCTGGCCCTCGTCGCCCCGATCGACGACCCGACCGAGGGCTGACCGTTCGCGGCACTCTCCGGCGGCGGCAGGACATGTCGACGACGCATTTCCCCTGGACGCCGCGCCGGGCGGTGGTACTGTTCCCGCCCCCCGACAGGGGGGTCTCCGCCCGGAACCTGCCGGACGCCGTTCCCTGGAGGAATGCCATGCGCCGTGGTGTCTCGTTCGGAGGCATTCTCTGGCTGATCATCGGTTTGGTGGTCGCCCTCTCGAACGGCTACGGGATCACGAACATCTCCAGCCTGGTCTCGTTCCTGCTGGCGTTGTTCCTCTGGCCTCTGGTGTTGCTGGGTGTGAGCCTGCACCTGCAGTTCTGACCCGCCCCGACGCCGGGTCATCGGGTGGCGTAGGCGGCCCGCGCGAGGGCGGCGAAGAGCAGCATCCAGACACCGATCGCGATCCGGCCCGCGATGTCGGGCCCGACGAGGGCCGGGATGAGCGCCACGAACACGAAGGCCCCGGTGGCGAGCACGATCCAGCGGCTCCAGCCGGCGAGGACACCGGATCGGGCGATCCCGATCCCCCCGACGACGAGCGCGATCCCCGTGATCACCGTGGGGATGCCGTAGAGCGAGCTCACCAGCTCCGCCCGGGGATCGTCGGCCGCGGCGTCCGCCACGGTGATGGCGAACAGCTCCATGAGCGTCAGCAGCGCGAGCCCCACGGCGGCGCCGAGCAGTCCGTACCGGCCGAGCCGCGACGTGCGGACCACCCCAGCGAGGGCGAGAACGCCGATGATCAACGTGACGTGCTGCGCCGCGAACGTCACTTCGGCGATCGAGTACACCCCGGGCGTGAAGGGGTAGCTGAAGCGGAACGCGTCCGCGGGGTCCGCCACGAGAAGCGCGATGAGGACGACGGCGGCCTGGACGGCGCCCACGATTCCGCCCCAGAAACCGATACGCCCACCGAGCTCCGCAGGATGAGCGACGAGTTCGCTCTGATCGATCGCCATGTCCGGTGAGGTTAAGGACGATCCGCCGATCGGACATCGGGGCGAACACTCATCTTGGGCCCACTCACCGCCGTCCCTATGCTCGGACGGGTGGAGGCTCCACGGGCCGGACGGGCGGACGCACCGGAGTCGCGCACTCCGAGCGGAGCTGCGGCACCCTCGGCCGACCCGGACGCGGCGGAGCTCCTGGCACGCGCCCGTCGCCACGCGCGGCACGGACGCCTGCAGGAGGCGTGGGCCGCGTGCCAGGACGCGGCGGACCGCGCCCGGGCGGCCGGGGACGTCGCAGGCCTGGCGGCGGCGGCGACCGCGCTGACCGGGGCGGCGCGGACCCCGATCGCGGGCGAGGTCCATCGGTTGTGTCTCGAGGCGCTCGCCGCGTGGGACGGCCGCGACGGCGATGTCGAGCGGATGTTGCGAGCCCAGCTGGAAGCGACCCGCAGCCCGTGGGGCCGCACGACGCCGGACGCCGCGGCGGTGCCCGACCCGGCCGCCCGCTTCCTGGAGCTGCTCGCCGAGCACGAGGAACGCACCCACGTGGACCACGTCGAGCGCCGGCTCGCACTCGGCGACGACGCGGTCGCGCTCGGCCACGCGTGCGGCTCGGGAGAGTTCGTCGCCTCCGGACTCATGTGGCGGATGACCGCGCTGGCGCAGCTGGGGCGCCGTGTCGAGCTCGAGGCCGACCTGACCGCGCTCACCGACACCGTCGCGCCGATGCGCGACGCAACGTGGTCGGTGCGCCTCGAGCTCATCCGGGCCGCGCTACGCCTGG
>NZ_DASXJS010000173.1:0-2765 GCF_036497245.1 Actinomycetospora sp. | reverse complement strand
TCGGAGGGGCCCGGTGTGATCGATTCGGGTAGTACCGCCTGGGTCCTGGCGAGTACGGCGCTGGTCATGTTGATGACCCCCGGCCTCGCGCTGTTCTACGGCGGCATGGTCCGCACGAAGGCCGTCCTCAACGTGATGATGACGAGCTTCGTCTGCCTCGCCGTCGTGGGCGTGATCTGGGTGGTCTACGGCTACTCGCTCGCGTTCGGCCCCGACGCGGGGGGCGGGCTGATCGGCGGGTTCGGCGACGTCGGCATGCGCCACCTCGACACCGCCGTCGTCGGGAGCGGGTCCTCCGCGATCCCGGCCGGCGTCTACGCGATGTTCGAGCTGATGTTCGCGGTCATCACCGTCGCCCTGCTCGCGGGCGCGGTCGCGGAGCGCACCCGGTTCTGGCCCTGGACGCTGTTCGTGCTGGTCTGGGTCACGCTCGTCTACCTCCCCGAGGCGCACTGGGTCTTCGCGCTCGACGGGGCCACCGGGCCGGGCTCGGTCGGGGGCTGGATCGCCAACCGGCTGCACGCTCTCGACTTCGCGGGCGGCACGGCCGTCGAGATCAACTCCGGGGCGTCGGCCCTGGCGCTCGCGCTCGTCGTCGGGAAGCGGCGGGGCTGGCCGCGCGACCCGATCCGGCCGCACAACCTGCCCTCGGTGCTCCTCGGCGCCGGCCTGCTGTGGTTCGGCTGGTTCGGGTTCAACGCGGGCTCGGCGCTCGGGGCCACCGCGGCGGCGGGGACCGCCCTCGTGTCGACGATGACCGCGGGGGCGGCCGCGGTGCTGTCCTGGCTGGTGGTCGAGCAGATCCGCGACGGGAGGCCGACGTCGCTCGGCGCGGCGTCGGGTGCCGTCGCGGGCCTGGTCGGGATCACCCCGGCCTGCGCCTACGTCGAGCCGCTCGGTGCGCTGGTGATCGGGCTCGCGGCGGGCGCGATCTGCGCCTGCGCGGTCCGCCTCAAGTTCCGGTTCGGGTTCGACGACTCCCTCGACGTCGTCGCGGTCCACGGCATCGGCGGCCTCGTCGGGATGCTGCTGATCGGTCTGCTGGCCTCGGTGGCCACCAACCCCGCGGGGGCGGACGGGCTGCTCTACGGCGGCGGGCTCGCCCAGCTCGGGCGTCAGGCGGTCGCCGTCGTCGCGGTGCTGGCCTACTCCTTCCTCGTCACGGCCCTCATCGCCTGGGTGATCTCGCGGACGATCGGGCTGCGGGTGGACCCCGAGGTCGAGACCGAGGGCGTCGACGAGGGCGAGCACGCCGAGAGCGGCTATGACTTCTCGACGGTGATGTCCGGGTCGGGCGGGCACCGGCCGAGCGCGGTCCACCCGAGCGTCACGGGGTCCCGGCCGCCGTTGTCCTGAGGCTGCTCGGGGCGTCGCCGGTGCGGCATCTGCCGATGACCTCGGATTCTTGATTGATTCCAGAAACTCGGCCACACTGCGTCGCGTGCCGACGACGACCGACTTCGAGCGCATCGTGCGCGGAGCCGGTCTGCGCGTGACGCGTCCCCGTCTCGCGGTCCTGTCGGCGGTGCACGACCACCCGCACCTCGACACGGACGCGATCATCGGTCTCGTCCGGAGCGACCTCGGCGCGGTGTCCCACCAGGCCGTCTACGACGTCCTGCGGGCCCTCACCTCGGCCGGGCTGCTGCGGCGCATCGAGCCCACGGGCTCGCCTGCGCGGTACGAGGCGCGGGTCGGGGACAACCATCACCACGTCGTGTGCCGAGCCTGTGGGGCGATCGCGGACGTCGACTGCGTCGTCGGGATCGCGCCGTGCCTGGCCGCCTCGGACGACCACGGCTTCGTCGTCGACGAGGCCGAGGTCGTGTTCTGGGGTCGCTGTCCCGGTTGTACGACCACCACCTCTCAACCATCCGGAGGGAACTCACGTGTCTGAGCACGTCACCCGCGAAGCGGAGATGAACCAGGAGGACGCGGGCGGGTGTCCGGTCCACGCCGGCAAGCTCTCGCACCCCACCGAGGGCGGCGGCAACGTCGACTGGTGGCCCAACCAGCTCAACCTGCGGATCCTCCGCTCCCACACCGACACGTCCAACCCGATGGACGCCGACTTCGACTACGCCGCGCAGTTCGCGACCGTCGACCTCGATGCGCTCGCGAAGGACGTCGACACGGTCCTCACGACGAGTCAGGACTGGTGGCCCGCCGACTTCGGTCACTACGGCGGCTTCATGATCCGCATGGCGTGGCACTCGGCCGGGACGTACCGTCTCGCCGACGGCCGCGGTGGTGCAGGCATGGGCATGCAGCGCTTCGCGCCGCTGAACAGCTGGCCCGACAACGGCAACCTCGACAAGGCCCGCCGTCTGCTGTGGCCGGTCAAGCAGAAGTGGGGCCAGAAGGTCTCCTGGGCCGACCTGCTGATCTTCGCGGGCAACCGCGCGCTGGACACCATGGGCTTCACGACCTTCGGCTTCGCCGGTGGCCGCGCCGACGTGTTCGAGCCGGACAACGAGACCTACTGGGGCCCGGAGAACTACTGGCTCGGTGGCGACCAGCGCTACTCCGGTGACCGCCAGCTGGAGAAGCCGCTCGGCGCGTCCCAGATGGGCCTGATCTACGTCAACCCGGAGGGCCCGGACGGCAACCCGGACCCGCTGGCCGCGGCCCGCGACATCCGCGAGACCTTCGGCCGGATGGCGATGAACGACGAGGAGACCGTCGCGCTGATCGCCGGCGGCCACACCTTCGGCAAGACCCACGGTGCCGGCCCGGCCGAGAACGTCGGCGCCGAGCCCGAGGGC
>NZ_DASXJS010000172.1:0-21144 GCF_036497245.1 Actinomycetospora sp. | reverse complement strand
GCCGCGTCGGGGTCGCCGGTGCCGGCGATCTCGAGGGTGACGGGCCCGTCGAGGGCGTCCTGGCGCAGGGCGAACGCGACGGGGCGCAGGTCGTCGTCGGCGATCGCGGCGAGGACGAACGGGCGGGCCGCGTCGCGGGCGAAGCGGGCGACGGGGGCCCAGCGCATCACCGCGGTGCGGGCGAGGTCGAGGGAGAAGGGGCCCTCGGGGACGAGGACGTGGTGGGTCGGCGTCGGCGTCATGGTCATCGCCGTCGGCGGCGCCATCGGTGTCGTCGAGGATGTGGAGTTGCTGACGTCCAGCGTCAGCGATGCCGCATCGCTGACCGGGGTCGTGGTGGTCATGACGAGCACGATGCGCCCGGAATCACGACACGTGCTGTCGTGATTCTGCGAGAATCTCGGACTTGTGCGCTCCGACCGCCTGCTGGCCACCCTCCTGCTGCTGCAGACCCACGGCCGGCTGCCCGCACCGGAGCTCGCCAAGCGCCTCGAGGTGTCCACCCGGACCGTCGCGCGCGACGTCGAGGCGCTGTCCTCCGCGGGCGTCCCGGTCTACGTGGAGCGCGGCCGCAACGGCGGCGTCGTGCTCATGCCCGGGTTCCGGACCGACGTCAGCGGGCTCACCGACGGCGAGATGCGGGCGCTGCTCGCGCTCACCGACGGCGAGCAGGGCGGCTCGCTGGGGCGGGCGGTGGCCTCGGCCGTGCGCAAGCTGCTGGCGGCGGTGCCCGAGGCCCGGCGCCCCGGCATCTCCCGGGCGCGGCGCACCGTCGTCGTCGAGGCGCAGGGGTGGCACCGCACCGGGCAGCCGGCCGGGGACGACGTCGCCCTCGCGGCGCTCGAGCGCGCCGTCGCGGCCGACGAGCGGGTCCGGATCTCCTACCGGCCCGCGTCGGGCGACGGCGGGGCCGCGTGGCGCACCGTCGACCCGTACGGCCTGGTCAGCAAGGCAGGCACCTGGTACCTGATCGGCGCCGCGCGCGGAACGCCGCGGATGTTCCGGGTGAGCCGGGTCGAGGAGGTGGCCGCCACCGGGACGCCGGCGCGCCGCCCCGACGAACGGGGCCTCGAGCAGGTGTGGATCGAGCTGCGCGACCGGCTGGAGCAGGCCCCGGAGGCCGTGACGGTGCGGGTGCGCGTCGACGCCGCGCGGCGGGCGATGATCGAGCGCGTGGTGACCGCGCAGTTGGTGGGCCCTCCGGAACCGGACGACGAGCCCGACGTCATCCGCCTGCCCTTCCGTGCCGCCGGCGCGGCCGTGGGGATCCTGCTGGGGTTCGGGGCGGCGATCGAGGTCGTGGGGCCGCCCGAGGTCCGCGCGCTCATGGCGGAGCGCGCGGCCGACGTCGTCGCTCTCTACGGCTGAACCGATCTTCGGCCGTTCGCGTCTTGGGAGGCCGGGGCTCGGAGAACTAGGGTTGCCGACCATGACGACGGTGCTGGTGACCGGTGGCGGCGAGCGGCTCGACGAGGTGGTCTCGGCGGTGAAGGCGACGGGAGCCGACGTCGTCGTCGTGGACAGTGCCGACCGGCTCGGCGAGGCCGTCACCGGGACGATCTTCGACGCGTACGTGCAGCTCCCGGTGGCGATGACCCCGCCCGAGGGCAGCCTCGTCTCGAAGGTCGAGCAGTTCCTCACCCAGGGCCTGCTCTCGCGCTTCCGGGCAGCGGCCACGGTGCTGCCCTCCCTCGCGCCGGAGGCGACGGTGATGCTCGTCGGCGGTCAGACCAACATCGACGTCGACGCCCCCGACGACCGCGAGGCCCGCGTCGCCCTCATGCGCGTGCTCGCCCACGCCCTGCGCGCCGAGCGGGCCCCCGAGCGGCTCACGGTCCGCACCGTGGACCACACGTGGACCGCCGACCAGATCGTCGCGCGGCTCAGCGGCGGGGGCGGCGAGGCGCCGTCGCCCTCGGGCGGCGACGAGGGGATCGGCAAGGCGTACGCCGACTGGCGGGCCGAGGTCGTGGGGCTGATGCGGGTGGAATTCTGACGGTGCGTTCCCCGCTCGTGAGCGCTCAATGTCGCTATAGCCCCATTGAGTGCTCACGAGGCCGCAGGCCACCGACGCCGTCTCAGCACCGTCTCAGCCCACACGTCCAGACTGTGCCCATGCGGATCCTCGTCGTCGACGACGACCGGGCCGTGCGCGACTCCCTGCGCCGGTCCCTGGCGTTCAACGGGTACCAGGTCGACCTCGCCACCGACGGCCAGCAGGCCCTCGACGCGATCACGGCGGAGCGCCCCGACGCGCTCGTGCTCGACGTGATGATGCCGCGCCTCGACGGCCTCGAGGTGTGCCGGCGGCTGCGCAGCTCGGGCGACGACCTGCCGGTGCTGGTGCTCACCGCCCGGGAGGCCGTCTCCGACCGGGTCGCGGGGCTGGACGCGGGCGCCGACGACTACCTCGCGAAGCCGTTCGCGTTGGAGGAGCTCCTCGCGCGGCTGCGGGCGCTGCTGCGCCGGACCTCGCCCGAGGACCGCGACGAGTACCCCGAGCCGCTCAAGTTCGCCGACCTCTCCTTGGATCCCGTGACCCGCGAGGTCACCCGCGCCGACCGGCCGATCACGCTGACCCGCACCGAGTTCGCGCTGCTCGAACTGCTCATCGCGAACCCGCGCCGGGTGCTCACCCGGAGCCGGATCCTCGAGGAGGTCTGGGGCTACGACTTCCCGACCACCGGCAACGCGCTCGAGGTCTACGTCGGCTACCTGCGGCGCAAAACCGAGGCCGAGGGCGAGTCGCGGCTGATCCACACGGTGCGCGGGGTCGGCTACGTCCTGCGTGCCGACGCCTGACCGCGGACCAGCCGTGGAACGCCCCGCGCGGGTCCTCGTCGTCGAGGACTCCGAACCCATCCTGGCGTCGGTGACGACGGCGCTGACCGGCGTCGGTCACGAGGTGCTGGCCCGCGCCGACGGCGCCCGCCTGGAGGACGACCTCGCGACGTTCACGCCCGACGTCGTCGTCCTCGACGTCATGCTCCCCGGCCGCGACGGGTACGCGCTGCTGCCGGCGGTCCGGGCGACGAGTGCCGGGGTCATCCTGCTGACCGCGCGCAGCGGCGTCGCCGACCGGGTCCGTGGGCTGCGCGCCGGCGCCGACGACTACCTCGTGAAGCCGTTCGCGCTCGCCGAGCTGATCGCGCGCGTCGAGGCGCTGTTGCGCCGCAGCGGCGGGGTCGGGGACGCGGTGGAGGTCGCCGACGTCGTCGTCGACCCCGACGCCGGGCGGGTCACCCGCGCCGGGCGGGAGGTCCCGGTGACCGCGACCGAGCTGCGCCTGCTGCACGACCTCGTTGCGAACCGGGGCCGGGTGCGGTCCAAGTCCCAGCTGCTCGGCGCGGTGTGGGGCTGGGACGAGTACGACCTCAACGTCGTGGAGGTCCACGTCAGCGCGCTGCGGCGCAAGCTCGGCGACCCGCGGGTCATCCACACCGTGCGCGGGCAGGGCTACGTGGCGCGCGCGGAGGCCACGGCGGAGGCGCCGCCGTCATGACCGCGACCGCGCGGTACCGGTCGGCGTCGTGAACCGGTGGGGTGGCGCGTCGCTGCGCCGGCGGGTGACCGTGACGTCGGTGGTGGTGGTCGCCGTCGTCGTCCTGGTGGTCGTCGTCGTGTCCGACCTGATCTTCGCGGTGCAGACCCGCTCCGAGGCGCTGACGACGTTGAACGGGCGTGCGCTGCAGGCCGTGCAGCTCGGGGACCAGGGGCTCGCGCCGGAGCAGATCGTGCGCCGCGTGGAGCTCGGCGGCGGGGTCGCGGTGGTGGTGCGCGGCGCGGACGGGACGGTGCTGGCGGCGAATCGAGCCACGGACACCTCGCCCTCGGCGCGCCGCACGGTGACCCGCAGGCTCGCGTCCGGGTCCATCGTGACGCTGACCGCGGACCCCTCGCTGGAGGGCGCGGCCGAGCGACGGCTGCTTCGGGTGCTGCTGCTGGTCGGCGGGATCGCGGTCGTCGTCGCGGCCGCCGCGCTGCTGGTGACGACGCGGCTGGCGCTGGCGCCGCTCGACGCGCTGACCTCGCTGGCCCGCTCCATCGCCGGCGGACGACGGGGGGAGCGGCTGACCCCGGCCCGCCGCGACACCGAGCTCGGGCGCGCGGCGGCCGCCTTCGACGAGATGCTCGACGCGCTGGAGGGTGCCGAGGCGCAGGCGCGGACCTCGGAGGCGAGCACCCGCCGCTTCGTCGCCGATGCCGCCCACGAGCTGCGCACCCCGCTCGCCGGGATCGCCGCGACCGCGGAGGCGGGCACCGCGCCCGAGCTCGACCCCGAGGCGCGGGAACGGCTCGCGACCCTGCTGGTGCGCGACGCCCGCCGCGCGGGGCGCATCGTCGACGACCTGCTCACCCTCGCGCGCTATGACGCGGGCCTGCGTCCCGAGCGCGAGGAGGTCGACCTGGTCGAGCTCGTCCGCGTCGAGACCGACCGGGACGCGGTGCGCCGCCCCGACGATCCCGCGGTGCTCGCCGCGGCCGGTCCGGTACAGGTGGCGGTCGACGCGGAGCTGGTCGGGCAGGCACTGACCAACCTGCTCACCAACGCCCGGCGACATGGGAACGGCCGGGTGACGGTGACGGTGGGGGTCGACGGCGGCGTCGCCCGGGTCGCGGTCCGCGACGAGGGACCTGGGGTTCCCGAGGGCGAGCGCGAGCGGGTCTTCGACCGGATGGTGCGGCTGGACGAGGCGCGGTCCGGGGGCGCGGGCGGTGCCCGTGGTGGGGGCGCCGGGCTGGGGCTCGCGATCGCGCGGGAGGCGGCGCGGGCACATGGTGGCGACCTGGTGTGCACGGCCCCGGACGACGGGAGCCCGGGTGCGGTGTTCGTCCTGACGCTGCCGCTGGCGTGACCGGGCGTCGTCGAGGATGTGGAGCTGCTGACGTCGGTGTGTCAGCAAGGCAACTGAGCACGCCGATAGGGCCGCATCGCTGACGCGTGCGTATCCCCGGACGTCAGCGCGGGGCGATCCCCGTGGCGTTGATCGAGGCGGCGGTCGGGCCGACGACCAGGCGGGACGTGGTCATCGACGAGTCCTGGGTGATCGCGGGATCGCGGTAGAGACCGACCTTGAGGTAGTCGCCTGCGTCGATCATCGTGCCGCGCGGCGGGTGGTAGTTCTTCACCTTCGCGACGCCGTTGCGCCACACGTCGACCACGGACTTGTCCGGGTCGCGGGAGAAGTGGACGTGCAGGACCACGTCGACGGTGTCGTCCGGGCCGAGCGCGCCCACGTCCTGCTGGTCGCCGCCGACGTTCGCGAGGCGCAGCCGGCCGCTCCCCGCCTCGAGCGCGATCGGGGGCGAGCCGGTCCCGCCGCGCTGGTGCCACTGCAGGATCAGCTGCCAGGTGTCGGTGCCGGTCGGCAGGTCGTGCAGCGTGCTGACGTCGTGCACCCAGAGGTCGTCGCCCTCGTGGTACTCGGGCAGCAGCGGCAGCACCTCGGAGCGCTCACCGCCACCGGGCACGGCGAACGAGATCGCCTTGCCGCCGACGAAGCGGGGCTGCGCCGCTCCGGAGACGAGCCCCGAACCGCCGCTGTTGTCGAAGTGGCTCGCGACGTCGCCGAGGGTCGAATCCAGGACGCCGCGTCCGGTCGCGGGCCGGGCCGCGAGGGCCCGCCCGGCGACGAGGGGGTCGACCATGGCGGCCCTGGCCTGCGGCGCGGGGGCGTCCGAGGTCGCGATCGGCGGCGCGTCGGGTTCGTCGGAGCCCTGCCCGTGGAGCAGGACCACCGGCAGCACGAGCACCGCGCCCGCGAGCACGGCGCCGAGGACGAGGCGCAGGCGCGACGGGTCCGGGCCTCCGGGCGGCGGGCCACCGCGGTGGGCCGGCGGACGGTCGCGGAGGGCAGTGCTCACCCGACGCTCCAGGTCATCGTGGTGTACCTCCGTGCGTGGCGACGTGCCCTCATCCGGATCAACGACGGGTCCTCCGCCCGGGATGCGCCGTCGGCGCGTTCGATCGCGTTCCGGTCACGACGAGTCGCGCACGAGTGACCCCTGTCATACCCCGGACAGTGGTGTTGTCGGACGGTCCGGACACGGAGAGTCGCCGATCGTGGGTCCCTCGTCGTTTCGTCACCGCCGATCGCGCGAACCCTCGACCGGTTCCACTCACACAGACCTCTGATGGAAGTCGTTCTTACCGAGGGCGACGATGGGATGTGGCGAGCGGGTGTGATACCGCGGACCGGGACGACGGTCTGTGGCGGGCCGCGTCCGGTCGGGCCGAGTGGAAGGAGTGTTCGATGGCGGACCGGAGCAGGACCGCGGGGCGCTGGGCCGCACTGTCGGGGGTGGAGGACGTGCGCCGGGCGACGGGGTGGGCCGTGAGCGTCGTCGTGGACTCCGCCGACCTCCTCGCGCAGGGCGTGACCGCGGTGGCGGTGAGCGCCGTCCGGGGTCGTCCGCAGCCGGCGCGCGCCCGGCTAGGTGCCTCCGGCTGGTGAGCACTTTCCGGTGTCATAGCCCCGGAAAGTGCTCACGAGGCCGGAGGCCACCTACGCGCGGGGGATCCAGAACCGCAGCAGCGCGCCGCCCGACGGCGCCTCCTGCGCGGAGACGCCGCCGTGGTGACGGACGGCGGTCTGCGCGACGATCGAGAGGCCCAGCCCGGAGCCGGGCATGGTGCGGGCGTCGGCGGAGCGGAAGAAGCGGTCGAACACCAGCTCACGCTCCTCGGGCGCGATCCCGGGCCCGGCGTCGGCGACCTCGAGGACCGCGGTGCCCGGCCGCTCCGGGGCCACGCCCGCGCGAAGCACCACCCGCACCTCTCCGCCCGGCGGGCTCCACTTCGCGGCGTTGTCGAGCAGGTTCAGCACCGCCCGCTCCAGTGCGCTGGCGTCGCCGACCACCTCGCACGTGGCGAGCTCGGCGGCGAACCGGACGGCGGGGGCCCGCGGTCGCGCCCGGTCCAGCGCCCGCTCGACCACCTCGGACAGGTCGAGGTGCTCGGCGGCGATCTCCGGAGGGTCGTCGCGGGCGAGCTCGACGACGTCGCCCACCAGCTGGGCGAGCTCGTCGATCTGGGCCCGCAGGTCGGCGGTCAGTTCCGCGCGGTCCTCGTCGGAGAGCCGTGGCGCGTCCGGGCGCCCCGACGCGGCCCCCTCCTCGGCGGCGACCAGCAGCTCCAGGTTGGTCCGCAGCGAGGTCAGCGGGGTGCGCAGCTCGTGCCCGGCGTCGGCGACGAGGCGGCGCTGCCGTTCGATCGACGACGCCAGCGCGGCCAGCATCGCGTTGAAGCTGCGCGTGAGCCGGGCGATCTCGTCCCCGCCGGTGACCGCCATCGGCTGCAGGTCGCCGGTGCGCGCGACCCGCTCCGTCGTCGAGATCAGCCGCTCCACGGGGCGCAGCCCGGCCCGGGCGATGGCGACGCCCACCACCGCGGCGAGCGCCACGCCGATGCCGCCCACGACGACGAGCACGATCGCCAGCCGCGAGAGGGTCCGCCGGGTGGGGTCGAGCTCCTGGGCGAGCACGAGCGCGCGCCCGTTCCCCGACTGCACCGCCACCACCCGGTACGCGGCGCCGTCGACGAAACCGGTCCGCGGGGGCTGCGGCTTCCCGGCCGCCACCTCGGCCTCGGGCGGACCGATCGGCGGCTCGTTGCCCCGGATGGAGATGTAGCGGCCGGTGGGGCCGACGAGCGCCACCCGGAAGTCGCCGGCGGCCAGGGCGTCGGAGGAGACGACCTTGAGCAGCAGCGTCGGGTCGGCGAGGTCGCTGGACGACGCGGCGGTGGCGCGCTCGACGAGGCTCTCGTCGAGCTGGTCGTAGAGCGCGCGGTACGCGGTGAAGAACACCGCGACCGAGATCAGCGCCACCAGCAGGCCCGCGCCGACCGACACCAGGATCGCGACCCGGCGCCGCAGCGGGATCTCGAGCAGGACGTGCCAGCCCGACGGCGCGGCGGGTCGATCGCGCCGGTCGTCCTCGACCGGTGCGGGGTCCTCGCCGCTCCCGTCCCCGGGCGCCGTCGTCGCACTCATCACCGTGATCCTCCCGGATGCCGCGTCGCGTGCGGGTCGGCTCCCCGACCGGGGCGCCGACCGGGCGCGGACTCCCCGGGAGTGGGCCGGACGGGGGTGCTCGCTCCGGCGGCGGCGTTCCCGGCGGGCGCAGGTCGGCGGAGATGGGGGAGGCTGGGTGTATGAGCGAGAGCGACCCGCGCCCGCCCCGGGGCGGCCCGTCCGAGGGCACGGAACCGGACGAGCCGGGCGCGACGGGGCGGGGCTCGGGGGCTCCGGCGGGCCAGGACCCGGCCACCGAGCAGCGACCCGGCCTCGGCACCGGCTACGCGCGCCCGGGCGGCCCCGGGGTGCGCTGGGGTGACGCCTCCGACGAGGAGGCCCCGCGGTCGTGGGCCGGGGCGCCGTTCGGCGGGCACGTGCCCGCGAGCTCACCGACGACGGAGGCCCCGGCGGGGCAGTACCCGCCCGGCGACGGAGCCGACTACGGGTGGGGCCGCACCCCGGCGGCCGGGGGCTCGTCGTCGTCGGGCTCGTCGTCGGGCCCGTCATCGGGTCCGTCGTCGCGGGGCATGACGGCGACCCCGCCCGGCGGGTTCGCCGCCGATCCCGGTGCCGGCTGGGGCGGCGCGCCCGCCCCGGACCCCCACACCGGGTCCGCCCCCGATCCCGACGACACCCGGCCGGGCTTCCTCGACCGGGTCCGGAGCGGTGGCCGCGACGGGGCGGGTGCGGTCGGCCGGACCGGACTGATCCTGGTCGCGCTCGTCGCCCTCGTCGCCGGGCTGATCGGCGGCGCGATCGCGGGGTCGCTCGCCTCGGGCGGCTCCACCTCCGGGACCTCGCTCGCGACCTCCGATTCGGCGGGCGACCCGTTGCCTCCGCCGCCCGCCGGTTCGGTCGAGGCGATCGCGGCGACGGTGCTGCCGAGCACCGTGCAGATCCTGGGCGCGGCCGGTGAGGGCTCGGGCGTCGTGATCTCTCCGGACGGCCTGATCATGACCAACAACCACGTGCTCGCCGCCGGACGCGGGAGCGGCCTCCAGGCGGTCTTCTCCGACGGGCGCGTCGCCCCGGTGACGCTGGTCGGCGCGGCCCCCGCCGCCGACATCGCGGTGGTGCGGGCGAGCGGGATGAGCGGCCTGCAGCCCGCCGTCCTCGGCGACTCCGACCGGCTGCGCCAGGGCCAGGCCGTCCTCGCGGTCGGGTCGCCTCTGGGGCTGCAGGGGACGGTGACCACCGGCATCGTGTCGGCGGTGCAGCGTCCGGTCGCGGCGGGCGGATCCAGCTCCGGGGCGGACAGCACCATCGACGCCATCCAGACCGACGCCGCGATCAACCCCGGCAACTCCGGTGGCCCGCTCGCCGACTCGGCCGGCCACGTGATCGGCGTCAACACCGCGATCGCGAGCGTGCCCTCGGGGGGCGGGTCGGGGCAGGAGGGCGGCTCGATCGGCCTCGGGTTCGCGATCCCGGTCAACCAGGCCCGGCGGATCGCCACCGAGCTCGTGCAGACCGGCCGGGCGACCCAGGCGATCATCGGGGTACAGCTCGCCAACGGCGGGCCGCGCGGCGCCACCGTCGCGAACGTGACGCCGGGCTCACCCGCCGCGACCGCCGGGATCGCCGCGGGCGACCTCGTCACGAAGGTCGACAACCGGGTGATCGAGGACGCGAACGCGCTCGTCGCGGCGATCCAGTCCAGCGCGCCGAATCAGGTGGTGACGCTGACCGTGACGAGCACCGGCGCGGCGCCCCGACCGGTCCCGGTGACCCTGGGGAGCCGGGTGATCGGGGGACGGTAGGTGCGCTTCGCGCTCGTGAGCACTTTCCGGTGCTATAGCACCGGAAAGTGCTCACAAGCGCGAAGCGCACCTACGACCTCCTGAGCACCGCGAACGACCGCCCGGTCGCGTCCATCTCCTCGGGGGCCGAGCGCTCGGTGACCCACAGCCCGGCCGCCGCCGCGACCTCGTCGACGGCCTCCGGCCCGATCACGGCCCACGGGAACCAGGTGCCGGTGGGGCAGGTCGCCTCGGGCGCCTCCTCCCGGGGCCCCTCGTCGCTGACCAGGTGCGCGGCGCCCTGCCAGAACTCGGCGCCGGGCTCCACCTCGAGCAGCACCGTGCCGGTCTCGGCGAGCAGGTCGCGGCAGCGCCGGAGCAGCGCCACCGGGTCCCCGCCGATGCCGATGTTGCCGTCGGCGAGCACCACGTGCTCCCAGCGACCCTCGCCGGGCAGGCGCTCGAAGGCGTCGCGGTGCAGCACCGCGGCCCCCCGCTGCAGGCACCGCTCGACCGCCTGCACGGAGACGTCGACGCCGAGGGCGGGCACCCCGCGGTCGGCGAGGGCGACGACGAGCCGTCCCGGCCCGCACCCGAGGTCGAGGGTCGCGCCGAGACATCGCTCCAGCAGCCACCCGTCGTCGCCGTCGGCGTCGTCCTGCCAGCGCTGCACGGCCAGCGGGAGCACGACCCCGTCGGCGCGCACCAGGCGGTGGCTGCGTCCGGCGAGTGCCGCGTCGAAGACGGTGGCGTCCCCGGCAGCGACGGCCCGGCAGCCGTTGCGCGAACGTGGGTCGTCCGCGGGGTACTCGAGGGCGTCGGGCGCGACGGCCGTCGCCGGGACCGGTTGCTCGCGGGCCGCGTCGACCACGGCGAACGGATGGGTCATCGGCGACAGGGACGTCACGGGCTGACACCTCCGGGAACGGGCAGGAGGTCGCCGACCGCGCGGGCGAAACGACCATGGGGGACCAGCTCGGACACGCGGACGGCGTCGTCGGCGGTGTCCACGTCCGACAGCGGCGGCAGCTCCGTCACCGCGTCGTGGCCGAGCCCGGCCCGCAGCGCCGCGAGCGTGCGCCTGCCGGTCTCGTCGGTGGAGGTCGGCACGTCGGTGATGAGCCCGGCGTGCCCTGGGTCGGCCAGCGCGACGGCCCACCAGCCGCCGTCGAGCGCGAGGCCCAGCGCCGCGGCCGTCCCCGATTCGACGGTGCGCAATGCGTCATCGAGCAGGCCCGCGTCGAGCTGGGGGGTGTCCATGCCGATCTGCACGGTGACCGCGTCCGGGTAGGTCCGGGCGACATCGGCGTGGGCGGCGGCGATGCGCTCCCCGAGGGAGTCCCCGCGCTGGGGCACGACGGTGTGCCCGGCCAGCGCGGCGGTGATCTCGTCGCCGCGCACACCGTGCGCGGGAGAGCCCTCCAGGGCGACGACGACCCGAGCACCCGGGGTCGCGGCGGCGGCGTCGAGCGTGTCGAGGAGCGCGGCGGCGGCCAGCCCGGCGGCACCCTCGGGCGTCGCCGGGGGACTCAACCGGGTCTTGGCCCGTCCCGGGACCGGCGCCTTGGCGAGCACGATCACCACACGGCCGACGCGTCCGGCGCTCGCGTCGGCGCCGGACCCCCGGGATCCTGCCTGGTCGGCTTGCATGATCGTCGCGTTCGTATCGGGGGTGCTCATCGGTTCGGCCGTCCCCCGGCCGGGTCGGCGGGCGGTGCGGTGTGCGGTGTTCGGGCGAGCGCCCGGGTCATGTCTCGTACGGCGCGGACCGTGCCGCGCACCGAGCCGGACACCTTCGATCGCCCCCCTGCCCGCGGCCGGTAGGCCACGTCGATCTCACGGATCCGCCAGCCGGCGGAGCCGGCACGGATGAGCAGTTCGAGCGGGTAGCCGAAGGCCCGGTCGGTGATCCCGAGATCGAGCAGGGCCTGCCTGCGGGCCACCCGCACCGGCGCGATGTCGCGGACCCCCACGCCCCGCACCCGCATGAGCCCCGAGAGCACGAGGTTGCCCAGCCGGGCGTGCCACGGCCAGGTCCCGCGCGCGACCGGCACCCGCCGCCCGACGACGAGGTCGACACCGGTGTCGTGCAGCAGGGTGACCATCGCCGGGAGCTCCGCCGGGTCGAGCGAGCCGTCGGCGTCGATGACCGCGACCACCTCGGTCCGGGTGGCCTCGAGCCCCGCGTGCACGGCGGCGCCGTACCCCTTGCGGGTCTCGTGCACCACGAGGGCGCCGCGACCCGCCGCGAGCTCGGGGGTGCCGTCGGTGGAGCCGTTGTCGGCGACGACCGCGTCGAACCCGTCGGGGAGCGCGTCCAGCACCGTGGGCAGCGCTTCGACCTCGTTGAGACACGGGAGCACGACATCCACACGGCCGTTCACCGCGATCACGCTATGAGGTCGCCCGTGAAGGCCCGCACGCGGGGGCGGAGCCCCGGATCGTCCGTGCCCGGCCGGGAACCGCCGTCCGGAGGACATTCCACGTCCGGGTGGGCCCGGCTCACCGGGTCGCCACGTCCGGTTCGTACTCTCCGTGGCCGTGACGACCGTGCTCGGGGCCACGCGCCCCCACGACGACGACGGCGGCGCCGTCACGCCGGGTGGTTCCGGTGACGGCCGCCGTCGGGGGCCCCGGCTGCCGGGTGATCTCGTCGCGGTGCTGCTCGCTGCCGCGCTCGTCGCCTGGGCCTGCGTCGACGGCTGGGCCGAGATCCACCGGGGGGTGACGATCCTCGCCGGGTGGCCGCCGCTGCTCGCCGACTGGCTGCCGCACTTCGCCCCGGGCGGGATCACCGCGGTCGTCGTCGCCCTGCTCGTCGCGCTCGCCGGGCCCGGGGTCGCCGCACGCCTGCGCTGGGGGCCGCTGCTGGGCCTGGCCTACGTCGCGTCCGCGGCGTGGACGCTCGGGCTGGCGCTGATCGACGGCTACCAGGTCGGCGTCGTCGACCGGCTCACGACGCCGACCGAGTACCTCGTCGAGGTGCGGCGCTTCCCCGGGCTCGGGCCGTTCCTGACGACGTTCACCGACCGCATCGTCGGGATGACTCCCGACACCCTCGTCACCCACTCGTCGGGCCACCCGCCGCTGGCGACGTTGTTCTACGTGTGGGTCGGCGACCTGTTCGGCCCGGGCGGGGAGCCGGCGGGTCTGGCGACGCTGCTGCTGGGCGCGTCGGCGCCGGTCGCGGTGGCGGTGGCGGTCGGGGCGCTCGGCGGGCAACGCTTCGGCGCCGCGGGGGCCAGGGTCGGCGGACGGGTGGAACTGCTCGCGCCGGAGACCGTGACGGCGGGTCGGGACCTGGCGCGTCGTTACCTGCCGTTCGGCGTGCTCGTCCCGGGCGCGGTGTGGGTCGGGGTGTCGGCCGACGGGATGTTCGCCGCGGTGTTCGCCTGGGGCGTCGCGTTCCTCGCGCTCGGGGCGGTGCGCCGCGGGGTGCTCGGCGCGACGCTGTGCCTGCTCGGCGGGGTCGTCCTCGGCGGCGCGCTCTTCCTGTCCTACGGCCTCGTCGCGGGCGGCCTGGTCCCGATCGCGGTCGCGGTCCTGGTACGGCGCTGGTCCCCGCTCCTGGCGGGCGCGGTCGGGGCGGCCGCCGTCGTCGGGCTGTTCGCGTACGGCGGGTACTGGTGGCTCGACGGATACGAGCAGGTCAAGCTGCGCTACTACCAGGTCGGCGAGTACGGGCTGTTGCGTCCGTACACGTACTGGGTGTGGGCGAACCTCGCGGCGTTCGCCCTCGCGATCGGGCCCGCGGCGGTCGCGGGCGTGCGGCGCCTCGTGTGGTGGCCGCGGCGGGCCCCCCTGGCCGTGGTGCTGCTGGTCGGGGCGGTCCTGCTGGCGGTCGCCGCCGCGGACGTGTCCGGGCTGTCGAAGTCCGAGGTGGAGCGGATCTGGCTCCCGTTCGCGACGTGGGCCGTGCTCGCGTGCGCGATGCTCCCGCCCCGCTCGGCGCGCTGGTGGCTGCTCGCGCAGGCCGCGCTGGCGATCACCGTGAACAGCCTGCTGCTCACCACCTGGTGATCCCCGCCGTCAGGAGACGGCGGCGCGCAGCGGGTCGGTGGCGAACCGGGTGATGCCGTCGGCGAACGGGGTGGCGGCCCGGAAGCCCAGGACCTCGGCCGCGCGGGCCGGGTCGGCGGTGACGTGCCGGACGTCGCCCGGGCGTGCCCCGCCGACGACCTGCGGCGCCGGGCCGTCCATCGCGCTCGCCAGCTGGGTGGCGAGGTCCGAGATCGTCCGGACCTCGCCGGAGCAGACGTTCAGCGGCGTGCAGGTCCCCTCGGAGGTGATGTCCCGGGCCGCCTCGAGCGCGGCCACGTTGATGCCCGCGACGTCGCTGACGTGCACGAAGTCGCGCCGCTGGCGCCCGTCCTCCATCACCCGCGGGGCCTCGCCGCGCTCCAGCGCCGACCGGAAGATCGACGCCACGCCCGCGTACGGCGTGTTCTGCGGCATCCGCGGGCCGTACACGTTGTGGTAGCGCATCGCGAACACCCGGCCGCCGGTCGCGCGGGCCCACGCGACGGCGAGGTGCTCCTGGGCGAGCTTGGTCGCGGCGTAGGTCGAGCGCGGCTCGAGGGCCGCGCCCTCGGGCACGAGCTCGCCCTGCAGGTCCCGGCCGCAGACCGGGCACGGCAGGTCGTAGCGCCCGGCGTCGACGTCGCCCTGCGTCCGCGCCGGCGGCGGCTGGACGCCGTGCTCCGGGCACGAGTAGCGGCCCTCGCCGTAGACGACCATCGAGCTCGCCATGACCAGCTTCGTGTGGTGCGACCGGTACATCGCGGCGAGCAGAACCGCGGTGGCGACGTCGTTGTTCTCCGCGTAGGCGGGGGCGTCGTTCGGGTCGACGCCGTGCCCGACCATCGCGGCCTGGTGGCAGATCGCGTCCACCTCGGGGAGCAGGCGGTCGAGCAGACCGGCGTCCCGGACGTCGCCGTGGACCAGTTCGAAGCGGTCGGTCCACTCCGGTGCCTTGCCCTCCGCGTGCGCCTGCGGGAGCAGCGCGTCCAGCAGTACGGGCGTGTGGCCGCGGTCGGCGAGCTGGTCGGCGATGGCCGAACCGATGAACCCGGCACCGCCGGTGAGGAGGACGCGCACGCCGGCCACGGTAGCGTCGGGCAATCCGGCGGCGGGGTCCGCGGTCGGCTCGCTAGGGTCTCGGGCATGGAACACCCGCGGTCGACGGCGGCGATGCAGGACGACTCCCTCGGGGGCGGCGACGACGATCTGCTGGGCCGGGCCCTGGTCGTGATCGTCGACGACCGGGCGTCCACCGGCGAGGTCCCCGACGCCACCGGTCCCCTGGTCACCGAACTGCTCGGGGAGGCGGGGCTCGTCGTCGACGGGACCATCGTCGTGCCCGGCGAGTCGGTGGCCATCCGCAACGCCCTGAACACGGCTGTGATCGGCGGCGTCGACCTCGTCGTCACCGTCGGCGGCACCGGGGTCGCTCCGCGAGCGGTGACCGCGGACGCCACGGCAGGCGTGCTCGATCGCCCCATCCCGGGCATCGCCGAGGCGATCCGCGCGTCCGGGCTGGCCGCGGGCGCCGTCGACGCCGGCCTCTCCCGGGGCCTGGTCGGCGTGTCGGGATCGACGCTGGTCGTGAACCTCGCGGCCTCCCGCGCGGCGGTGCGCGACGGCATGGCCACCCTCACCCCGCTGATCTCGCACGTCATCGCCGAGCTCTCGGGGCTGGAGGAGAACTGACCCCGGTCGGGGACCCCGACGACGTCCCTGACGCCGAGGTTCCTGACGCCGAGGTTCTTGACGCCGAGGCGCATGCGGCAGCCGCCCGCCGTCGCACGCGCGAGGCGCTCTTCGGCGAGGACTCCGGCGCGAGCGCCGACGAGCGCGACGACGCCGACCGGGCGCGCGGGGACACCGGGCGGGACCGTCGCTGGTACGACGACCAGCGCCCGCCGCATCACGGCTGAGCGGCGCCTTCCGCTCGTCAGATGACAGCAACGGGCCATTGCTGTCACGCCCGGGCGCCCGCTTCGACGAGGGGCACACAGCGCAGGCTCGGAGCGCGGTCGGCCTGCGTGCTGTGCTGCTGATCAAGCGCGGTGTCAGCGATGCCGCATCGCTGACACAGGGGCGACGCCCAGCGTCACCCGGCGCCACGCTCTGGACGCGGAGCGTCGCGATACTCTCATCTCATTACTTGTTGAGGTATCGCACTGGGAGGTGTGATGTCGGAGGGTCGACCGACTCGACGGGCCGTGCTGGCGGGTGCGCTCGGGGGAGGGCTGGCGCTCGGGGCGGTGCCGTTGCTCTCCGGGTGCGGGTCGGCGGCCTCGGAGGACCGGCTGCGGGTCGCGTTCGCCGGGGGCGGCTCGCGGGAGAACCTCGACCCGCACGTGGTGCTGAACTACGTCGACCAGGCCCGGGCGAAGGCGTGCTTCGACACGCTGACCGGTTGGTCGGAGGAGATGGGCGCGGTCCCGCGGCTCGCCGAGTCGTGGGAGGTCGACCCGACCGGCATGCGCTGGCGCATCCGCCTGCGGGAGACCCGCTTCCACGACGGAAGGCCGCTCACCCCCGACGACGTGCTCGCCACGTTCTGCCGCATCGCCGACCCCGCGACGGGGGCGACCGCCGCGAAGCTCTTCACGACGGTGGACCTGACCGCGAGCCGGGCGCTCGGCCCCCGCGACGTCGAGGTGGTCCTGACCGCGCCGAACTTCCTCTTCCCGCTCTCCTGGGCGGCGCCGGGGACCGAGATCGTCCCGCAGGGCACGACGTCGTTCGCCCGCCCGATCGGGACCGGGCCCTTCCGATGGGTGTCGTTCACTCCGGGCGGGCCCGCGCTCTACGCGGCGAACCCGGCCTACTGGGGCGGCGCCCCGCCGAGCCGCGAGCTCGAGTTCGTCCCGGTCGACGAGGAGCAGGCCCGGGTCGGGGCCCTGCTCTCCGGGCAGGTCGCCTACGCGTTCGACCTGCGGGCCTCCAGCGCGGTGTCGCTCGGGACCGACTCCCGGACGAGGGTGCTCTCCGCGCCGGGCTCGGCGTCGCAGTTCCTCTACCTGCGGGTCGACCGCCCGCCCTTCTCCGACCCCCGCCTACGCGAGGCCGTCACGCTCGGACTCGACCGGGAGGCTCTGGTGCGGGTCGCGCTGCTCGGGAAGGGGCAGGTCGGGAACGATCTCTTCGGGCAGGGCGCGCAGTACTACGACACGTCCGTCCCGCAGGTGACCCGGGACGTCGAGCGGGCAGGCGCCCTCGTCGGGCAGGCCGGGGCGACCGGGTCGCGGATCGAGCTGCAGACCAGCACGAGCGACCCGATCTACCAGGCGGCGGCGGGGGTGATCGCCCAGCAGCTGGGGGAGATCGGCCTGCAGGTGGTCCCTCGCACCGTGCCGCCCGACAGCTACTACGCCACGATCCGGTCCCAGGGGGTGTCCTCGGTGAGCAGCGTCGGATCGCTCCCACTGCCCGACTACATCGGCCGGCGGATGGTCAGCAGCGCCACCGCCCGCAACTTCACGGGCTACCGGGACCCGCAGATCGACGCGCTCTCCGCCGCGGCCGTCGCGACGTCGGACGAGCCCGCCCGGATCGCGAGCTACGCGCGGGCCCAGGAGCTCATCCGGGCCTCGTCGGGGATGCTCGTCTGGGCCGCCGCCGACAACCACGTCGGGATCGCCGCCGAGCTGGGCGGGGTGCTCCTCGCCCGGCCGAACACCGACCAGTGGGCACGGTTCGACCGGGCCCGCCTGGGCTGACCGTCCCGTGACGACCACCGCGCCGTCGCCCCGGCCCGTCGACCGGCCGCGCAGCCTGCCGCGACGACTGACCGGACGCGTCGCCGTCGCGGCCGGGCAGCTCGCCGCGGTGTCGGTGATCGTGTTCGCGCTGACCACCGTGCTGCCCGGCGACACCGCGGAGGTCGTCCTCGGCCAGCAGTCCACCCCCGAGCAGGTGGCGGCCCTGCGCGCCCAGCTCGGCCTCGACCGGCCGGTGGTCCTGCGCTTCGCCGACTGGGCGGGTGGCGTGCTCACCGGAGACCCCGGGCGCTCGCTGGTCACCGGGGTGCCGGTGGCCGACGAGCTCGCGGGCCGACTGGCGAGCACCGCCACCGTGGCCGGGTCGGCGCTCGCCGTCCTCGTCCCCGTCGCGCTCGCCGCGGGCGTCACGGCGGGCAGGCGGCCGGGGTCGGTGACCGACCGGGTGATCACCGCGCTCGCCACCGCGGGCCAGGCGATCCCCGAGTTCGCCTCGGGGCTCGTGCTGGTCGCCGTCTTCGCGGTCGGCCTCGGGTGGCTCCCGGCGACGGCGGGCGGTGGCAGCTTCACCGGACCGGCGGTGCTCGTGCTGCCGGTCGTCGTGCTGGCCCTGAACCAGGTCGGCCGGCTCGCACGCCAGATCCGGGTCGGGGTCGTCGAGACCGACCGCGCCGAGTACGTGGTGCACCTGCGCCGCCTCGGGATGGCCGAGCGCACCCTGCTGTGGCGCCACGTCCTGCCGGGCGCCGTCCCCCCGACGGTGCAGCAGCTCGCCCGGGTCGTCGACGGGCTGCTGGGCGGCGTGGTCGTCGTGGAGGCGCTGTTCGCGCTCCCCGGTGTCGGCGCGGGATTCGTGGACGCCGTCGAGGGCCGGGACCTCCCGCTCGTGCAGGGATACGCCCTGCTGTTCGCGACGACGACGGTGCTGGTCAACCTGGCCGCGGACCTGGTGTCCGACCGGCTCGCGCCCCACCGCGAGGCGCTCGCGTGACCCGGCGCCCGGACGCGGCCCTCGTCGTCGGGGCCCTGCTGGCGGGAATCCCGCTGCTGGCCGCGCTCGTCGGTCCCCTCGTCGCGCCGCGGACGCCACCGGGCACGACGCCGCTGCTGCCGCCCGGGAGCGAGGGCACCGTGCTCGGCACCGACGTCTACGGGCGGGACGTCCTGGGGCTCGCGCTGACCGGCGGCCTGTCGGTCGTCGGCCTCACCGTCGGCGCGCTGGCCCTCGCCTACGCGGTGGGCACGCCGCTGGGCCTGCTGCTCGCCGCGACCCGGCGCCGCCGGCTGGACACCGCCGGGCTGCGCCTCGTCGACGTGGCTCTCGTGCTCCCGCCGCTGCTCGTCCTGCTGGTCCTCGCGGCCACCGGGCGCCGCGGCGCGGCGTGGCTGATCCTCGGCGCCGCGTTCGTCCAGCTGCCCGCGCTGGTGCGGCTGGTCCGCAGCGCCGCGCGCGCCCCGGGCCGGCGCGCGGTCCAGGAGGCCCAGATCCAGGCGGGCGAACCGTGGTGGCGCTCCCACCTGCTCGAGCCCGCCCGGGCCGCCCTCGGAGCGTTGGTGGTGGACGCCGGGACCAGGGTGGTGCTCGTGGTCACCGTCCTGACCAGCGCGAACTTCCTCGGGGCCGGCCTGGAACCGACCTCGGCGGACTGGGGCGTGGTGATCCAGCAGAACGGCGGCTCGCTCTTCCTCGCACCCGTGACGCTGGTCGTGCCCGCTGTGCTCGTGGTCGCCCTGTGCGCGGGCACGAACCTGCTGACCGACCGGCTGCTCGACCGCCGGGACCACCTGTGACGCCCGGGCCGGTGCTGTCCGTGCGCTCCCTGCACGCGCGGGCGGGCGCCGTCGAGCTCCTCGCCGGGGTCGAGGTCGACCTGCACGCCGGCGGGGTGCTCGCCGTCGTCGGGCCGTCCGGGTCGGGCAAGAGCACGCTCGGTCTGGCCCTGTTGGGCGCGACGGTTCCCGGGGTGGCACTCACGGGGAGCGTCCGGGTCGGCGGCACGGAGCTCGTGGGCGCCGGCCGCGCCGCACCGGCCGGGCGCGTGGGCTACCTGCCCCAGCACCCCGGCGCGGTGCTCGACCCCCTGCGCCGCGTCGGCGCGGTGCTCGACGAGATGGCCGCCGTCGTCCACGGGGCCGATCGCGTGGCCCGGTCGTCGGCGGTCCGCGCGGCGTTGCGAGCCGCGCAGCTACCTGCCCACGAGCTCTCCCGTCGCTTCCCGCACCAGCTCTCCGGCGGCCAGCAGCAACGGATGGCGCTCGCCCTGGCCCTGGTCACCGGACCCGACGTCGTCGTCCTCGACGAGCCGACCACCGGGCTGGACCCGGACACCACGCGGGCACTCCTCGAGAGCCTCGCCGGGCTCGCCGCGTCCGGGGTGGCGCTCGTGCTGCTCACCCACGACCACGACCTGGCCCGTGCGCTGGCCCACGAGGCGCTGGCGGTCCGCGGTGGCCGTGTCGAGGCGCAGGGCCCCGCGGCCGAGGTCCTCGACGTTCCCGGGAGGCCGCCGATGGCCGACCCCGCGCCCGCCACGACGCACCCCCGGCTGCGGGCGCGGGGCCTCACGGTCGTGACCGGGGACGGCCGCGCGATCCTCGACGGGGTCGACCTGGACGCGGACGCCGGGGCGGCGGTGGCGGTGATCGGGCCCTCGGGCGCCGGTAAGACGACGCTCGCGCGGGCCCTGGCGGGCCTCGCCGTCGCACGGTCCGGGGTCGTCGAGGTCCGCGGGACGGTGCTGCGTCCCGACGCCCTCGACCGCGACCGCCACGGGCGCCGCGCCGTGCAGTACATCCACCAGGACCCGCGTTCGACGTTCGCGCCGCACCGCGCCGTGCTCGAGCAGGTGGCCCGCCCGGCGACGCGCCTCCGCGGTCGGGACGCCGGCGCGGCGACGGCGGAGGCCGTCGAGGTCCTGGGGACGCTCGCGGTCGACGAGGCCACGGCCGGCCGCCGACCCCGGGCGCTCTCGGGTGGTCAGCTCCAGCGGGCGGCGATAGCCCGCGCCCTGCTGGCGCGGCCCGCCGTCATCGTCGCGGACGAGGCGACCTCTGCCCTCGACGCCGACCACCGGGACGAGCTGGTCGCGGTGCTCGACGGCGTCCGGCGCGAGCACGGCGCGACGCTGGTGCTGGTCAGCCACGACCTGGAGCTCGTCGGGGAGGTCGCGGGCACGACCGTCGTGCTCGACGCGGGCCGGGTCGTCGACCGCGGTCCGACCGCCGAAGTGCTCGCCCGGACCGCCCCGCGGGTCGTCGCCGGTCGGAGGTGAGGGTGCGGATCGAGCTGCCGGGCGGCGGCGTCCCACCAGGCGGCGACGACCTCCGCGCCCGGGCGGCGACGATGATCGACACTGTTGCAGGCTTCAGCAACAACCATGCACATGCGACAAGACTCATCGGAGCGTCAGGGTCACCTCCTGCCCGACCGTCGCGGCGGCCACCCGCGCCGCTTCGGGTCCCGGCAGCGCGACCAGGACGAGGGGCGCCGACGCCGTGCGCTCCTCGCCGGGGAGCACCGTCAGCACCCGCGCTCCCGTCGCGAGCACCACCCCGTCCCCGCCGCCGATCCCGGCGCCCCCGACGACGTCCACCAGCGCGCCGGGGCGCACCAGCGCCGCCACCGCCGGGTCGGCGAGGCGCAGCGGGACCCCCGCCGCG
>NZ_DASXJS010000171.1:0-19018 GCF_036497245.1 Actinomycetospora sp. | reverse complement strand
GAGCCGGCGCGGGGAATCGAACCCCGGACCTTTCGCTTACAAGGCGAGTGCTCTGCCGATTGAGCTACGCCGGCACCAGGCACCATCGTAGGGGCCCCACCGCGGGCCCGGTCGGGCCGCCCGGGGGTGCGGATCACACCGACGACCGAGCAGGTCCCCGACAACGCCCCACCCATCGAGGCGTCCCACGAGGTGACACGCATGAAGATTCCCGGGATGCGGCGGTCGAGACCCGACCACGCCACTCCCGAGCCCCGAGAGGAGGCGCCGCCCGTGGGGGTGGCCCAGCGAGCCGCCGGCTCGTTCCGCCGACACGTCCCGCTCCCGTCCGCCGAGGACCTCCGGCGGGCGGCGATCGACGCACCGACCGTCCGCGAGAACCTGTTGCCGGCGATGCCCGGCCCGCAGGTCGCCGACGAGACCCTGGTCCTGCGCGTGCTCGACCTCGCCCTGCGCATCGGTGAGGTGCAGCTCGCGACGGGGGCGGGCGCGGCGGTCGCGCACGACACCATGCTCTCGATCGCGAGCGCGTACGGCCTGCCGACGTGCGACGTGGACATCGCGTTCTCGACGATCACGATGTGCTGCCACCGCGGCCTCGAGGCCGGTCCGGTGACGACGATGCGCAACGTCCGCTACCGCACCCAGGACTACACCCGGCTGACGACCATCGACGCGCTGATCAAGGACATCGTCGACCAGGACGTCCCGCTCACCTCCTCCGAGGCGTTCGAGCGGTTGGCGATCGCGGTCAACGCCGCGCACCCGTACCCGCGCTACGCCGCGGGCCTCGCCCGTTCCGCGTTCGCGAGCGCCGTCGCCGTGCTCATCGGCGGTGGCGCGGGCGTGGCCCTCGTGACGTTCCTGCTCACCTCCGTCGTGTGGGGGATGGCGCGCTGGCTGGGCAGGCGCAACGTGCCGATGTTCTTCCAGCAGGTGTTCGGCGCGATGGTGGTGACGACGACCGCGATCGCGCTGGCGTCCTCCGGGATCCTGCTCGACTCGTCGGCCTACGTCGTCGCGGCCGGGATCATCGTGCTGCTCACGGGGTTGTCGCTGGTCGGCCTCGTCCAGGACGCCATCACCGGGTTCCCGCTCACCGCGGCGGGCCGGGCCGTCGAGGTCGTGCTGGCGACGGCGGGGCTGCTGGTCGGCGTGGTCGTGTCCATCAAGCTGGCCGAGGCGGTCGGGGGCCCGTCCGCGCTGTCCGCCGCGCTGAACATCCCCAGTGACCTGACCCCGCAGGCGGACGCGACGTCGCTGATCGCCGCGGCGGCCGCCGGTCTGTTCTTCGCGCTCTCCGCGTACGCCCCCCTGACGTCGCTCCCGGTCGCCGGGGTCGGCGGCGCCGCCGCGTGGGCGATCTACGCGGCCGGCTCCGCTCACGGGATGGGTCAGGTCGTCGCCTCCGCGTCCGCGGCGGCGGTCCTCGGGCTCATCGCGATGGCGCTGCCGATGCGCCTCGGCACGCCGCCCCTCGTCCTCGTCGTCGCCGGGATCATGCCGCTGCTGCCCGGGTTGACCCTCTACACGGGGTTCTCCCAGCTCGCCACGAGCAGCGGCGGCGGCGTCAACGGCGCGGTCAGCCCGATCGGCACCAGCAGCGTCACGATCCTGCTCGCACTCACCGTGAGCCTCGGGCTCGCCGCCGGGGTGTCCTTCGGGGAGCAGATCGGCTGGCCGCTGGCCAAGCTGCAGCGCCGCAGGCTCACGCCCGCGATCCGCGCCCGGCGCCCACGGATCTTCTGAGGCGGGCGGGACGTCGGCGGCTCAGGTCGCCGGCGGCCCGCTCGTGGCGCGCACCATCAGCTCGGTCGGCAGCAGCAGCGTCCGGGAGCGCTGACGGTCGCCGCGGTCGAGCAGCAGCTCCCCCGCGGCCCGGCCCTTGTCCAGCGACGGCTGGCGCACCGTGGTGAGCCCCACCCGCTCGGCGGCGGGCACGCCGTCGAACCCGGTCACCGTGATCTCGCCGGGAACGTCCCGACCGGACGCGCGGACCCCGCGCAGCGCGCCGAGGGCGAGGATGTCGGAGGTGCACACGACGGCGGTGACGTCGGGATGGCGTTCGAGCAGTTGCTCGACGGCGGTCGCCCCGGCGGCCTCGGTGTGGTCGAAGCGCTCCACCACCGGGACCGTCGACCAGTCCACGCCGAACCCGGTGAACCCGTCGCGCAGGCCGGCGATCCGGCGGCGCTGGACCTCGTAGCGCGCCGAGTCCTGGCGCGAGACGGAGGCGAACCCGTCGTTGCGGTCGGTCGAGAGGCGCATGCAGAGCACGCCGACGCGGCGGTGGCCGAGCCCGCCGAGGTGCTGGGCGAGCTCGACCATGGACGCCTGGTCGTCGATGCCGACCCGGTCGACGTCGGGCACGTCGGTCGGCTGGTCGCAGACCACGACCGGGACCGGACGCTCGAGGACGGCGGCGAAGTGCTCGTCGTCGTCGGGCATGGAGTAGACGACGAAGCCGTCGACACCGGCGCGGGAGACCGCCCCGACGTCCTCGGCCTCAGGGCTCACCGGGACGAGCAGGAGCCCGGAGCCGTTGTCCTCGCACGCGAGCGCGAGGCCCTCCAGGAACTGGATGGCCACCGGGTCGCGGAACGCGTAGGACAGCGCTTCGGTGAGCAGGAGTCCGACGGCCCCGGCCTTGCGGGTGCGCAGCGAGCGCGCCACCGGGTCGGGGCCCGGATAACCGAGACGGCGCGCGGTGTCGAGAACTCGCCGACGGAGAGCCGGGGACAGCTGATCGGGCCTGTTGTAGGCGTTCGAGACCGTCGTCCGCGACACCCCGAGCTCGGCGGCCAACGAGGCCAGCGTCGCCGTGCGACGCGTGGACCTCCGCCCCTCGAGTGCCTCTGCCACCTGCGCAACGTAGCGACTGTTTCGATCTAGGGCCACCGGTCGTCGCCGTTTCGCACCCCGCTCGTGTCATCAGTCGTGTCGTGCAGCCCACGCTCGCCACCGATAACGGCAACGGTTATCGTTTGCGAGTCACCCGCTCGTGAGAGTCGATTTTCTGACGTTGAGCGTCTGGAACGCGACTTTTCTGACACCACGACACGACGACCCCGGAGCCGCCCCATGACCGTCGCCCGCCGCGCCGTCCTGTCCGCAGGCGGCGTCCTCGTCGCCATGACCCTGGTCGCGGGCTGCGGGAGCTCCGGGGACTCCGCCGGGTCCGCGGACGCCAGGCCCGGGACCCTGACCGTCGTCGCCAGCACCAACGTGTGGGGCGCGGTCGCGAGCGCCGTCGCGGGACCGGACGCGCAGGTCCGCTCGATCATCGCGGACCCCGCAGGCGACCCGCACTCCTACGAGAGCACTCCCGCCGACGCCGCCGCGATCGGTGAGGCCGACCTGGTCGTCGCCAACGGCGGCGGGTACGACACGTTCGTCGACAAGGTCACCGACGCGGACTCCGCAGCCAAGGCAAAGACGATCGAGGCGTTCGACCTGCGCCCCGACAAGGCCGACGACAACGAGCACGTCTGGTTCGACCCCACGACGGTGAAGGCGGTCGCCACGCAGGTCGCCGACCGGCTCTCGGCCGCCGAGCCGGCCCAGGCCGCGGCGCTGCACCAGCGCGCGACCGCGTTCGACGCCCAGGTCGACCGGATCGCGGCACAGACCGCCGCGATCGGGCAGAAGAAACCGGGCACCCAGGTCTTCTCCACCGAACCGATCGCCCATTACCTGCTGCGCACCGCGGGCGTCGCCGACGCGACCCCGCAGCAGTTCGTCGACGCCATCGAGAACGAGACCGACCCCTCCGCGGCGTCCCTCGTCCAGGTCAGCAATGCCCTGTCCGCGCGGCAGGTCTCGGCTCTCGTGTTCAATCCCCAGACGGAGACCCCCGTCGTGACCGGCCTGCGCGACCGGGCGGCCGGGGCGGGCGTGCCGGTCGTCGACGTGACCGAGACGTTGCCTGTAGGCGTCACCGACTACCTGCAGTGGGTCGACGGGACGCGGGCGGCGCTCGCCAAGGCCGTCGGCGCACCCGCCCAGGGGTGACCCGCGGCGCCCGGCGACCACCACCGCCGGGCGCAGGCATCACGAGAGGACGAGCATGAGTGCAGCCGAGACCGGTGCCGGGGCGGTGTCGTCGGGCGCCGGGGCGGTGTCGTTGTCCGGCGCCGAGCTGCGACGCGGACCGCGCACCCTGTGGACCGGCCTGGACCTGGACATCCACCCGGGGGAGTTCGTCGCGGTTCTGGGTCCCAACGGCTCCGGGAAGACGACGCTGCTGCAGGTCCTGCTCGGGCTGCTGCCGCTCTCGGCGGGCGAGGTGCGCGTCCACGGCGCGCCGCCCGCCCGAGGCAGCTCCGCGGTGGGCTACATCCCCCAGCAGCGCGCCCTGGACCCGCTCACCCCGCTGCGCGGACGTGACCTCGTCGGGCTCGGGCTCGACGGCCACCGCTGGGGCCCGGGCCTGCGCGGCCGGACCGCGCGCCGGAACCAGGTCCACGCGGCGCTGGCCCAGGTCGACGCGCTCGACTACGCCGACGCCCCCGTCGGGTCGCTCTCCGGTGGAGAACAGCAGCGGCTGCGGGTCGCGCAGGCGCTCGTCGGGGACGCGACGCTCCTGCTGGCCGACGAGCCGCTGCTCTCGCTCGACCTCGCCCGCCAGCGCGAGGTGGTCGACCTGGTCGATCGGCGGCGCCGCCAGCACGGGACGGCGGTGGTGTTCGTGACCCACGAGCTCAACCCGGTGCTCCCCGTCGTCGACCGCATCCTCTACCTCGTCGACGGCCGGTTCCGGATCGGGACGCCCGAGGAGGTCATGACCTCGGAGAACCTCTCGCAGCTCTACCGCACCGACGTCGAGGTGGTGCGCGTGCGCGGCCGCATCCTGGTCGTCGGCGCGGAGGACTCCCCGGTGCACCACCACGACGAGCCGGTGCCCGGCCGCGATGAGGTCGGTGCCCGGTGACCTCCACCCTGGACCTGCTCGACGTGGGCTTCGTGCGCCAGGCGCTGCTCGCGGGCGCCGTCCTGGCGCTGCTGGCCGGTCTGCTCGGCCCGCTCGTGGTCGGGCGCGGCATGGCCTTCGCCGTGCACGGCACCGCCGAGCTGTCGTTCGCCGGCGGCGCGGGCGCGCTGCTGCTGTTCGGGGCGAGCGCGGTCGGGTGGGGCGCGCTGGTCGGCGCGGTCGTCGTCGCGCTGGTCTTCGGCGCCCTGGGGCTCGCCGCCCACGAGCGCGACTCCGTCATCGGCGTGCTGCTCTCGTTCGGGCTCGGGCTCGGCGTGCTCTTCCAGTCCCTCTACACCGGCCGGTCGGCGAACAAGTTCGGGCTGCTCGTGGGGCAGATCGTCGGCGTCGACACCGGGGACCTGGTCTCGCTCGCGGTGACCGGCGTGGTGGTCGTCGGCGTCCTCGGCGTCGCCTACCGCCCGCTGCTGTTCGCCAGCCTGGACCCGACGATGGCCGCGGCCCGCGGGGTGCCGGTGCGGGCGCTCTCGATCGCGTTCGCGGTGCTGCTCGGCGCGACGACCGCGCTCGGCGTGCAGATCGTCGGGGCGCTGCTGGTACTCGCGCTGCTCATCACCCCGGCCGCGGCCGCCGCCCGCGTGACGGCGAGCCCGCTCGTCGCCACGGTGCTCGCGGTGGTGTTCGCGGAGGTCTCGGTGCTCGGCGGGATCGTCGCCTCGCTCGCCCCCGGCCTTCCGATCAGTCCGTTCGTGGCCGGGATCGCGTTCGTGATCTACCTGGTCTGCCGCGTGGTCGGCTCGCTGCGCACCAGGCGCCGCGCGAGCCTCACCCGCGTCCCGTCGCCGTCGACCGACACGTCGACGTCGTCGCACAGCGCCCTCGCGAGCCAGAGCCCCCGCCCGCGGTCCTGATCGAGCGGGGGCGGGACCACCCCGGGGAACGGCTCGCCCAGCACGCCCGCGTCGTCGACGAGGCAGACCACCTCGCCGTCGGCGACCCAGGTCCAGAGCACCCCGGAGCCCCCGCCGTGCTCCACCGCGTTGGTGGCGACCTCGCTGGCCGCGTAGACCAGGTCCTCCCCCTCCTCGGGCCCGAGCCCGCTCGTAGCGAGCGCGGCGCCCAGCTCGTGGCGCAGCCGCGCGAGGTCGTCGGCGTCGAAGGTCCAGCGGCGCGCACCCCGCGGGGCGGCCGCGACCGTGGTCGTGGGCAGCCCGCGGACCACATCGAGCGGGGGGCGGTACGCCGCGTTCGCGACGGGGTCCTCGAGATGGTCCACCCCGGCCAGCTCGGGGTGGGCGGCCAGGAAGGCCGTCGGGCCGTCGGTCTCACCGGCGGCGCGCAGGCCTGCGCCGAGCCGGTAGGCGCACAGCAGCGTCACGGGCAGGCCGTGCAGCGCCTCGCCCAGCGCCGCCTCGAGGCGCAGCCAGAAGGCGTCGGTCAGGCCGAGCTGCGGCTGGTGCTGGGTGACGAGGAGGCTCTGTCGGCCCGCCCGCGCCGCCGCGGCGACCCCCGTCGCCCGCCGGGCGGCGAGCTGGAACGCGTCGGATCGGACCGGCCGGGTCGGATCGAGGAACTCGAGGCCCGCGAGGACCTCCGCGGCGAGACCGCCCCGCACGGCGGCCGCGGTGGGCGCGTCCACCGCGAGGGTGACGGCGTCCCCGGCGCGCAGGGTCCGGTCCAGCAGCGGGAGCAGTGCCCCGGCCAGCATCGCGGGGTCGTCGTAGGAGACCCCGCGATGCACCAGACCGGGCACCGCCATGCCCGCATGGTAGCGATCACGTCGCCGGGCCCGGGCGGGCTCGGGCGGCGCCGCTAGGGTCCCTCCATGACGCGCCGCGAGCGCTCGGCCCTCGACGCCGAGGCGGACGTGGGACGGGACCGTGACATCGCCGGGCTCGGCCTCCTCACCCGCCTGACCCTGGTGGCGGTGGTCGTGCTCCCCAACCTCGTCGGCGCGGGCGTCGTCCTGGTCCTCGCCGCCTGGGTGCTGCCGACCGACGTGCTGATCTCCGACCCCGGGGCGCTGGTGCGCAACCTGCTGGTCTTCGGCCCCTACCTGTTCGTCGCCGTCGTGTTCGGCGCCTGGTGGGGCCACCGGCGCATGCTGGTGCCCCCGCTGCCCGCCGACGCCGACGACGCCGCCCGCGAACGCGTCGTCCTGCGGCTGCGCCGGGTCGTGCTGCGCGGGCCGCTGCGGCTCGCGCTGGTCCAGGCGGTGCTCTGGGCAGTCGCCGCCGTGCTGTTCGTGCTGCTCAACGTCTTCTCGTCGGGCCGGCTCGGGTTCCAGGTCGGCTCGACGGTGGTGCTCGGCGGGGTCGTGACGGTGTCGATCACCTACCGGCTCGTCGAGGTGGTCCTTCGCCCGGCCGTGCGCCGCGTGCTCGCGCTCCGGCCGCCGTCGGGGACCGTGCTGCCCGGCGTGCTCATGCGCACTGTCGGCGGCTGGCTGTTCGGCACCGCGGCGCCCCTGCTCGGGGTGCTCCTCGCCGCGGGCGGGGCGCTGGCGTTCGGCGGCTACACCGTGGAGCGGCTGGCGGTCGTCGTGATGGTGCTCGGGGGCGTGGCGCTGCTCTTCGGCGGCGCGGTGATCACGCTCACCGCGATGTCCACCGCCGCCCCCGTGCTCGCCGTCCGCCGGGCGCTGCGCAGGGTCGAGTCCGGCGACCTCGACGTCGACGTGCCGGTCTTCGACACCACCGAGCTCGGGCTGCTGCAGGCCGGGTTCAACACCATGGTCGCCGGGCTGCGCGAACGGGAGCGGATGCGCGACCTGTTCGGCAGGCAGGTCGGTGAGGACGTCGCCCGCAACGCGTTGGAGAACGAGCTCCAGCTCGGCGGCGAGGTCCGCGAGGTGGCGGTGCTCTTCATCGACCTCGTCGGGTCCACGACGCTGGCCGCGACCCGCCCGCCGACCGAGGTCGTGGAGCTGCTCAACGAGTTCTTCGCGCTGGTCATCGACGTCGTCGAGGAGCACGGCGGCTGGATCAACAAGTTCGAGGGGGACGCGGCGCTGGCCGTGTTCGGGGTCCCGACGGGGCTCGACGACGCCGCGGGCTGCGCACTCGGGGCGGGCCGGACCCTCGCTGCGCGGCTGACGCAGGAGGTGCTCGACTCGTCCGAGCAGGAGGTGCGCGCGGGCATCGGCATCTCGGCGGGCGAAGCGGTGGCGGGCAACATCGGCGACCGGCGCCGCTACGAATACACCGTCATCGGCGACCCCGTGAACGAAGCCGCGCGGCTGTGCGAGGTGGCGAAGGAGACCGACGACGGCGTGGCGGCGTCGGGCGCGGCGCTGTCCCGGGCGTCCGCGCGTGAGGCGGGGCACTGGACGCGCCTCGGCACCCGGCACCTGCGGGGACGGACCGCGGAGACCGAGGTGGTCGTGCCGCGTCGCCGCGACACCGCACCCGACGAGCGCACCGCTGCGGATTCGGGCACTGCCCGGGATTCGAGCGAAGGTGCCCTCCAGTCGAACTAGCCACCGAAGGGCGCCCCGCACCGGATCGCGCCCCGACCACACCCACCCGACGCGAAGGAGCGCCGTGACCGAGATGCCCGCCCCGTTCCGGGAGGAACGGATCGACGCCGACGGCACCACGATCCACGCCGCGGTCGGTGGCTCCGGAGACCCCGTCCTGCTGCTGCACGGCTACCCCCAGACCCACCTGATGTGGCGTCACGTGGCCCCCGCGCTGGCGGCCGACCACACCGTCGTCGTCCCCGACCTGCGCGGCTACGGCGCGAGCGACAAGCCCGCCCCGGACGCGGAGAACCGGAACTACGCCAAGCGCGCGATGGCCGCCGACCAGCTCGCCGTCATGCGCTCGCTGGGCTTCGACCGGTTCGACCTCGTCGGGCACGACCGGGGCGCCCGCGTCTCCCACCGCCTCGCCCTGGATCACCCCGAGGCGGTCTCGCGGCTCGCCGTCCTCGACATCGTTCCGACGCGGCACGTCCTCACCCACGTCGACCTCACCCTGGCCCGCGGCTACTTCCACTGGTTCCTGCTCTCGGCGGGCGGGGACATCCCGGAGACACTGCTCGCGGGCGCGCCGGAGTTCTGGATCCGATCGATGATCGAGCGGCTGCTCGCGCCGGGGGCGAGCATCGAGCCCGAGGTCATGGACCACTACGTCCGCGCCTTCTCCGACCCGGCGACGATCGCGGCGACCACCGCCGACTACCGGTCGGGCGCCACCACCGATCTCGCCGACGACGACGCCTCGCACGACGAGGGCGCCCGGGTCACCTGCCCGGTCCTGGTGCTCTGGGGCGAGCACTCGTTCGTCGGGCGCGCCTACGAGCCGCTCGCGGTGTGGCGGGAGTACGCCTCGGACGTCTCGGGGTCGTCGGTGCCGGTCGGGCACTTCCTGCCCGAGGAGGCACCGGACGAGGTGCTCGCCCAGCTGCGGGCGTTCCTGGACTGACCGTCAGCCCGCGCGGCGCAGGCGCGCGACCTCCGCGAGCGCGACGCCCGCGGCCACCGACGCGTTGAGCGACTCCACCTTGCCAGCCATCGGGATCGCCACCGTCGCGGTGCACGTCTCGCGCACCAGCCGCGAGAGCCCCTTGCCCTCCGAGCCGACGACCAGCACCAGCGGCCCGCGGGCGGCGTCGAGGCCCGCGACGGCGTCGAGGTCGTCGATCGTCTCCGACACGTCGCCGTCGAGACCCACCGTGACGAACCCGTCGTCGTTCCAGGCGTTCAGGGTTCGCGAGAGGTTCGTCGCGCGCCCGACCGGCATCCGCGCCGCCGCGCCCGCCGAGGTCCGCCAGGCCACCGGCGTCACCCCGACCGAGCGCCGCAGCGGCAGCAGCACACCGTGCGCCCCGAACGCCGCCGCCGAGCGGACGACCGCGCCGAGGTTGCGGGGATCGGTGACGCCGTCGAGCGCGACGAGCAGCGGCTCGACCCGGGCGAGGTGCGCCGTCTGGCGCGCCTGCTCGAGCAGGTCGTCGGGGTGGAGGTACTCGTAGGCGGGCACCGTGAGCGCGAGCCCCTGGTGCACGGCGCCGTCGGCCATCCGGTCCACGTCGCCGCGCGGCACCTCGAGCACCGAGATGCGCCGGTCACCGGCCGTGCGCAGTGCCTCGCGGACCCGGTCGTCGACGTCGATGCCCTGGGCGACGTGCAGCGCCGTCGCGGGGATGAACGCCCGGAGGCTCTCGACCACCGGATTGCGCCCGACGACGACCTGGGGCCCGTCGGGAGCGTCGCGCCGGGTGGACGCGCTGCGGGGCCTGCCCCGCCCGCCGCCACCGGCGCCGCCCGTGGGTCCGCCGCCACCACCGCCGGCGCCGTCGGCGCGGCGAGGCGCCGGGGCGCCCTGCCCGCTCTTCCCGGTCGATCCGCCACCGCGGTAGGACTTGTGGTTCGGGCGTTGGTCCGCGGGAGGGGTCGGGCCCTTGCCCTCGAGTCCCTTCGCGCGCTTGCCGCCCGAGCCCTTGGTGGGGCCCTTCTTCGAGCCCGGGTTGCGCCGGGCTCCGGGGCGGCGTGAATTGCCGGCCATCAGCTCTCGTCGTCCTTCAAGGTCCAGATCGGACCGTCGGGGGTGTCCTCGATCCCGACGCCTGCCGCGGTCAGCTGCTCGCGGACGGCGTCGGCCCGAGCGAAGTCCTTGTCGCGCCGGGCGGCGGTGCGCTGCACGAGCAGGTCGCCGACGAGGGCGCCGAGCGCGGAGCGCGCGTGGTCGCCGCCGGCGGAACCGTCCGCGCCCGCGGTCCAGTGCGGGTCGAGCGGGTCGAGGCCGAGCACGCCGGTCATCTCCCGCACGGCGGCGGCCGCGGCGAGGGCGGCGTCGCGGTCGCCCTCGTCGAGCGCGGTGTTGCCCGCGCGCACCTGCTCGTGCACGACGGCGAGGGCGGCCGGGGTGCCGAGGTCGTCGTCCATGGCCGCGACGAACGGCGCCATCGCCTCCGGGGCGGCCTGCGCACCCACGGCACCGATCCGCTCGTGGACCCGGCGCACGAACGTCTCGATCCGCCGGTAGGCCGCCGAGGCCTCGGCCAGCGCACCCTCGGAGTACTCGACCGTCGAACGGTAGTGCGGCGCCACCAGGTAGTAGCGCAGCTCCACGGCCCGGACCCGCTCGAGCACCGCGGGGATGGTCAGGGTGTTGCCGAGCGACTTCGACATCTTCGACCCGGACATGGTCACCCAGGCGTTGTGCAGCCAGTAGGCGGCGAAGGCGTCGCCCGCGGCGTTCGACTGCGCGCGCTCGTTCTCGTGGTGCGGGAACACCAGATCCAGCCCGCCGCCGTGGATGTCGAACGTCGGCCCGAGGTAGTGCGTGGCCATCGCCGAGCACTCCAGGTGCCATCCGGGCCTGCCCCGGCCCCACGGTGTGGGCCAGCTCGGCTCGTCGGGCTTCGCGGCCTTCCACAGCGTGAAGTCGCGGGCATCGCGCTTGCCCCGCGACGGGGCCTCGCCCTGTTCGACCTCGTCCGGGCGCTGGCCGGACAGCGAGCCGTAGTCCGGCCAGGTGCCCACGGCGAAGTAGACGTCGCCCGAGCCCGAGTCGCAGGGGTAGGCGTGGCCCGCCGCGATCAGCCGCTCGATCAGCTCGACCATCTCGGTGATGTGCCCCGTGGCGCGGGGCTCCACCGAGGGCGGCAGGCAGCCCAGCGCGTCGAACGCGGCGGTGAACTCCCGCTCGTGGGTCGCCGCCCACTCCCACCACGGCCTGCCCGCCTCGGCGGCCTTGGTCAGGATCTTGTCGTCGATGTCGGTGACGTTGCGGACCAGCGTGACGTCGAGCCCGCCGTGGGCCAACCAGCGGCGGAGCACGTCGAAGTCGACACCGGATCGGACGTGGCCGACGTGCGGGACCGCCTGCACCGTGGCCCCACACACGTACAGCGACGCCCGGCCCTCGTGCTGCGGGTGGAACTCCCGCAGCGCGCGTGCAGCGGTGTCGTACAGGTGCAGGCTCACCACGCGGATCCTACGGACGGGCGCGAACCCTTCCCGAATCCGGTCCTCTCCGGATCGAACCCTGGTCCCCAGGTGATCGACACCATAGGGTGCGAACGAGCACGTTCTACATACCCGTTACGCAAGGAGTGGTCTGCGTTGTCCATCACCTGTCGGACGTCCCTGGTGCGGTCAGCACCGGGCAAGTACGAGACGGCGACCGTCCAGGTCGACGACCCACGCCAGGACGAGATCCGGGTCAAGATGGTGGCGTCGGGGCTGTGCCACTCCGACGACCACATCGCCACCGGTGACATCCCGGTCGGCACCTACCCGTTCGCCGGCGGCCACGAGGGCGGCGGCGTCGTCGAGTCGGTGGGCCCCAACACCAAGGGCTTCGAGGTCGGCGACAAGGTCGTCTTCTCCTTCCTCCCCGCCTGCGGCAAGTGCAAGTGGTGCTCCACCGGGCACTCGAACCTGTGTGACCTCGGCGCGGGCCTGCTCGCCGGGACCCGCTGGGACGACCCGTCGACCCGCCTGCACCTCGAGGACGGCACGAACGTCGGCCAGATGTGCGGCATCGGGACGTTCACCGAGTACGCGACGGTGGCCGTCGACTCGGCCATCAAGGTCCCGCAGGACACCAGGCTCGAGGTGGCCTGCCTGCTCGGCTGCTCGGTCGGCACCGGCTGGGGCTCCGCGGTGAACACCGGTGACGTCCAGCCCGGCGACACCGTGATCATCCAGGGCATCGGCGGCATCGGCGCCAACGCCGTCCAGGGCGCCGCGCACGCCGGCGCCGCCAACGTCATCGCCGTGGACCCCGTCGCGTTCAAGCGGGAGAAGGCCCAGGAGCTCGGCGCCACCCACGCGGTGGAGTCGATCGAGGAGGCCACCGAGCTCGCGAAGGGCTTCACCAACGGCCAGGGCGCCGACGTCTCGATCGTCACGATCGGCGTCACCAAGCCCGAGCACGTCGGCAACGCCTTCGCCTCGATCCGCAAGCAGGGCACGGTCATCGTCACCGGCCTCGGCGACATCACCGAGGTCGGCGTGCCGATCCCGATCGGCGAGCTGACCCTGTTCGAGAAGAAGCTCAAGGGGTCGCTGTTCGGGTCGTCGAACCCGCGCGCCGACATCCCGAAGATGCTCGACCTCTACAACCACGGGCACCTCAAGCTCGACGAGCTCGTCACCAAGCAGTACAAGCTCGACGAGGTGGCGCAGGGCTACGAGGACATGCACGCGGGCAAGAACATCCGCGGCGTCGTCGTCTTCGACTGATCGCAGGTCCCACGATCAGCCAGGAGACGCAGCGGAGCGGAGCTCGACCATCAGCACTGTGAACGGCGTGCTGCCCCGGGCCGGCGTCCTGCCGGCCCGGGGCATGCTCGATGCGGCCCGCGCCGCCGTCGTCGGACGCCACACCGAGTCCGAGGTCCTCGCCGCCGCGCTCGCCTCCGGGCGCAGCGTCCTGCTCGAGGGCCCGCCCGGGACCGGCAAGACCACCCTGCTGCGCGCCCTCGCCGACGGCGCGGGCGTCGGGTTCGAGCTGGTCGAGGGCAACGCCGAGCTCTCGCCCACCCGCCTCGTCGGTCACCACGACCCCTCCCGGGTGCTCACCGAGGACTACCGGCCCGAGAACTTCGTGCCGGGGCCGCTGGTGCGCGCCCTGCAGAGCGGGGCGCTCCTCTACGTCGAGGAGCTCAACCGCGTCCCCGAGGAGACTCTCAACGTCCTGCTCGGGGTGCTCTCCGAGCGACGCCTGCACGTCCCGCGCCTCGGCGTCGTCGACGCGGCCACGACGTTCCGGCTGGTCGCGGCGATGAATCCGTCCGACGGTGTGGGCACGGGCCGCATCACGCCCGCCCTCTACGACCGCTCCTGTCGGGTCGCCTTCGACCACCAGAGCGCCGAGGAGGAGCTGGCCATCGTCCTGCGGGTGGACGAGGACCCGGGCGAGGCCTTCGTCCGCCGCGCCGTCGCCGCGGTCCGGGCGACACGTACGCACCCGGACCTGCGGCTGGGCTCCTCGGTCCGTGGAGCACTGGATCTGGTGGCGCTCGCCGGATCACTCGCGGCGCTCCGCGACGAGACCTCACCGGGCGAGGACACCGGCGCGGACGCGGCACGTGCCGCGCTCACCGGCCGCGTCGCCCTCGTCGAGGGCTCGCCGCGCACCGTCGAGGAGGTCGTCACCGCGATCTGGGCCGCGACGGCGCCCGGCCCCGACGACACCGGCGCCGAGTCCGGGTCGCCCGCTCCCGGCGGGGAGGGCGACGCGGGAAAAGCCTGACCCCGGGTCGCTCGCCCGGGGCACCGCCGCAGGTGGTCTCGGACCCCGACCAGGTCGCGGACCTGCTGCGCGACCAGTCGAGGCGCACCACCACCCGCGCCGAGCTGGAGAACCGTCACGGCGACGGCCTGGCCCAGGTCAGTCCGCGGGTGGGGGTGCTCGACGAGGCCGCCATGTCGGACCGCGCGGTCGAGGACCCCGACGGTGCGGTGGATCTGCTCGCCGACCTCGCCCGCGCCACCGACCCGACCCTGCGCGCGGCCGCCCGACGGCTCGCGGCGCACCTGGTGGTGCGCGCACCGCGGGCGGGCCGCGAGGAGCGCCGGGGCACCTCCCGGCTGGCCATCGTGGACCGCGACGGCCCCGACGTCGACCTCGACGCGACCCTCGAGCGGTCTCCCCGGCCGACCGAGGGTGACCTGCGCTGGCGCGGGTGGCGTTCCTCCGCCCGCGCGACGGTGCTGCTGATCGACGCGTCCGGCTCCGTGGCCGGTCGGCCGCTCGCGTCGGCGGTGACGACGGCGGGGGCGCTCGCCGCGGGCCTGCGCCCGGGCGACGAGCTGGGCGTCGTGGCGTTCTGGTCGCGGGCGGTGGTGCTGCGGCCCCGGTCGTCACCGACGCCCGCGTCGGCGGTGCTCGACGCGCTGTTCGACCTGCGCGGCGGCTCGACGACCGACCTCGCCCTCGGGCTGCGAACGGCGCTCGCCCAGCTGCGCGACGCCCGGGCCGCGCAGCGCGAGGTCGTCGTGCTCACCGACGGGGCGTGGAACGAGGGCGAGGACCCGGTGCCGGTCGCGGCGCGGGCCGGGATGACGGTGTCCGTGCTGCGCACCGTCGACTCGCCCGAGGCGATCGCCGCGTGCTCGCGGCTCGCGGGCGCCGGGGGCGGGCGCCACGCGCCGCTGCTGCGCGCCTCGGACGCCCCCGCGGCCGTCGCCGCCGTCCTGCGCTGAGCGGACCCACCCTCGAGACGTCGGCGACTGGACCCTGAGGGCTGCGGCGGGAGCCATGGGGTCCACTCGAGGGCCACGGGCTGGGCTCACGTGGCTGTACCGCACCGGCGGCCCAGCTCGTGAGCGACGCCCGCGCGGTCGGCGGGCACGACGTGCGCGTCGTGCCCCACGATCTCGACCACCATCCGCCCGGCCACGGTGTCCACGACGGTCAGCGGACCCACCCGGTGGCGCCCCGCCCCGCCGTAGCGCGCCGCTCCGATCTGCATCTGACGGCGCGGCGGATCGGCGCGCAGCGCGGCCAGGCGGTGGGCGAGCGCCGGGGGGAGGTCGTGCAGCGGGCGATCGCCGAACAGGGCCGCCGCGGGCACCGTCATCGGGACGCCGGGGAGGGCGGGCTCGTCCGGGAGCCGCGCCAGCAGGCCCGCCGCGAGAGCGCGGACGACCGCGCCCGGGCCTGCGGCGCCCACCCCGCGGGAGGCGAGATCCAGGACGAGGCCGCCGCGGTCCACGTCGGGCTCGGCGACGACGGCGAGCTGGCCCGAGACCGCGGCGTGGCCGTGCCGCGCGGTGGCGGAAGGCCCGTCCCAGCAGCGCAGGTCGACGTCGACCTCGGGACGGGCCAGGGCGGTGAGGGCGTCGGCCAGGTCGCCGATCGGGACCGGCGGGGCGCCGGGCGCCCCGGTGCGCGCCAGCCCGCGGGTGTGCAGGGCGGCGAGGGCCGCCCGGTCGGCGGCGTCGCGGGCGGACAGCGTGGCGCCGTGGTCGGGGACGTCCAGCAGGGGCGGTCGGTCCCCGAGGCGCAGGTGGCGCCACGCGGCGAGGAAGGCGTCCCGGTCGAGGCGCAGCCGGCGTGCGGGCGCCTCCGGGACCGGGGCGGTCACTCGCCGATCACGGGTGGGGCGACGCGGGGGAGCTCCCCCGCGATGGCGTCCGGGTCGTCCTCGTGCAGGTACCCGGCGCGCGGGATGCGCTGGTCACCGCCGCCGCCCCCGCCCCCGTAGCCCCCGAGCGGCGCGAAGGGCATGGCCCCGCGTTCACCGGCCGCCGCGGCGGTGCCGGCCCGCCCGCCCAGCGCCGACTCGAGGATCGGGTTTCCGGCGCCGGTGCGGGGGCCCGGTTCGAGTCCTGGTCGGCCAGTGCCGGAGCCCGCGGCCGATCCGCGCTCGGCACCGGGGTCCGCGGACGGGCGAGCGCCGTCGGTACCCGGCGAACCGAGTCGCGGCGACTCGGTTGCGCCGGAGGGTCGCGGCCCGCTCGCCGCTCCCCCGTCGCCGGCCGACCCGCTCCGGCCGCCCGTGCCTGCCGCGCCTCCCGACCCACCCCTCGCGTCCGTGCCCGTTCCCGAACCCGAGCCGGCCCCCGTTCCGCCCGCGCTCGCCCCCGTTCCGCCCGATCCGCCGCCGCGCGAGCCGCCCGCGCCCGCGGCACCCGGACCGACCCGCCCGCCCGCGGCACCACCGCTCGCGACGGTGCCGCCCGCCTCGGCGCCCGAGCCGCCCGCTCCGGACCCGCCCACGAGCCCGCCGCCGACGGCCCCGCCGCTTCCCGGCGCGGCGCCGGCAGCACCCGACCCGCCAGCTCCCGCCCCGCCCGCGCCCCCGGGGCCGGATCCGCCGGGCCCCGCCGCGGGTGCGGTGCCCGGGAGACCACCACCCGCCGTCGCACCGGGTGCTCCGGGCACGGCGGCGCTGCCGGGCAGGCCCGCCGGGGCTGTGGTCCCGGGACCGATCGCGCCACCCGCGCCCGAGGCACCCGGGCCGCCCGCACCCGGCGTCGTGCCCCCCGCCACGGCCCCAGCGGACCCGGCGGGCACGACGGTCACCTGGGGCGCCCCTCCCGCGGGCGCCGCGAACTGCGGCAGCGCCGAGGAGCGCAGGGCGCTGGCGTCCTGGTAGCGGCCCATCGCCGAGCGGGCCTGGCGCTCGGCGTCGAGCGTGGCCCGGTCCGCCCGGTCCGCGTCCAGCGCGGCGAGCCCGCCCGCCTCCTCCCAGGTCATCCGCGTGACGGGCTCCCGCGCGGGCGCGGGAGGCGGCACCGCCGCGCGGGTGCTCGAGAGGGCGCGGGACTGCTCGTGCGAGACCGATCCGACCGCGTCGCTGAACGCCCGCGCCTGGTCCGCCCAGGCCCCCATCGGCCCGACCGCGCCACGGGCCGCCTCGGCCGCCGCACCACTGCGTGTGGCCGTGATGCCCTGCGTGGCCTGCTCGACGGAGCCGGCGACCTGCCGCAGCCGCGACGCCAGCTGGTTCCACGCGCCGCCCGCCTCGGAGAACCCCGAGCCGCGGCCCTGCAGCTGCGACCAGATCTCGGCGTGCGAACGCGCCTCCCAGTTCACGTCGAACACGCCGGCCTCGCCTCCCAGGGCAGGCAAGCACACCGCCCCGTCACGCGGGGGCGGTTCCGGGGAACTCAGGCAGGCACGAGCAGGGCGGTCGCGACGGCGGCGAGACCCTCGCCGCGGCCCGTGAGACCGAGCCCGTCGGACGTCGTGCCGGAGACCGCGACCGGACCGCCCGCCGCCTCGGAGAGCACCTGCTGTGCCTCGTCGCGGCGGTTGCCGATCTTGGGGCGGTTCCCGATCACCTGGACCGCGGCGTTGCCGAGCACCCACCCGTCCTCGCCCACGAGCCGGCGGACCTCGCCGATCAGCCGCACCCCCGAGGCCCCGGACCACTCCGGGCGCCCGGTGCCGAACACCGCCCCGACGTCACCGAGCCCGGCCGCCGAGAGCATCGCGTCGCAGAGCGCGTGCGCCGCGACGTCACCGTCGGAATGGCCGGCGCAGCCGGGGACACCGTCCCAGCGCAGGCCGGCCACCCAGCACGCGACGCCGTCGGACAGGGGGTGCACATCGGTGCCGATGCCCACTCTCACGGGTCGACCTCCCCAGCCAGGGCCGGCGACCCCGCGCCGAGGAGCGCCTCGGCCATCGCGAGGTCGAGCGGCGTCGTGATCTTGAACGCACGGGGATCCCCCGGCACGGTGACGACCTCACCGCCGATCTCCTCGACCAGCCCCGCGTCGTCGGTCGCCCGTGCCGCGGCCGACGAGCCCACGGCCGCGGCGTGCGCGCGCCGCAGGAGGCCGGGGGCGAAGCCCTGCGGGGTCTGGACGGCGAGCAGTCCGGTCCGGTCGACGGGGCCGACGACACGGCCCTCGGGATCGACCCGGCGGACGGTGTCGGCGACCGGGCTGGCGGGGATCACGGCGCCGTGCCCCTCGCGCACGGCGGCGACCACGGCACGCACCACCTCCGCGGGGCACAGGCACCGTGCGGCGTCGTGCACCAGCACGACCTCGGCGTCGCCGACCACGGCGAGCCCGAGCGCGACCGAGGCGACCCGGTCGTCGCCGCCGACGACCACCCGGACGGATCGGCGCACGGCGGCACGCATCTCGTCCAGGTGCTCGGCGGGAGCGACCACGACGACGTCGTCGACGACACCGCAGGTGAGCAGGCCTTCGACGGCGCGGGCCACCATGGCCTTGCCCGCGATCGCGACCAGCGCCTTCGGGCGACCGGCACCGAGCCGTTCGCCCGAGCCGGCCGCGGGCACGATCGCGACGACGTGCCCCGAGGACACCGTTGCGGGTGGGCTCAGGAAGCGAGGACCTGATCGAGGAGCGACTCCGCCGCCACCTCGTCGGTGCCCTCGGCCAGCGCGAGTTCGCTCACCAGTATCTGCCGGGCCTTCGCGAGCATGCGCTTCTCGCCGGCCGACAGGCCGCGATCCTTCTCCCGACGCCAGAGGTCGCGGACGACCTCGGCCACCTTGTTGACATCACCCGACGCGAGCTTCTCGAGGTTCGCCTTGTACCGGCGCGACCAGTTGGTCGGCTCCTCGGTGTGCGGGGCGCGAAGCACCTCGAACACCCGGTCCAGGCCCTCCTGGCCGACCACGTCGCGAACACCGACGATCTCC
>NZ_DASXJS010000170.1:0-72691 GCF_036497245.1 Actinomycetospora sp. | reverse complement strand
GCCGCGACGTCGTCGTCGTGCCAGGGAGTGCCCGCGCCGTTGACGCGCAGCGCCACGACGCACGCCCCGTCGACCCCGCCGCCGGCGAGCCAGGCCCCCACCTGCTCCCGTGCCGTGACCTTGTCGTCCGGGGCCACCGCGTCCTCGAGATCGAGCACGACGACGTCCGCGCCGGAGGCCGTCGCCGTGTCGAACCGGTCGGGGCGGGCGGCGGGCACGAACAGGAACGTGGAGGCGGCGCGGAGCTGGTCAGCGAGGGAGAGCATCCTCCGGACGCTTGATGTCTGATGTTTCTCTGTCAAGACCGGGGACGCCGACCTCGGACACCGCGTAGGCTGATCACGCCCGGTCACGCCGGGCTCGACGAGCCGACCACCCCGCGATGGCGCGGCAGACCCGCGGAGCGTGTTCGACATGGCACCCACCCGTCCCCCGGCCGCCGTCGCGGGGACCTCCGACGGACACACCACCGGCCCCGAGCGCACCGGGCCCGAGCGCACCGGCCGCTCCGTGCCCGCCGCGAACCTCCGGGTGCAGCGGGTCCGCCCCGCCTACCGGCAGGTCGCCGACGAGCTGCGGTCCCAGATCGTCGGCGGCACCCTCGCCGCCGGGGAGCGCCTGCCCAACGAGGCCGACCTGAGCCGGGCGTTCGGCGTCAGCCGCAGCACCGTGCGCGAGGCACTGCGGGTGCTCGCCAGCCAGCACCTCGTCGAGACCCTCCGCGGGGTGCAGGGCGGGTCGTTCGTCGCCTCGCCCGATCCCTCGCAGATCGTCGAGGACGTGGGCGGCGCGCTGGGCGTGCTGGTGATGACCCCCCAGCTGCGCCTGCACGACCTGCTCGAGGCGCGGCTGCTGCTCGAGCCCTCCGCCGCCCGGCTGGCCGCGCAGCGCGCCGACCCGGAGACCGTCGAGGCCCTCCACACGGCCGCCGACGCGCGCCGCGACCCGCGTGACCCGAGCGGCTTCGTCGGGCACCTCGACTTCCACACGACGGTGCTCATGTCGACGGGCAACCTGATGATCACGATGATGGGCCAGCCCGTGAACGACGTGCTGCGCACACGGCTGCGCCGGGTCGGGGTCGAGGCCGCCGAGTGGGACCGCGTCGACGAGTGGCACCGCACGATCGCGGCGCACATCGCCGCCGGGGAGGCCGACGCGGCCGAGGAGGCCATGCGCGACCACCTCATTGCCCTGCGCCCGCTCTACGAGCGCGACGGGCTGTGGACCGAGGAGCCGCTGGGACGCTGATCCTGGTCACTGTCCGTGCCTACCCCAGGGTAACGAGTGAACCTCGGCGCTCATCTGACCCGAACGCCGCTCTCGGCTCGAACGCCTCTCCCCGACCGCGCAGAATGCAGCACGACGTCGGGGGACGCCACGGACGGGAGCCACTCGATGACGGTGGACGCCGGCCCGCGACCCGACACGGGATCGCCCCGCGCGCACCTGCTGCAGGTCGCGGACACCGACCACGCCCAGCGCGTGGGGACGGCGGCCTGGCTGGACCGGGAGCTCGCGTTCGGCGCGAAGGTCTTCTACAAGGGCTGGCTGGGCGACGAGGGCCGCATCGAGAAGCACTGGATCGCGGGCCCCGAGTCCTCGCGGCGCACCCGGGAGGCACTGCGCTCCGGGCAGCTGGAGTTCCTCGACTTCCCGGAGCTGATCGCCCGCTGCGAGGGCACCACCGAGGGACTGCACCGGCTGCAGGCCGACGAGCTCGAGCGGGCCCTCGGCGAGGGCTGGCCGTCGGTGGCGATGACCCAGGAGAGCTCGCGCCGCCAGCTCGTCGACGACGCCGAGGTCGTCGAGTTCGGGCGCCAGGAGAGCGGGTACGACGCCCTCGCCGCCCGGGCGCCGCTGCGGATCCTCTGCCAGCTGACCACCTCGGTGGAGAACGAGCGGCACGTCTTCGAGTCCCTCGGGGTGCACCACCGCCACGTCGCCGACGTCGGGTGGGGCGCCGAGCTCGACGGCGAGCGGTGGCACCTGCACGGTGACCTCGACGCCCACGTCGCGCAGCGTTTCGGCGGCGCGCTCGCCGGGGCCCTGCGCGAGAAGACGACGGGCGGCGACCTGGAGATCGACCTGTCCGACGTGGGCTTCGTGGACGTCGCCTGCGCGCAACTCATCGTCCTCGCCGCACGGGGCGAGCCCGAGGGCCGACGCATCGTCCTGCACGATCCGCCGCGGCTGCTGCGGCGGCTGCTGGACGTGCTGGGTCGCCCGGCCTCGGTCGTGGTCGTCGACGGGGACCGGCCGTGACCGTTCCCTCGCCCGCGGACCCGTCCTCGGTAGACCCGTCCCCCACGGGCTCGTCCCCCGCGGGCTCGTCCCCCGTCGAGGCGGCGCCCCGCGGGCTGGTGCACGCCGCCGTGCTCTGCGGCGATCCCGACGAGCTCGCCCGCCGGACCGAGGACCATCTCCGCACGACCCTGGCCGCCGGCGGCGCCGTCGAGATCGTCCTGGGCCGCCGCGGCGTGCGCGCCTTCCGCGACCTCCTGGGTGCCGACGCCGAACGGGTCGCGTTCCCGTCCCCGGCCACCGTGGTGCCGTCGGTCCTGATCCACCACCTCGATGAGCTGGGCCGCGGCGTCATCGTCGGCCGGGTGTGTGCGGATGATCCGGGGCCGGACGGTGACCTCGGTGAGGACGCCGTGACCCTGCTGCTCGCCGAGCACCCGCTGACCGTGCTCTGCGCCTACGACCCCGACGACCCGGTCGAGCACGCCCGGGCCCTGCGGCACCACCCGTGGCTGCTCGACGACGAGGGGCTCCGCCGCAACCCCGGCTACCGCCCGCCGAGCACCAGCTCCCCCGTGCCCGCGGGGCTGCTCGGCTCCTCCGTCGCGACGCTGTCGGTACCCGACGGGGCCGCCCTCGCCGGCCTGCGCCGCCAGGTGGCCGAGGTGGCCCGCGAGGCCGGTATGGACCCGGAGCGGGCCGAGGCGATCGTGCTCGCCGCGCACGAGGCGATGCTGTTCGCCTCCGGGGCGGACCTGCGCTCGGACCTGCTCCCCGGCGAGCACGTGCTCGACGTCCGGGTGAACCCCGCCGCCGTCGTGACCGAGTGCCGCGGGACCCCGCCGTCGGGGACCCCGCTCGTCCCGGTCGAGGACACCCGGTTCGTGCACCTGCGCCGCTTCTGCGACCACGCCACGGTGCACACCGACCACGAGGGCCGCCTCGTGCGCGTGCTCACCGGCACGACGCGCTGACGCCACGGGCCCCACGGTGCAGCTGCGGGTGGTCGGCGCCGGGATCCTGTTCGGGCTGGCGGCCGCGGCGGTGGTGCTGGTCGTGGTCCCCCCGCGCGAGGAGGTGCTCCAGGTCCACCGCGTGCTTACGGCCTCGCCGGCCCCGGGCACGTCCGTCGCCGCCCTCGCGGGCGCACCGGGCCTCGACGACGACGCGTCCGCGCTGCTCGGTGGCCGGCCCGACCCGGCCGGGATCGCCGACACGGTGGATGTCTCCCCCGGGGACGGCACGCTCGAGGTGCGGGCCCGGGCGACGACGGCGGCGGAGGCCCGCGTCGTGGCGGAGGCGGTCGGCACGGTGCTGACCCGCCGGGCGGCGCAGGACGGGCTGGCAGCGCACGACGGACAGACAGGGCAGGCCGTGAACCGACCTGTCGTCGTGCTCGCGGCCCGGGCGCCCCAGGAGTCCGGCCTGCGGCCGCAGCCCGCGGCGGTGCTGGCGGCCGGCCTCGTCGTGGGACTGATCGCGGGATTGCTCGTCGGAGGCCTGCGCCCGCGGGGCATCTCCTCGGCGGAGGCGCTCGCCCGGCACGCCGGGCGCCCGGTCCTGGGCCTGCTCCCCGCCGTGCGTATCCCGCCGCGCGATCCCGCGGTGCTCGCCCGCGCCCCGGAGCACGCCCGGCGCCGCCACCCCGTCCACCGTCGCGGGCGGGCGGTCCGCGCGCTCGCCGAGGCGGTGCGCACCGAGGCGGGCGCGGCCCGCGTCCTCGTCGTGCTCGCCGTCGAGCCGCAGGCGACGACCCTGTCGGCGGCCACCGAGCTGGCGGTCGCCCTCGCCGGGGACGGGGAGCGGATCCTGCTCGTGGAGAGCGGGCCCGGATCGCCGGCGTCACCGGTGCTGCGGGTCGCGGATCCGACGCCCGGCGTCCGCGAGGTCATCGCCGGGTCGGCCGACCTCGAGCGGACCGTCCGGCGGTGGTCGCGCGGCCGGGTCGACGTCCTGCCCGCCGGGACGGCCGCGCAGCGGGGCGCGTCCCCGCTCGACGGCGAGGACGTGGCGACGGTGCTCGCGCCGCTGCGGGCGCGCTACGACCGGATCGTCATCGACGCTCCCGGCGAGCCCGGCGCGCGGGCGGCCGTCCAGCTGTGCCGGTCGGGCGACGCGACGGTGCTGGTGGTGCGCCGCGGCACGCGGGCGGCGGACGTGACGGCGACGCTCGCCGCGCTGGACGAGGCGGGCGTCGCGCTCCGGGGCACGGTGCTGACCGCCGCGCGCCGGGTCTGACCGCTGACGCCGACGTACTCACGCGTGGCCCGAGATCACCTCGATCATCCCGTCCGGCGCGTCGGCCCGGAACGCGATCTCCAGGTTCGCGGCCGACTCGCGGGCCGCCACCGCGGCGCGCGGAACCATCGCCGCCTCGTACTCGGCGAACGCCTTGTCGACGGCGGCCGGGTCGTCCACGCCGTGCTCGACCAGTGCCGCGGCGAGCTCGGCCCCGTCCTGCATCGCGAGGTTGGCGCCCTCCCCCGCGAACGGCGACATGAGGTGCGCGGCATCGCCGAGCAGCGTGACGCCGGGTGTGCGGGGCCAGGAGTGGCCGACCGGCAGCATCGACACCGGGCGCCCGACGAAGGCGTCGTCGGCCTCGTCGACGAGCGAGCGCAGCTCCGGTGCCCAGTCGGCGAACGCGTCCAGCAGCAGGCCGCGCAGGTCGTCGGCCTCCAGAACGGCCTCGTCCGCGTGCAGCGCGGCGTACAGCTCGATCGTCGCGTCGGGCTCGCGGTGCGCGAGGAGCCCGTGTCCCTCGGCCAGCGCCATCATGCTCCCGCCCCCGACGGCGGCCGCGGCCGCCGGATGGGCGCGGTCGACGTCGTACAGGCGCGTCGTCACCAACGCCGTGCCGCTGTAGGACGGCCGCGCCCCGGAGACCAGCGGGCGCACCCGCGACCACGCCCCGTCGGCGCCCACCAGCACCGTCGAGACGACCACCTCGCCGTCGGCGAAGGTCAGCTCGTGCCAGCCCCCGCGCACCGGGCGCACCGAGACGAGCTTGCGGCCCCACCGCACGGTGCCCGGCGCCAGTGACTCGAGGAGCAGTCGGCGCAGGTCCTCCCGCGGCACCTCCGGACGGCCGCCGTTCCCCTCGTCCTCCTCGATCCAGCGCGGCCGGCCGGCGCGGTCGAGGATCCGCATGGCTTCGCCGCCGGGAAGCACGTGCGAGCGGAAGGCCTCGTACAGCCCGGCCGCGCGCAGTGCGGCCTGCCCGGACTCCTCGTGCATGTCCAGCATGCCGCCCTGGGCACGGGCGACGGGGCCGGCCTCGAGGTCGTAGACCGCGACGTGGACGCCGTGACGCTGCAGCACGCGCGCCAGGGTCAGGCCGCCGAGGCCGGCGCCGATCACGGTGACGGTGGTGCTCATGGGTTCTCCTTCGGAGGGCGGGGGGTGGCGGTCGCGCCGGCGAGCAGGACGTCGACGAACCAGCGGGTGCGCTCGGAACCGGCCCCGGAGAACAGGTCGGGGCCGAGCGCGGCGATGTGCGGGTGAACAGCCGGGTCGGCCCCGGTGAGGGCGGCGACGAGCTCGTCGTCCTCGGCCTCGGCGGACGGTGCGGCGGCGCGGGTGCCGTGCTCCGCGGCCGTCGCGGTGGCCACCAGGAGCAGCACGTCCACCGCCCACGCCGCGCGGTCGGCCGGGACGCCGCCCGCCGCGAGCAGCGCGAGCAGGCCGTCGACGAGCGCGAGGTAGTGCGGCCCGCTCGGGTGGGTCACCATCGCGGCGCGGGCGAGACCCGGCCGTTGGTAGAGCACGGCGACGTAGGACTCCAGCACCCGCCAGACCCGGTCCCGCCAGTCGCCGTCGGACCCGACGGCGGCGAGGTCGACCTCGGCGAGGAAGACGTCGAGGACGGCGGCGTGCAGCTCGGCGGTGTCCCGGACGTAGACGTAGAGCGAGGCCGGGCCGGTGTCGAGCTCCTGCGCGAGCCGCCGCATCGTCACGCGCTCGGTACCGAGATCGCGGACGAGCTCGACGGCGGCCGCGACCACGGCCTCGCGGCTCAGCGCCGACTTGGCGGGTCGCTCGCGGCGACTGACGGGGACGGGACGGGGCACGTCGGTGACACTACAACGAACATGTTCGCCACGAACACCGTCGTGACGAACATGTTCGCCGCATCGCCGGCGCATCAGCACGGGCCGACGGGTGCGCCTCGCTCAGGCCCGGGTCGCGGCCACCCCGACCATGATCACGAACCGTGCGGCGGAACAGCGCAGATCTGACGCGTTCCGCCGCACAACTCCTGATCACGGTGCCAGGCGGGGCCAACATCGTCCACTAGGGGTTGACGAACGCCTCGCCGTCAACCCATAGTGGACGCATGAGCACCTCGCTACCGATGTCGAACCCCGTGCGGCTCGACGACCTCATCCGGGCGATCGCATCGGTCCATGACGACGCCCTCGACCAGCTCTCCGACGCGGTCCTCACCGGTGAGCACCTGGGCGAGGTGGCCGACCACCTCATCGGCCACTTCGTCGACCAGGCCCGGCGCTCCGGAGCGTCCTGGACCGAGATCGGGAAGAGCATGGGCGTCACGAAGCAGGCAGCCCAGAAGCGCTTCGTCCCGAAGGGCGCCACACCCGACCTCGATCCCGAACAGGGCTTCAGCCGCTTCACCCCACGGGCGCGCAAGGTCGTCGTCGCCTCGCAGGCGGGGGCGCGCGCCGCAGGCAACCTCGAGATCCTCCCCGCGCACCTCGCCCTCGGACTGCTCACGCAGCCCGAGGGGCTCGCCGTCCGGATGATGACCGATCAGGGGGTGGCGCCCGAGACCCTGCGACGTCGGGTCGCCGCCACGCTGCCCGCGGCCGCCGAGACCCCGCCGCCCGAGCTCATCCCGTTCGACGCCGCCGCCAAGAAGGTCCTCGAGCTGACGTTCCGCCAGGCGCTGCGGCTCGGGCACAACCACGTGGGCACCGAGCACATCCTGCTCGCGCTGCTCGACCACGAGGACGGCGACGGTGTGCTGACCGGGCTGGGGCTGGACCGACGGGTGGCCGAGGAGGGGCTCGCCGGCCTGCTGGCCGAGCTCAGGTCGACGCCGGACCCGTCCGAGAACTGACCCGCGCCCGGCACGTCCCGGAGCTCAGGAAGCGGCTGTTCCGTCGGAGTGGGCGTGACCGTTGCGGCGTCCGTCGTCGGCCGGGTCCGGACGGGGCGACCGCTGCGGCAAGGATCCGCTAATCCGATCCTCGGTGGGAGCGGGCAGGCCTCGCAGGTCGAACACCGGCGGGCTCAGGTCACCGCGGTCGGCGCTCTCCTCCGGTGCGTCGTCCGTCGAGGGCGTCGCTTCCCCGGCAGGGGCGGCGCTCTCCTCCGGTGCGCCCTCCGGAGGCGTCGGGGTGGCGGCCCAGCTCGGTGCACCGGGCGCCGGCTCCGCCGACCCGTCGGTGCGCGGTGCCGCGTCGACCCGCAGTCGCGGGAGCCGCACGGTGTCGAGCCGGGCGCCGTCACGCGACCGGAACCACCGGCTCGTCGACGCCTCGTCCGACGGCTCCTCCCCCGCCTCGGCCGCGATCCGGGCCAGCGCGCCGGTGTCCGCGAGGGTGATCTCGTCGCCGAAGAGCGTGGTCGGCGCCTGGTCGGAGTGCGCGGGGTGCCCGAGCGCCAGGTGCAGGTCGTCGAGGGGCAGCGGGCGGGCGACCGTCACCGTCGTCGCGACCCGCGCGGAGAGGTCGACGTGCGGGTAGCCCTGCGAGAACAGCTCGAGCTGCTCGGCGGCCGCGGCGGCGACGCGGGTCAGGTGGGCCGCCGAGGCGCCGGGCACGATCAGCGCGAACTCGCGCGTGGACATCCGCACCGCGGCGTCGACGGGACCGAGGGGTTCGGTCAGCGCGGCGGCCGTCTGGCGCGCCGCGTGATACGCGGTCCGGCGGCTGTGGCGGTTCTCGGCGTCCTCCAGCCCGACGATGTCGAACACGGCCAGCCCGATCGGCAGCGCGCTGGCCCGGCCGTCCGTGCCGGCCCACCGCCCGAGGAACTCGGGGCTGGGCAGGCCGGACTGCTGCTCGACCTTGGCCTCGGCCCGGGCCTCGGCGGCGGCCTGTGCGTCGGCGAGCTGGGCGCGCAGCCGCCGGCTCCCGGCGCGGGCGTGGTGCATCCGCGCCGTCATGCGCTGCAGGGACGCGGTGGCCCACTGCTCGCCCGCGGTCCCCCGCGACGCCGCCGCGGCACCGCCGGGCGGCATGATCCGGGCGAGGAGACCGTCGATGGCGCGCGTGGTGTCCGCGCGCAGGCGATCCCCCAGCGCGATCCGCATGCGGGCCAGCTCGTTCGCCGCCTGCACCTTCGAGTAGCCCCACCGGCCCATGAACCAGCGCCCGGCCTCGAGGGTGTACTCGGTCGGGTCGATCTCGCCGGTGTCGGTGGCGACGAGGAAGGCGCCCGCGTCCGGCCCGACGGCGATGACGGTCCACTCGTCGGCCAGCGGCTCCCGGGGGTCGAGCGTGACGCACTCGACGTCCTCCCCGACCTCGTGGGACTCGCCGTCGCTGAAGCCCACGACGACGCGGACCCCGGATCGCGCGAGGCGCTCGTAGACCGCGCGCTCGCGGGTGAAGTAGGCGAGGCGCTGGAAGAGCGCGACCACCACGGTCGGCTCCTCGCACGGCCCTTGGAGCACCGCCGACTCGATCGCGTGCGAGATCGCGACCAGCGAGCGCTTCGAGGCCGGCCCGGGCATGTCCGGCGTCCGCGTCGGTTCCTCCCCGCTCGCCCGGTACCGCGCCGCTGCGGTCGTATCCGTCTCGGCCATCCGACAACCCCCTGCGTCGCCGACACTGCGTCACATCGAGCGCACCTGGTCACTCGAACAGTCGCCATGACATCCCCCGATGAGGCGTACATGCATCCGACTGCGACCGCCATATGCGGTCAATGGTCGCGAACGAGCGGCGAACGGCCTATCAGCTCGCGACCCGATCGTCGTCGTGGGCGGCCCGGAACGTCCGTCGGTACTGCTGGGGCGTCGTCCCCACGCGGCGACCGAAGTGCTTGCGCAGACCGGCGGCCGTGACGAAGCCGCAGCGCGCGGCCACCGCCTCCACGGGCAGGTCGGTGCCTTCGAGCAGCTCCTGGGCGCGGCGCACCCGTTCCGCGGCGAGCCACTGCAGCGGCGTCTCCCCGGTGGCGTCGCGGAAACGACGCGCGAACGTCCGCGGGCTCGTGCCCGCCGCGTGCGCCCAGTCCCGCACCTCCACGGGCCGGTCCAGCCGCTCGCGGGCCCAGTCCAGCGAGGCACCGAACGGCGAGGACGACGGCTCGGTGACCGGCGCGGGTACGTACTGGGCCTGCCCGCCGTCGCGGTGCGGAGGCACGACGCTCCAGCGCGCGGCGGTCCCGGCCACCCGGGCGCCGTGGTCGAGGCGCACCAGGTGCAGACAGAGATCGAGACCGGCGGCCGAGCCCGCGGAGGTGAGGACGTCGCCGTCGTCGGTGTAGAGCACCGCCGGCTGGACGCGCACCGCCGGGTGGCGCCGCGCGAGATCGTCGAGCGAGCTCCAGTGGGTGATCGCGGGCCTGCCGTCGAGCAGCCCCGCGGCGGCCAGGATGAAGGCGCCAGTACAGATCGAGGCGATCCGCGCGCCTCGCCGGTGGGCACGCCGGAGCCCCTCGAGGAGCTCCGGCGGGAACGAGCGCCGCTCGTCGTGCGGGGGCGGCACGACGACGGTGTCGGCGATCTCGAGGGCCTCCAGGCCGTGGCGCGTGTCGAGCACACCCCACTCCCCGAGGTGCACCGGGCCCGGCTCGCCCGCGCAGACCCGCAGGTCGTACCAGGGGATGCCCATCGACGCGGCGCGCCCGCTGCCGAAGATCTCCACGATGGTCGACAGCTCGAACATCGGCGCGTGGTCGGTGACGGGAGCGGCGACGACGTGCATGGCAGCAATGTATCCGAAGGTGACGTTCCTGCCACTCGTTCGCCGTGCTGCCACGCTCGACGATGACGGACATGGCTCAGAGGACGCGCATGTGGCGGGCACTCCGGACGTGGTGGGACGAGCAGGGATACGCCTGGGAGATCCTCATGCGGAAGCAGGCCCCCTGGGAGCAGGAGGGGCCGCTGCGGTGGCAGCGTCGGCTCGGGTCCGGCTGGGAACTGCACGGCCGCACGCTGCCGTCGGGGCCGCCCCCTACCGGCGCCTCGTGCTCCACATGAGCCAGAGCGCCACCAGCACGAGCACGACCGAGAGCAGGTCCGCGGTCGTCACGGCGTGATTGCGGGATAGCACCAGCAGCTTCGGACCCTCCACCGGCTGGTTCAGCGGGAGCCACGCGATCGCCGCCGCCACGAGCACCGCCGCCAGTACCCGCCGTCCCGTCACGCCCACGGCCACCACCTCACCACGTGGGGATCTGCGCTCGGCGTGAGGGCATGACCTTGCGTGACCCGGGGTACACGCTCGGGTGTCACTCGACCAGGACTCGAGGGTGTGTACGCGTGACCCCCGACGGCGACGCCTGATGGTTCTCGCGCTGTCCGGGTGCGGCCTCGCCCTCCTGCTCGCCGGGTGCGGGCGCACGACGGTGCCGGGCCTGCACGTGCGCTCCGGCCCGTCGACCTCCGCCTCCGTCACCGGCACGCTCGGCGAGCCGGGCACCGGCGTCGACGTGCGCTGCTGGACCCGCGGCGAGGCCGTGTCCGGGCACTCCGTCTGGTACCGGATCAACCGCCCCGCGGGCGGCTACGTCACCAGCTACTACGTGAGCAACTCCGACCGGTCCCTCCAGAGCACGCCGAGCTGCTGAGTGCCATCCCGACACGCTGTGAGCAACGAGCAGCCGTCAGCGGAGCACGCAGTCGTAAAGTCGAGGTGAAAGAGCAGCGCGCCGCTCCGGATCCCCGGGGTCGGCCGGAGCGGGAGGAGCAGACCGTGACCGAGACCGCGCAGGGCCCGGCGACCGGCGAGCGGGTGCTCGTCGGGATCGACGACTCCGAGGGCGCCGCCCTCGCCCTCGACTACGCGCTCGACGAGGCCGTGCGGCGCGGTGGCTCCGTGCGTGCGGTGATGGCCTTCGAGCCCCCGTACGTCTGGATCACCGCCGAGGGCATCGTGCCCCCGACCAGCGATCTGCAGGCCGACGCGCGGAAGGAGGCGGCCCGGATCGCCGAGCTCGCGGTGCAGTCCCGCCGTGACCGTGGCCTCGCGGTGCCCGCCACCGAGGTCGAGGTCTACTCCGGTCCGCCGTCCGCGGTGCTGCAGCGGCTCTCCAAGGACGCCGACGTGCTCGTCGTGGGACATCGCGGACGCGGCGGCGTCGCGAGCCACCTCATCGGGTCGGTCGGCCTCAACTGCGTGGTGCACGCTGCGTGCACGGTGATCGTCGTCCGGGGCTGACGGGCGCGTCAGGCGCCGCGCCCACTGTCCGGCTGCTGGCGCAGCAGGGCGACCGCCTCGAGCTGCGAGCTGACCTCGAGCTTGGTCAGGACCGACCGGATCTGGGTGCGGACGGTCGGCATGCTGACGACGAGACGCTCGGCGATGGCGGCCGCGCGCTGCCCTTCCGCGAGCAGCTCGAGCACCTCGCGCTCCCGCCGGCTGAGCCGCGCGAGGCGGCGCGAGAGCTCGCGCTCGCGCGCGAGGTAGTGACGGTGGAGGTCCACCCATTCCCGGTGCTCCACCTCGGTCATCACCGGCTCGCCCCGCGCGGCGGTGACGATCGTGCGCAGCAGCACGTCGAAGGAACTGGACTTGGGCACCGAGCCGATCGCCCCGCCGGCGATGGCGGCGGCCACCCCCGGCTCGTCGACGCTGCCGCTGACCACGAGCACCGCCCAGTTCCGTTCGCGGAGGCGCCCGACGAAATCGGCCCCGTGCCGGTAGGCGCCCTCGGAGTCGCGGCCGAGGTCGAGGTCGAGCACCACCAGGCCGGTCTCGGCCCCCGGACCTTCCAGGAGCCGGTCGATCTCGTCGACGGGAACGGTCGAGGTGTCGAGCCCCTCGCCGCGCAGGGCCATGGTCAATGCGGTGCTGAACAGCTCGTGGTCGTCGATCACCACGACGGGGTACTGCCCGCGAGGGGCCGGATCCGCACGCGTCATGAGGCGGCGCGGCACTCGTCCCGCTCGCGACCCGGGCGCGCGCGCTCGACCACCGGAAGTCCGATCACCACCACGCAGCCGGGTGCACCCCGGACGGCGGAGAGGATGTCGATCGTGGCGCCCTCGGCCATGAGCAGCGTCCGGCTCAGGTGCAGCCCGAGGCCCGTGCCGCCGGCCTGCTCGTCGCACACTCCCGGCTCGAACACAGTCAGCTCACGCCCGACCGGGATGCCGGGTCCGAAATCACGGATCCGGATCTCGACCCGGCCCTCCTGGGGCGCCGCGGTGATCCGGACGGGACTGCCCGGGGCATGCCGCTCGGCATTGGCCAACAGGTTGGTGACGACCTGAGCGAGCGTGCGCGGGGACCCGACCGCGTGCAGGGCGGGCTCGACATCGGCGCGCACGTCCATCCCGGCGCTGCGACGCAGCATCACCAGCCCCTCGAGCGCCGGCCCGACGGGGTAGACCTCGAGATCGCCACGACGGTCGTCCCGGCTCGGCACCTGCAGCATGACGTCGAGTCGGCGCAGCTCGCCGGCGACGACACGGCTGAGGTGTCCGGTTCCCGCCCCGCCTCCGAGGACGGCCGTGGCGCCGGCCAGACCGGCGAGCCCGTTGCGCAGGTCATGGTCGCGTTCGGCGGCGCGGGCCAACCGCAGCTCCGCGAGTCGCAGCTCCTCCTCCTGCGCGGCCTGATCGTCGTCGAGCTTCAGGAGCGCCCGTCGCACGAGCCGCAGGCTCCCCCAGAGCACGAGGACGACGGCGGCCAGGCGCAGCCCCGCGAAGAGCGACATCTCCACGCGGGACGCCGTCGGGTCCACGAACCGCCCGGCCTGGAGGGCTCCCAGCATCGCGAGCCCGGTCCCGATCGCCCCGAGGCCGGGGATCCTCCTGACGGTCGCCCAGGCGACCACGGCCAGCGCGCCGGCGATCCAGACCAGCGCGTACACCACCCACACCGGCCAGGCGCCTGCCGCGGACTCGGCACCGGCCGGAGCCGCGGCCGCCCACACCACCGCCCCGAGGACGAGTGCGGCCACCGCCACCAGGAATCCCCGGACCACCGCAGGGGCCGTCGGCAGACCCGGGGCCGCCAGGACGACCAACCACAACACCGTCGCCACCCCGTGGACCAGCACGATCCCGGCCGCCGCGATGGTCTCCTGCTCCCGGTCGAGACCGCTGACGGTCGAGATGGGGATCGCCACCAGGCTGTACCAGCCGAGGGTCAGCCCCGCCCAGAGCACCCGCGAGTCGCCCGTGAGGCGGGCCGCAAACATGATCATGAGGGCCGCCGCGCTCCCCGCCGACGACGCGACACCGGCCATCAGGAACACGGCCGCGGGCGCGGGGTCCGGCAGGCCCGCCCGGACGAGCACCGTGAGGGCCGCGATCACGACGGCGAGCACCGCCGCCAGGTTCAGGACCACCCGCTGGGTGCTCCGTGCCCGTCGCGCCGCCACGCGGGTCCGCTCGATCCGTGCCACGTACGCGATCCCCGCGTCGATCAGGTACCGATCGGCCCGCAGACGCTGGAGTCGTTCCGCCATCGAGTCTCCCTCGAGGGCCTCAGCCCGGTCGTCCCCCCTCAACTCGTCCGGGGCATATGGGCCAGGCCTCGAACAAGAACTTCGAGCCAAACTTAGCAGCACAGAGTAAGAATTTCTCGCAAACGAAGGACGCGATCGTGTTTTCATCAACCGTCAGTCACATTTTGTGACGGTACCGGTGAGTGCTGTCAGTTCGGTCGTGGATCATCGAAGTGTCGAGATGGGTGTCCCGACCGAGACCCGCGACGGAGTCGATCTCGGCGAGCCGGGCGGTGAGCTGCGCGCGGTTCCGATCGACCACGCTGCCTCATCCGGGTCGGTCGCTCCCCGTGCCTGAACCGATCACTGCCCGAGACTGTGGTGCGCACCACAAGGTTGCGCGCTGATCAGTCGTCATACTTCCGGCCGTCCGTACGCCCGGAACGAAGGACTGGTGACCATGATCGGTAGCCCCTGGGACATCGAGACCGGGACGGACTGGACGAGTGAGCAGCCGCAGCGGCCGGGCTGGTTCGACGCGCTCGTGGACCTGCACGTCCTGAGCGCCCACGGGGACGATCACGCGACGCAGGACATGGCGAAGTGGTCGGCCGACGACCCGCAGGTCGCCCTCTTCTCGACCCAGCTCCACGCCGCGCACCGCTCCTTCACGGGAGCCTGACCCCCATTCTTCGACCGGCGCGCGAATGATCCGTCGTCGGACGTTTCCGACCATTCATCGCCAATGCCGGCGACACGTTCTTCGGTTCATGATCCCGCTGTTATCGTCGTCAGTCCCGCGGAACCGCACCAGGGGTTGACCACGATGAAGGTTCGGGTCGAGCTCCCGGAGCAGCTGGACGTCGACGAGCACGAGGAAGCGCACGCCCGCGACGAGATCCCGGACCGCACGCCGTACGGGTTGCACCACCTCGCCGACGACCCGGACGTCGAGGTGGAGTTCCGCCACCCGCTGCACTCGTCGGGGGCGGCGTGGGTGGCCCGCAAGGTGCGCAACCGCCTCGACGGGTTCGAGGTGGTGGCCACCGCGGCGGAGATGCTCTCGCGGGATCGATGGACCCCGGACGCCGTGCTCTGCATGAGCGAGCACACCGGCTTCCCCGCGGCCCTCGCGCCCGGTGGCCCGCCGGTGGTGTCGAACATCGTGTGGGCGGGTCGGCCGGAGACGTACTCGGCGGGCGCCCGAGCGACCGTCGGACACGCGTTGCACCGGCTGTCCGGGGTCGTGGTCCTGGCCGACTCCATCGGCGAGGACCTGGTCGACGCCTGGGACCTCGACCCGGAGCGGGTCCACTCCGTCCGGCTGGGCATCGACACCGACTTCTTCCCCGCGCAGCCGTGGGCGGACGCGGGACCGGTCGTCGCGAGCGTCGGCGACGACCGTTTCCGCGACCATCCCGTGCTCGTCGACGCCGTCGCCCGACTGCAGGCGAGCGGGGTCCCGGTCCGTCTCGAGCTCGGCACGACGCAGCGGGACGTCCGCGTCCCGGCCGCACTCGGCACGCTGCACCCGCGGCGCATGGAGGGCGATGTGCGCGCGATGTACGGGCGCGCCACGGTCGTCGCCGTCGCGCTGGTCCCCACCATGCGGGGCAGCGGCTCCACGGTGGTGCTCGAGGCCGCCGCGAGCGCCCGGCCGGTCGTGGTGACGAGAACGCCACCGATGGAGGCACTGATCGAGCACGGGGTCCGTGGGCTGCTCGTCGACCCGGAGGATCCCGACGCGATGGCCGATGCGGTCGGCGAGCTCCTCGCCGACCCGCAGCGGGCCCGCGCGATGGGCGAGGCCGCCCGCCGGTGGGTCGTGGAGCACCACACGAGCGCGGTGATGGCCGCCGACCTGCGCGGGGTGCTGCGGGCGGCGGTCGAGCTCGCCGCATGACCCTCAACGGGGGTCGCGGCCGATGAACGCCATCAGCCGGGTCGTGGCGTCGGCGTCGTCGGGGACCTCGACGGCCGCTCCGAACTGACCGCTGGAGCGCAGCAGCTCGTCGAGCGGGAGCATCCCGTCCAGCATCACCGCGCACCGCTGCGGGTCGAGGGTCTCGTTCGCGCCGGTCGCGCGGGCGAGGTCCCAGGTGTGCATGAACACGTCGGCGGTGAAGAACCGCGAGATCGCATCAGGCAGCGGGACCTCGCCGATGTGCGGATTGACCAGGAGCCGCTGGGCGTACGCCGGGTCGTCGAGAACGGCCTGCACGCCGTCGCTCATGGTGCGCCAGGCGGCGGCCGGGTCGTCGTCGACGCCCGGACCCTGCGGCAGCGTCACGCCCGCGCCGCCGGCGAGGAACCCCGGGAACCACTCCACGAGGTGGCGCACGACGTCGCGCGCGGTCCACTCCGGCACCGGGGACGGGCGCTCCCACACCGCGTCGTCGGGCACCGCCTCGACGAGGCCGGTGAACCGGCCGGCGATCTCCCGGTACTCGTCCGCGGCGGACTCGTTCGCGATCATGACAGTGCTCTCCTCGCGTCGGCTGCAGCGGACTGTCGATCCTGGCACCGCGTCCTCGACAGCGGAGCGACGTCGCGGTGCTGACCTCGTCCGGCCGGAATGACCGCGGCCCGACCGAGTCACCGTGACTCGGTCGCAAGCAGGGTCCGATCGGGCCGACGACGGCGCCGGCTCGCTTCGCCCGAGTGCCTAGGCTCGCGCCCATGGCCGCATCGACGACGCCCGAGCCACCCGAGGATCTCCGCCGCGCCGTGGAGGCGGTCCTGCCCGGAGCACGGACCGATCTCGAGGCGCTCGTCCGTATCCCGAGCGTCTGGGCCGACCCGGCGCACGCCGAGGACACCCGCCGGTGCGCCGACGCGGTCGCGACCCTGGCCCGCGAGGCCGGGGCGGCGGACGTCGAGGTGCTCGCCGCCGAGGGCGGCGCACCCGCCGTCGTCGCGCACTGGCCGGCGCAGAGCCACGATCCCGCCCGCCCGACACCCACCGTGCTGCTCTACGCCCACCACGACGTCCAACCGACCGGCGGCGACGAGCTCTGGACCTCCGCGCCGTTCGAACCGCGCGAGCACGAGGGTCGGTTGTACGGCCGCGGCGCCGCGGACGACAAGGCGGGGGTGATGACGCACCTCGCCACGCTGCGGGCGTTCGACGGCCGGCCGCCGGTGGGCGTCACGCTCTTCGTCGAGGGCGAGGAGGAATCGGGGTCGCCGACCCTGTCCGCACTGCTCGCCGAGCACCGCGATGCCTTGGCCGCCGACGTCATCGTCATCGCCGACGCCGCCAACCCCGCCGTCGACGTCCCCGCGGTCACCACCAGCCTGCGGGGTCTGGCGAACATCGTCGTCAAGGTCTCGATGCTCGAGCGCGCGGTGCACTCCGGGATGTGGGGCGGCCCCGCGGGAGACGCCCTGACCGCGCTGTGCCGACTGCTCGCGAGCCTGCACGACGACAAGGGCGACGTCGCCGTCGCCGGGCTGGTCACCGGCTCGTCGGAGGCCCCCGACATCGACGAGGCCACGTTCCGCGGCGACGCGGGCCTGCTCGACGGCGTCGACCTGCTCGGCACCGGGACGATCACCGAGCGGCTCACCCACAAGCCGGCGATCGCGGTGCTCGGGATCGACGCGCCTCCCGTCGACGGCGCGGCGAACATCCTGCTCCCCCGGGCCCGGGCGATGGTCAGTACGCGTCTCGCCCCGGGACAGGACTCGGCCGCGGCGGTCGCCGCGATCACCGAGCACCTGCGGCGGGTCGCGCCGTGGGGCGTCCGGCTCGACGTGTCCCTGCACGCCTCCGGGGAGCCGTTCGCCCTCGACGCGGTCGGCACCGTGTACGACCTCGCCCGCGAGGCGCTCACGGCCGCGTTCGGCAACGCGGCCGTCGAGGTCGGGATGGGCGGAACGGTCCCGTTCATCGCCGAGTTCGCGAGGAGCTTCCCCGGGGCGTCGGTGCTGGTCACGGGCGTCGGCGACCCCGCGAGCCGCTGGCACGGCGTCGACGAGAGCCTGCACCTGGGGATGTTCTCCCGGTGCGTGCTCGCCGAGGCGATGCTGCTGCGCTCGCTGGCCCGCGGGTAGTCCGTCCCGACGGCGGCCCAGGGCCGGGCGGTGGCGTGATCACCGGAGCTTGCGGAGGACCCGGGCGGCCAGCTCGTCGAAGGCGACCGGGTCGAGCACCATCGCCGAGGTGACGGGCAGGATCTCCCAGCCGAGGTCGTCGAGACGGCCCGTGCGGAACGCATCGCGGTTCTGACCGGTGATGGTGCGGTGCTCGGGGCCGTTGAACTCGAGGGCGAGTCGCCGATGCGGCCAGGCGAGATCCAGCCGGACACCCTTGCCGGTGAGCAGCGAGACCCGGAACTGCGGCACACCCGGGGGCACGTCCCGCTCGAGGAGCCCGACCCGCAGGCGGGACTCCGGCAACGACTCGGCTCGCCCGTCCATCAGCCCGATCACCCTCCGCGCCGCCACGATCCCGCGCGCCCGCGGATGCTCGAGGGCGAGCGGTCGGAGCCGCTCCGCGGTGAACCCGCTGACGTGGGCGAGCGAGTCGACCGCCGCGACGGCCTCGACCAGCGGTTCCCGGCGCGCGAGGTCGAACGCCGTGCGCAGCGGGCTCGTGATCCGGCAGCCGAACCTCGTCGCGATCTCCCCGTCACCCAGGGCGCCGGTCCGGACGGTCACCTCGGCGGGCGGCACCCGACAGTGCCGCGGAATGACGATCTCGGCGTCCTCCCAGGGGCACTCGGCGCCGAAGGCGAGGGCCGCCAGCGGTCCGGCCACCACCCCGCGTCCCCGGCTCCACACACTCAGCGCCTCGACGCGGACCCTGGTGTCGACCTCGGTGGCCGCACCGACGTAGACGTCCGGCCGCAGACGGCGGAAGTCCGGGCCGAGGAGCCGGTCCCAGGTGATCAGGCCGGCTCGGACCGCCGTCGAACCCCGGAACGGTGAACGGGTCGACCGTGTCGGTGTCTCCACATCAGTGTGGAGCCCGCCGACGCCCGATCGGTTCCCCCGGATCGGCCGGCCGGTGATCGGCTCAGGTCCGCGCCGGTGATCGCGAGCGCCGGACGGTCCGGTGGCGCTTGATCACCGGGTACGCATCAGGCTCGGGAAGCCGGACGAGCCCGATGAGTACCCGGTGATCATGCCGACCCGCAGGCGCCCCGGCGTCCGCAAGAACTCAGTTCGGGGCGGTGCGCTGCCGGTACTGACGGATGATCGTCCGCGGGACCTCGCCGCGCGCCGGGACCGGGAGCCCCTGCTCACGGGCCCACAGGCGGGCGCCCTCGGCCAGGCCACGGTCGTGCTCGGTGGGGCGGGCCTTCTGGCCGGACTTGCTGTTCTCGCTCATCGCGGGGACTCCAGACGTCATTGACTGTGATCCACACCACAGTCTACGCCGGTCGCCCTCAGGACGGACGTCGAGGCGGGGTCGCGGCTTGGACGTCCTTCGGCAGCGGCTGGTCGGCCGGCTGGGAGTGCAGCTGCGTGTGCATCAGGAACACCCGGTAGTTCCGGTACGTCGAGAGCGTGAACCAGATGTCGGGCCCGTCGTTCCAGCGCGGGGTCAGGTACGGCGCATAGCCCAGCGGGTGGTCCTTGGTGGTGGTGACGACCTGCGGCTCGCTCCAGGGGCCGGTCGCCGACGGGGCGGTGCGCAGGACGACCTGCCCCGTGCTGTCGACGAGGTACATCATCATCCAGGTGCGGTAGTACGAGTTCCACCGCACCGAGAGCTCGCCCGCGGGACCCTTGCTCACGGGTTCGGCGTCGTTCTCGTCGCTCGACCACGCCTGACCCGTCCAGTACCGGTACGCCGAGCGGTCGAGCAGCTTGTCGGGCGGGACGGCGGCCAGAGAGATGTCGCCGTAGCGCCCACCCGGGATCCCGTAGACGTAGACGACGCCGTCGCGGGGGTTCGGGTACGTCTTCGAGTAGGGGTTGTCGGGGAAGACCGACGAGAGGGTCGCCGAGAAGCGGGGCACGCCGGGAGCGTGGGGCGGGTCCGGGGCCTGCGGGTCGTCGGCCCCACCCGGGCGAACGTAGGCGACCTGACCGAATCGGGTGTCGCCCGGCCAGATCGCGTCCTTCGGCCTCGTCCAGGTCCGCCCGCCGTCGTCCGAGGTCGCCACCCCCGAGAAGTTCAGCGGCCACACGCCCGGCTTCGTGAAGTCGTTGCGCACCGACATGTAGTGCAGGTACATCCGGTTGCCGTCCGCGATGCCGTACGTCGGGATGACGGTCCACTCGACGCCGTTCTGCTTGCGGGAGTGCAGCAGCTCGGCGGCGTGGCCGGGCCGGTCGGTGACCATGTCGTTCAGCGCGAACCCGTCGCGCGGCGAGGCGGGCGGGTCGATCCAGCCCAGCACGTTGCTGCGCCAGTCGGGGTGGGCGACCTGGAAGAAGCGCCCGGGGGACGGCGGTCCGCCGTAGGTGTCGCCGAACGCGATCGCGATCCGGTTCCCCACCATGAACATGTGTCCGAGGTCGGTCCCCGCGACCCCGAACCGCGGCAGCGTGTCGCCCCCGGCCGCGGCAGGCCCGACGACGTCGGAGACCTGCTCCGTCCCCGACGGGTCGACCACCCAGCGGAGATCGACCTTCGGGGCCGCCGCCGCGGGTGGCGGTGGCGGCCCCGGACCGGGGGTGTCCTCGAGCTGGGAGACCCCGACGACGACGACCGCGAGGGTCACCGCGATGCCCGTCGCGGCCAGCGTCCGGCGACTGGGAGTGGGCAGCGCCCCGCGCCGAGGGTCGGGACGAGGACGATCAACGCGATGCACCACGGCGCGGCATGGTCGCAAAGACAGCGCCGCTTCTGAACCGATGCCGCGCCGCTCATCGGTGTACAGACCTGTGGGTCCGGACACGCCGCTGAGACGTCACACGACCCGGGATCCGTCACCGCCCCGACGACCCCGGGCGGTGAGCAGGGGATCTACGTGAACGGGTGCAGGACGCGGCGGAGCATCGAAGCGTTCGTCGGGCCACCCGACCGTCGACAGATCTGTGGCGATGTTCCGCACCTGCACCTGCACCTGAGCTGGGCGGAGCTGGGCGGGTCTGGCTGGGCTGAGCGGGGCGGCTCAGCGCAGGGCCGGTGCCTCGCGCCCGGGCGGAGCGCGCATGACCAGCTCGGCGTGGGCCCGTTCGGCGGCGTCCGCGGCGGGCTCCTCGCGCAGCGCGTCGACGACGCCGTCGACCCCGCCGGCCCACGCCATCGTCGCCGCCTTGCGCCGCACCGGCTCGGAGTCGTCGCGCAGCAGCACCGCCAGGTGGTTCGCCGCGCGGGCGTCCTCGCTGCCCAACGTGCCGATCAGGTCCAGCGCCTCGGCCCGCACCCGGGGTATCGGGTGCGCCAGATAGCCGCGGATCATGAGCGTGCGCCGCCGGGGAACGGTGGCGGCCTCCCAGTCCTGCAGCGCGTCCGCGGCACCGGGCGCGGTCAGGTCGAACGGCGGGGCCGGGGCGACCACCGAGGCCGAGAGGTCCCCGGGCTGCGGCTCGGCGGTCAGCTGCAGGACACCCTCGGTCCCGAGCGCGCCGAACCGGTCGGGCACCGAGATCGTGCTCGTGGCGAGGTCGGCGCGCTCCGCGGCGTTCGCGACCCGTCGTCGGGCCGCCGAGGTCCGCCGCGCCCGCTGCGAGGCGCCCTGGCGCATCCGCTGCACCATCCAGATCGCGGCCGAACCCAGGACGAGGATCCCGATCGCGGCCCCGAGCAGGACCAGGAACCTCAGCACGCCGACCTCCGTCCGTCCGTCACGACTCCCGTGTCCGTACCCGCACCGACACACGATCATCCTCGACCGCGGTCCGATTCGGGATGCCGGTGGTACGGGGGCACCGGTAGGGGCATCGGCGAGCGGCGCGTGTCCTGAGACGTCCGTCGTCCGGCGATGCTCGCAGGCAGACGGACGAGCGCGTTCGTCGCACCGCCGACCTCGCCGCGGTGCTCGCTCGCCGTGCCCGCTGCGGAGGCAGGAACTGGTCGTTCCCGCCCACCGCAGCCACACCTCGGCCCGTCGTCACGCACCGTTCGCCGTCGGTCACCCGTCGCGGTTCTCCCTAGCGTGGTCCGAGTACGTCCGCTCCCCAGCACCAGTCCCGTCGTGATCACGTCTCGTCGCGGGCGCTCCCCGAGGACTCGTCATATGTTCAAAGGCTTCAAGGATTTCCTGCTCCGCGGCAACGTGATCGACCTGGCGGTCGCCGTCGTCATCGGAGCGGCGTTCACCGGCGTGGTCACCGCGTTCACGACGGCGTTCCTCAAGCCGCTGATCCAGCTGCTCTCCCCCGGGGGCGGCCAGTTCGCCGGCACCATCCGCGTCGACGGCGTGGTGTTCGACTACGCCAGCTTCATCAACGAGACGATCACGTTCCTCATCACGGCCGCGGTCGTCTACTTCCTGGTGGTCGCCCCGATGAAGGCGATCCAGGCCCGGCGGCTGCGCGGTGAGGAGTCCGGTCCCGCCCAGGCCACGGACGTCGAGCTCCTCGCTCAGATCCGGGACCTGCTCCAGGCCCAGGTGGAGGGGACCACCGACGGCGCGTCGAGCGCGGCCGACGACGCGCAGCTCCCGCTCGACCGTTCGCCCGCAGCGGGGGTGCCGGTAGCGGCGGCGTCCGTCCCCGACTCGGTCTCCACGACCGCTCCGGTCCTGCCCCGGACGCACGCCCCCGCGGGGTCGGGTCCCCGGCGCCCCCGGGCCCACGCCGCCGCGGCGGACGGTCTCCCGGTGCGCCCCGCCGCCCAGGCCCGGCCGACGCCGTCAGGACCTCCGCGGCAGTTCGCGGGGGCGCAGGGGGGTCACGCGCCCGAGGGCGCGCCCCGGCACGGCCGCCCGAGCTGAGCGGGGTCCCGGCGAGCCGACCGCGGTCCGGGAAAGGACAATGGCGTTGTGCTGCTGGTGATCCCCCTCGTGCTGGCCGCTGCGGTCGTCGGCGCGTTGGGGCTGGTGCTGCTGCGCAAGGCCACCGAGGCGGAGCCGCCGCGGTCGGGGTTCTCGTTGCCGCTGCTCTGGCTGCTGATCCGTCACCGGCCGGTGTGGGCCGCGGGCATCGGGGCCGTCGTCGCGTCGTTCGCCCTGCAGATCGCCGCGATCGCGAACGGTCCGGTGTCGCTCGTGCAGCTGGTGGTGATCATGGAGCTGCCCTGCACCCTGATCCTCTCCGCGGCCCTGCTCGGTGGACACCTCCGCACGCGCGAGTGGTCGGCGCTCGCGGCGATGACCGTCGGGGTCACCACGCTGCTGCTGACGCTGGCACCGGCAGGCGGGAACTCCGGCTCGGCCGGCCTGGCCACCTGGCTGGTGGGACTGGCGCTCAGCGTCGGGGTGATCGTCGGCTCGTTGATCGGGGTGCGGTCGACGAGCCGCCCCGCGGTGGCCACGGCGCTGGCCGGGGTCGCGGCCGGGCTGTCGGCCGGTCTCGACGCGGTCCTGGTGAAGCCGGTCACCGCGGCCGCATCCGCCGGGCTGGGCGACGTGGTGTCGACCTGGCAGACCTGGGTGTTCCTGGCGGTGGGCGTGTGCGGGTTCTTCCTGCTGCAGAACGCCCTGCAGGCCGGACGCCTGATCGCGTCCCAGCCCGGGATCACCCTGGCCAATCCCCTGATCGCCACCATCTGGGGTATCGGGCTCTTCCAGGAACAGGTCCGGCACGGCTGGTGGTTGGCCGGGGCCGCCCTCGGCGCAGCCCTGCTCGTCGCCGGGGTGATTCTGCTGTCGCAATCGCCGCTACTGGAAGGACACCGGGAGGCCCCCGACGACCTGGCGGCCGCCTCCCGATAGACCGGGAGGCCGTGCCGGGAGGACAGGACGCGGGTCCGGCTCTCCGGTCGGGTCAGCCGCGGTGCGCCAGGAGCAGGTGCGCCGGGAAGACGCGACGGCCGGCGTCGTCCTCGGGCAGCTCGCCCCAGTCCGGTGGGGTGAACGCGCGGATCGTCGACGGTTCGACCGAGTCCACCGTCCAGTGCGGGGCGACGGCCGCGGCGAGCTCTGCCGCGGTCACACAGTTCGGCCGGACCTCCTCCGGGAACGGCGCGCTGACGTCGAAGGCCAGCACGATCAGCGTCGCGCCGGGCCGGGACGCCCGCGCCGTCGACGCGGCGTACCCGGGGCGGGCCTCGACCGGCATCGAGTGGAAGAGCGTCGAGTCGATCACCGTCGCGAACCGGCCGTCGTACCCGGTGAACGTCGAGACGTCGGCGACGGCGAACTCGGGGCCGAGCCCGGCGGCCGCGGCGTCGTCGCGGGCCCGGGCGACGGCGGAGTCGGACAGGTCGATGCCGACCGCCTCGTACCCCCGCTGCGTCAGCGCGATCGTCGTCGCCCCGATCCCGCAGCCCGCGTCGAGCACGGGCGAGGCGACCCGCCCGGCGTCGACGAGCGCGGCGATCGCGGGCTGCGGCTCCCCGATGTTCCAGGGCACCGTCGTCACGCCCTCGGCGATCGAGCTGCCCCGGTAGGCCGCGTCGAAGTCCGGCAGGGTCATCGTCGTCCTCCCCCAGTCGTCCGCTGCCCATGATCGTGCGGGGAGTGGGCGCGGAGCGCCACCGCGCGCACGGTTCGCGTCCCGGTGTCACACCGGAAGGCGCCCGACCGCCACGAACACGCAGCCCACCATCCAGGGCTGGGTGTCCTGTGCGTCGAGGGCCGCGAACTCCCGCTCCCAGCGCTCGAGATCGTCCTCGGTGGCCACGCCCGCGTCCACCATCGCGCGACGGGCCGCCCACGTCGGTCCCCGGGTCCCCGCCGTCCGGCGCCCGATCCGCGTCGTCCCCCGGAAGTCGTCGACCGACAGCCCGGCGCCCTCGAGCAGCTCCGGCAACCGGAGGCCGACGCCCGGGTCGTTGCCCACCGCCTCCTGGTAGGCCAGGAACCGCTCCCCCAGCTCCGAGACCGGCGCGGCAGGCGGCTGCACGCGGATCATCGTGATGTCGAGGTCGTAGAGCACGACCCGGCCGCCCGGGCGCAGCAGCGACGCCGCATGATCGACGATCGCCCGCTCCCGCCCGCCGTTGTGGATCAGCACCAGCCGCACCAGCGCCACGTCGAACGAGCCCGTCGGCAGGCCGGAGTCCTCGGCCCGCCCCTCCCGGACGACGACGGTGTCCGCCCCGGCCGCCTCCGCCGCGGCCCGGCCCCGCGCGACCATCGCCGGATCGGCATCGACACCGGTCAGGGAGCCCTGCGGCCCGACCATCGGCGCCAGCTCCAGCATCACCGCCGCCGGGCCACACCCCAGGTCGACGACGTCCGCTCCCGGCACCACCCCGGCCGAGGGCCACAGCTCGGCGTCGACCAGATGCACCCCGGCCGCCTGCCTGCGCAGCCGCGCCGCCTCGGCGTCGTCGGATTCCAGCCCGTATCCGCTCACCGCCTCAGCGTCCCAGCTCCGGCCGACGGACCCCACCCGCCGGGCCGGGCACGGTGGCAGGGGCTCCGCGGACGACACCGGAGACGCGGACGTACCCCCGGCCCCGTGATCAGGGGGACAGGCGGACCCGGGCGAGCAGGGCGCGGTGGTCGCTCCCGGGGAGGTCGAGGATCCGCAGCGCGGTGGGCTGCGGGCCGCCGCCGGCGAGCACGTGGTCGATCTGGACGCCGGACCAGGAGGGCCACGCCGCGTTCCAGGTGCCCGTGAGCCCCTCACCGGTGGCCGCGCCGGCGTCCTGGCAACCCCGCGTGCCCTCACGGAAGTCGCGGTGGTCGAGGGTGGCGTTGAAGTCCCCCACCACCACCGCCGGACCGGCGCCGGCTCCGCACCACGTCCGGAGCTGCGCCAGCTCGCGCGGCCAGCTCTGGATCTTCCGTGGCACGGGCGCGGAGACGTGCACCGCCACCAGGCGTACCGCCCCGAGTCCGCCACCGGTCAGCTCGAGCCACGGGTCGGATCGACCCTGCGAGATCACCCGTGAACCGAGCGGGCCCAGACCGGGGGCGGTGAGGACGGTGGTCCCGTCGACGTCGTCGACTCCGGGTGACGCCGCGACGGAGGAGCGGTATCCGAGGTCGGGGATCGCCTCGCCGAGCAGGGCGCTGAACCGGTCCGCCGACTCGGGCAGGACCACCACGTCCGGTCGCTCACGGCGGATCGTCGCCGCGAGCGTCGAGACGTCCGCCCGACCCTCGTCCACGTTGAACGAGAGCACCGTCAGTTCCAGACCGTGGGGCGCGGGCACCGTGGACGCCACCGCCCGCGGCACGACGAGAGCCCCGGCCACCAGGCACATCAGGAGCGCGGCGACGCCGGCGACGCGGACCCGCCGCCACGCGATCATGGCCAGCGCCGCCAGCGCGGTCACCACGACGAGTTGCGGCCGGAAGGCGGCGAGCACCGCGAAGGGCACCGAGCGGTCGAGCCCGAGCCTGTCGGGCAGCAGCACGAGCGCGGTGACCACGACGACGACGACGACGGTCACCCCGGCGACCACCCGCTGGGCGGACGGGCGCCGGGGAGCACGGCCGGACGCTGCGGGGGCCGTCGGCGCCATGTCCTCAGCCAACCACGGACACGGCCCGCGTCGTGGGCCCGCCGCCCCCGCTCCTACACGGGCATCCCGGGCGCGTTCTCCTCGACCGCTGCGAACGTCACCTGCTGACGGCCTAGCCGGAACCGCTGCGTGCGCAGGAGGTAGGGCGCGAATCCGGCCTTCTTGCAGCCCTTGAGCGAGGCCGGGTTGTCGAGACCGACGAAGGTGATGACGTAGCGCGGCCCGAGCGTCCCGGCCCGTTCCGCGACGCGCGACATCGCCGCGCTCATGACGCCCTTCCCGCGCCACGCGACCGGCGTGAACGCACCCTCGAGGAGGGCCATGTCGTCATCGAGGTGAGGGAAGATGCCCTCGAAGTGCCGCTGGATGTCGTCGTTGTCCTTCGACGTGAAGATCCACTGCGTGTAGCAGGCCTCGTCCTCCGCCGTCACCGCCACGTGCGGCAGCCCGATGTTCGCCTCGAGCAGCCGGCGCCGCATGGAACGGTCCCACTTCTCGTCCGGCGTGAGCTCGGCCGTGGCGCCCAGGACGGCCGGGACGTCCTTGGACTCCAGGGGACGGACCGTGATCGCGATCTTCGCGTCCGGGTGGGTGTGCGGGGCCTCGAGATCGCGCCGGAGCCCGTACGCCTCGACGTCGGCGCTCAGGCGACGACGGGCCGCAGCGAGGATCGGCTTGGCCGTGTTCGGCTCGCGAAGGAGTTCACCGATCGCGGCCAGCGCGGGAGAGTTGCCGGACATGGGAGTCCTCCTCATTGAGGGAGATCGACGACGGCGGCCGTTCGCGCCCGAAATGCGCGACGCCGCACCACTCGTCTGTTAGTCGCTGCTACCTTGGCGAGTTCCCACGCCTTCCGTCAATGATTACTTTGTGCACGAGATCGAGCGAGCGGCGTGATCGGCGGCCCGTGATCCGTGACGCTCCACGAACCCACGAATCATTCACGGAGCGGGTGCGGGATCATTGATTTTAACGATGCCCGTCCGCAGTGCCCGACCTACCCTGACCATCTGTGTTTGCCATTCCTGACGACGTGAAGAATCGGGAATCAGCGATGTCCCTCGACGATGTGCTCGGTCCGGCGGTCCCGTGAACGTCGACGTGGTGGCCCCTGGAGAACTCGGTGCAGGCGAGCAGGAGACCTGGCGGGCGTTCCAGGACGCCGAGCCCTCCCTGGCCAGCCCGTTCCTCTCCTACGAGTTCACGCTCGCCGCCTCGAGATACCGCCCCCGGACCCGGGTCGCCGTGGTCCGCGAGGGGGGCGAGACCGTCGCCTTCCTGCCCATGGAGCTCGGTCGGTTCGGCGAGGCGACCCCGGTGGCCGCGCTGATCAACGACGCGCAGGGCATGGTCCACCGGGGTGGCTACGACTGGGACCCGCGGGAGGTTCTCGCGCTCAGCGGGATCGGTGTCTGGGAATTCGACCACGTGGTCGCCCAGAAGCCTTTCGAGCAGTACACGACGCTGCGGGCGCGGTCCCCGATCATGGATCTCGGCTCCGGTTTCGACAGCTATCTCGCCGGCGCGCGCCGACGGTCGTCGCGGATCAAGGATCTCCCCCGGCGGCAGCGCCGGCTCGAACGCGAGATCGGACCGGTGCGCTTCGACTTCCATTCGGACGACGTCGAGGCGATGAGCACCCTGTTCCGGTGGAAGTCCGAGCAGTATCGGCGGACCGCGCGCACCGACCGGTTCGCGCTGGGATGGATCCGGTCGCTGGTGACCGATCTCGCGGCGATGAAGCCACCGCGCTGCAGCGGTCAGGTCTCCCTGCTCTGGGCGGGGGACGACCTGGTGGCCGGCCATGTGGGCCTGCGGGCGCCGAGCGTGCTCCCCACCTGGTTCCCGACGTACGACACGCGGTTCTCCAAGTACTCCCCCGGGCTGCTGCTGCACGTCGCCATGGCCGAGGCGGCCGCGGCGGCGGGGGTCGGCTACATCGATCTGGGCCGGGGCGAGAAGGACTACAAGGACTGGCTGGCCGACGACGCGCTCGAGGTCTGGGAGGGGCGCGTCACCACCCGCCGGAGCGCGGCCGCCCTGCACTGGGGCCGTCGGGTCCCGGTGCGGACACTGCGCAACGTGGTGGTCGGCAACCGCACGCTCTACGAGGCCGCTGACCGCGCTCTGAAGGGCTACGGCGCGGTGCGCACCCGTCTGGGCGCCGCCACCCGCGCGCGATGACCTGACCGGTCCGCCCGCCGGACCGCCCGCCCGCCCGCCCGATGGCGCGTCAGGCCGGCCGGGCCGCCTCGCCGGCCGACGAACGCGACCTGAACGTCGGGACCAGCACGATCGCGACCACTGCCTGCACGCCGAGGTGGATCACGCCGATCGCGACGATCCCGTAGGTCGGGAGGAACACCCAGGACAGACCGAGGACCGCGCAGGTGAGCACGGACTGCACCGCCAGGATGCGGCCCAGTCGCTGCCGGACCCGGTTCAGGCTCATCCACACCACGATGACGATGCGTGGCAGCACGGCCAGCACGACCACGCGCAACATCGTGGTCGAGTGGACGACGTAGGCCTCCCCGTAGAGCGAGAGGATCAGCGGGGCGGCGGCGCAGACGAGGAGCACGAGCGGGACGGCGATCAGGCTGATCCGTCGGACGAGACTCACGGCCAGCTCGGCGAGTCGGTCCTTCTGCCGCGCGCCCTCGACGGTGAGGGAGCTGGCCACGTTGACGAGCGCGACGTCGAGCACCGCGGCGACACCCCACGCGACGAAGAAGTAGCCGTTGGCCTCGTTGCCGACGAGGACGACGACCATGATCGGGAGCAGGTAGTTCGCGGCCGTGGCGCCGATCAGAGCCACGTTGTCGAGGGTCATGAACCCGGCGACGTCCGAGCGGGAGACCGGTTCGCTCGCGCCGGCGGACTCCCGCGCGTGCCGGGGCAGCAGGCGGCCGAACAGGAGCAGGTTCATCAGCACGAGCACCGGGACCATCGCCAGCAGCCACGACCAGAACACGCCGGAGCCGGGAAGAGCCACGGCGAACACGACCAGCAGCGCGAGCTTGGCGACTCCGAAGACGCCGTTCTCGACCGGGACCCACGCCGAGGCGCGAGCGCCGATCGCGACGCTGTCCTGCAGGGCGAACACCGTCCACACGAGCAGTGCGCCGACCATCAGGGCGACGCCGGCCGGTCCGTACCCGAGCACCTCACGGACGAGCTCGATGTTGCTCAGGAAGGGAAGCGAGATGAGCGCGACGACGACGCTCGCCCCGGCGACGGCCAGGTAGGCGCGCAGGGCGTAGAGCCGGCTCCGTGCCCCGGCGGTGGGGAGGAACCGGATGAGCGTGTTGTACAGGTTCAGCTCCGCCAGGTTCGCCATCAGCACCATGGCCGAGATCAGGGCGGCGGACGCGCCGACGACCGCCGGGCTGTAGAAGCGGGCGGCGACGATCCAGTAGAGGAACCCGAGCACCGACGTGACGCCGGTGTTGACCGCCAGCGCGACGGCGCTGCGCTGCATCGGGTCCTGCGGCACGAGCCGCATCCGCACGGTGGCGAGCGTCCCCGTCACGTCGGTCCTCCCCCCGGTCGTGCGGCCGGGCCCGCCTGCTCGGTCACGGCGACGTCGGGGTGAGGACCAGGCGGCGGTCGCGCCACACGTAGGTCACCTGGTCACCGGCGGCCCACGAGTTCTCGACCTCCTCCAGCCGGGCCACGAGCGGCTCCGGCCGGCCGCCGTTCGGCGAGGAGGTGGAGTCCCACAGCGCGACCGAGTGGAACCTCGGGTCGGCCTCGGGCTGCCAGAGGAAGACCGCGTCGGCCCCCGCGTCCCCGACCTGCAGGAGGGCGTCGAGTGCCACGTCCGCGGCGTACGGCGAGGCGGCGTTGTCACTCGGCGCCACGTCCGCGTGCAACTCCATCCACCAGACCGGCAAGGGCGGTCGGCCGGGGCGGTTCGCCTGCGCCACGAGCCACCGCGTGATCGCCGCGAACTTCGCGTTCGAGGCCTCGGGGCTGGTGATCAGGCCCTTGTCCTTGGTGCCGTTGGACCCGTCGACCGCGAGGAAGTCGGCCCCGACGGCGTGGGCGAGCCAGTACTGGACGGCGTCGAGGGCGCGCTGGTCCACGGTGCCCCACGGGCCCGAGATCGACGACGGGTCGGGCGCGTCCTCCCAGCTGTCCATCGGGACGTAGGGGCCGCCCACCGAGATCGAGGGGTCGTAGGCCTTGAGCGCGCGGTAGACCTGGTTGTACAGATCGGTGTAGGCCTCGATGTTCCACCGGCCGCGTCCGGGGTCGTAGAAACCCTTCAGCTCGTTCCACACGACGAACTGCTTCACCTGCGGGTACCGCTTCGCGACGTCGACCGCGAGCTGGACGAAATCGGCGAAGTGCGCCCGATCGGGAGCGACCTCGAGCCGGTTCCAGTCCGTCTGCCCGGGACGGCCCCCCTTCATCCAGTCCGGGGCACAGCACAACGTGACGACCGGGGTCACGCCGGCGTCGCCCATGAGCCGGACCCGGGCGTCCAGGGACGCCCAGTCCCGCTGGCCCGGCGCGGGCGACGGGTTCAGGACCCCCCAGCCCATGATGTGCTGGTTGGTCATCCCGGTCACGCGCCGCAGGATCTCCTTGGCGCGGTCGGTCGCCGGTGGGGGATTCCACGCGTCGGCGCTGTACTGGGTCAGCGTGGCGCCGACCGTGAGGGCCTGGCTCGGCCGGGGCCGCGACTCGTGGAGTGTCACACCACCCACGAGAAGCCCCATGACCGCGGCGAGCACCGCCGCCGTCCGCCATTGCCAACCCATGCCGTCCCCCTTCTCCTGCCGTGGCGTGGTCTCAGACGGCACCGCCGGCCTCGGGCAACCAGGCCCGGGCAGACACCAGGCTGAGGTCGTCGAACCAGTCCCACGACGGGTCTGGCGTGCGCCAGTCCCCGTAGCAGGTGCGCAGCAGCAGTTCGTGGTCGCGCGGCTTCATCCACGTCCGCCCGAGGAAGTCGAACGGCTCGAGCTCCTGCTTCGGCAGGTGTCCGACGACCTCGACCGGCCCGATGCGCCCCAGCCCGTAGACGTGGAACGCGTGCGTCCGGGGGGCGACCTCCTCCATCCGGAAGAACTCGAACTTGAACCCGTGCCGGACCACGACGCGCTCGGTGCAGACCCCGGCCCGGCTGTGGAAGCGGAAGCCGCGTCCGAAACCCGCCGCGAGCAGTTGTGCCTCGGCCTGGTCGAACAGCGCGACGTCGGCCGCGTCGAACCCGAAGTCGGCGTCGCCGGTGTCGTGCGGGAGCAGCCGGCCCTCGCGGGCCCAGCCGAGGAGCATCCCGCCCCAGATCCAGTAGCGCCCGGCGAGCGGGCTGTCCGCGAGGACGTCGTTCAGCAGCCGGAGGTCGCGCTCGAACAGCGCGCTGCGACGGCGCCGGTACTGGTCGCTGACCACCGGGATCACGTCCGGCGCGCGGTCCGTGAAGCGGGTCAGGGCGATCATCGGGGAGACCCTGCGGTTCTCGGGGACGGCCCACAGCTTCCGGTAGATCGCGGCCTTCCCGCGCAGTGTCGTCCGGAGTCTCTTGGGCGGTGCCAGCTCGGTGCGGGCGAGCGCCGGGACGCCCGTGGTGGGACCTGGGGTGTCGAGGCTCATCGCGCGACTCCTTCGAGGGCGGTGACGGCAGGGGCGGTGACGGCAGGGGCGGGGACGGCGGGCGCGGGCCGGACCTGGTCGCGACGCCGGGGTGCGAGGTGCAGCACGGCGTCGCGGAGGCGGTCGTGATCCGCCGGGGTCCGCACGGCCACACGCCAGTAGCCCTCGTCGGTCCCGAACTTGGCGGACACGTCCTTGACGTGGATGAGCTTCTTCTCGACCAACCGGGCCGTCAGCTCGCTCGTGGCGGTCGCGGACAGCGACAGCCGCACGAGCAGGAAGTTCGCTCCGCTCGGGTACACCTGATCGACGATCGGCAGCCGCGCGAGCGTCGCCGCGAGGTCCTCCCGGTCGCTCACCGTCCGCCGGAACGACTGGTGCAGCGCGGGGCGGTGCTTGAGCATGACGGTCAGGAAGTTCTCCGCCACCGAGTTGACGCCCCAGATCGGGGTCTCCTCGGCGATCAGGGCGGCCAGTCGCGGGTTCCGGGTCATCAGCGCGCCCAGCCGCAGGCCCGGCACACCCAGGCTCTTGCTCAGGCTCTTGATCACGAGCACGTTGTCGAGGGGTTCGACGGCGAGGATCTCCGTCAGCGGCTGCTGCCCGCTGAACTCGATGAACGACTCGTCCACGATCACCGTCGTGTCCGGTCGGGACCGCGCGAACTCGGCGATGAGGGCGCTGTCGAGGGTCGTGCCGCTGGGGTTGTTCGGGTTGACGAACACGACGACGTCGGCGTCGGCCGCCCTCCGCTCGACGTCGCTCCAGTCCACGCCCGGGCCGTCGACGTACCGGTCGGCCTCCGGGAAGATCCGGGAGTACTCGCCGAACGTGGGTTCCGGGATGAGCACGCGCTTGCCTGCGAACCAGGACCGCAGCCACGGGTAGCACTGCGACGCGCCCCCCAGCAGGTGCGTGTACCGCTCCGGCCACTGCAGCGCCCACGACAGCTTCGTGTTCAGGACGACCTGCGCCGACCCGTAGTTCTGCAGCAGCTCCGGGAGGTGGAACCGCAGTTCCGAGAGCATGGCCGGGGGCGGGAAGTGCATGTTCCGGATGAACGCGAAGTCGAGCACGCCCAGGTCCCAGGACCCTCCCCACGTCGACTCCAGGATGCCGTGCCGTGCGGACGGGCTGAACTTGAACTCCGCCAGGCGCAGGTCGCTCGGATCGTCGACCTCGCTCCAGAGCTCCGAGTCGATGACCTCCGCGTGGATCTCGGCCTGCTGCATGTAGACCAGCATCCCGAGGACCATCTCGTAGTAGCAGTTGTCGTCGATCAGGCGCGCGTAGGTGGTCAGGAGCCGGAGCAGCGTGGTGGCGCAGAAGTCCCGGGAGAACTTGTAGATGTTGAGAGTCTTGTACTTGTCGCTGAAGTCGAAGCGAGCCGACTGCTGGCTCGGCGGGATGACCTGCGAGACGACGTGGCCCTCGTTGAGGGCCACGACGGTGCCGTCCATGCCCGGGTGGTACCGGTCGACCAACGCCACGTTCTCGTGCGCACTCTTCATGATCCGGTCGAGCACCGCGGGCTCGTAGATCAGGTCGGACTCGATGAGGAGCAGGTCGGAGTCGAACGTGATCTGCTCGAACGCGAGAGCCATCGAGAAGATGTTGTTCGTCTTGTCGTAGCGCTCGTTGTGGATGAACGTGAACTCGAAGTCCGGATGGTTCGTGCTGACGTGATCGGAGAGCTCCTCGGACCGGTACCCCGTCACGATGAACACTTCGTTGATCCCGTGCAGGCGCAGGCCGTGCAGAATGCGGTCGATGATCGTGCGGCCGCCGATCGTGAGCAGCGTCTTGTGGCGGTGGTCCGTCAACGGGCGCATCCGCTGGCCGTAACCGGCCGCCAATATCAGAGCTTTCACCGGTGCACTCCCTCGGACTGGGCGGACGTGGCGTCCGCGCTGGAATAGTTGATCATGAGAACCCGTAGAAATGGAGGGCGAGAATGACGAGGGCGACGGCGCCGGCGCAGAACGTGAACACCGAGCCCCGCGAACGCGTGCGGGGCAGGGTGACGGGCCGGGCCTCGCGCACGAATGCGGCCGTGACCAGAATCCCGAGGACGACCAGGATGGTCACCCAGCCGACGGGGCCGGCGAGGACGGCGCTCACCGCGACGCCTCCCGGGTGCGACGGCGCAGGGTCCCGCGCGCGGCCTGGGCGCACACCGTGATGAGGACGAGCACCAGCACGGTGGCGGTCGGTGACCAGAGGCCCAGGTAGAGCTGTGCGGTGGCGGTCGCGGTCGCCAGTGAGGTGCTGGTCGCGACGACGAGAGCGACTCCCAGCCAGCCTCTGGCCAGGTCCCAGCAGTCGAGGAGCGCCCACCCCGGGACGACCATCACGAAGACGAACACCAGCACGCCCCGCACCGGCGACGACACGTCGGCGACGACGAGTGCCCCCGCGAGCAGCGCGACGACCGAGAGCAGGAACGGGGCCACGGCCGGGATCCACCGGGGCGGGCCCGACGCGGTCACGGTGCTCCACGGGACGGTCCACCGGTTCGACGACATGGTCATGAGGGGACCCGTCCCGTCGGCTCGAACACGGTGACGTCGTGGTTGGCGTACACCGTCCGGAACGCCGGTGAGGTGCGCAGCACGGCCAGGAGCCGGTTCTGGGCCCCCGAGGGGAACGGGCCCAACAGGTCCAGCTCGGCGCCCTGGCTACGGCTCACGATCAGGAGCGACCGCTGGCCGGGGCCGGCCACCATCCGCGTGGCGACCTGCGTGGCGAGCACCCGCCGGTCGGGATTGTCGAGGTCGACGGTCCCGACCAGCCCGGCGTCGGGCGAGGTCTCGATCGCGTTGCCGTCGCTCAGCACCCGGTACTGGTCGTCGGCGTAGTGGGTCGAGCGCCACGGGAGCCCTCCGGTCACCGAGGTGAGCACCGCGCCCTGCGGGGCCAGGCGGTACATCTGCTGCACGCCGAGGACCTCGTCCGGGGTGTAGAAGTCCATGCGTTCGTTGCCGTAGCGGGTGAACGGGAACACGCTGACCAGCAGGACCCCCACCACCAGGACGGGCACCACGGTCCGCAGGCGCGTCGACCGAGACATCCCGACCAGCCCGGCCGCGGCGAGCAGCGCGATGAAGGGCAGCGCGAACAGCGTCACCCGCATCAGGCCCTCGCCGCCGTACGACTGGGCCGCGACCACCGGGTAGGGGCACAGCGCGAGCACGATGAGACCCCGGGCGAGATGCCGTCGCTTCCGACGCACCAGGCGGTACGCACCCAGCAGGGCCAGCCCCCAGAGGAAGGCGGTCTCCATGAGCCGGAGGCGGGCGATCAGCGCGTGCCCCGGGGAGCCGGACAGCCGCTTCTCGACGGTCTGCTGGAAGATCGAGGTGAACGCGCCGAACTGGTTGAAGGTGTCCGGGTGGCCCGCCGAGTAGGCGGCGGCGGCGTACCCGGTCCACGCCAGCGTGGCCAGCACCAGGACCACCGGGAGCGTGCGGAGGCGCGACCACCCGAGCAGCGCCACCGCGGCCGTCCCGAGGACCAGGACGAACGGGGTCAGCTGGTGGCCGACGATGGTGACCGCGCACAGCAACAGGACCAGAGCGAGCAGGACGAGGCGCCTGCGCCTGCACGTGGCCAGGGCGGACAGCGCCGGGGCCGCGGACGACCACATCCACCGTCGCCAGGTCGACGACGGTTCCGTCTGCCCCGCGGCGCCGGCCGCGCGTGCCTCCTCGAACGCCGGGACCTCGAGGCTGAACCACTGCAGGATGACGGCCATGACGGTGAGGTAGATGAACAGGTACCAGCCCTGCGGGGAGAAGTAGTCCTGCCCGATCCAGTTGCCCACCGTGAACAGCCAGGCGCCGACCCAGACGATCGTCCGGTCCCGGAACAGACGGTTGCCGATCGCGATGAGCGGGAGGAGGTAGAGCACGTTGTGAACGACGGGCGCCCACGCCAGCACGGGGGTCGGATCGACGATGCCCGTGGCCTGCCAGATGAACGCGGTGACCGCGAAGAAGCCCGGCCAGTTCTGGTAGGCGTCCAGGGTCGGGTCGATCGCGCCCCGGGTCCGGAGGTAGTCGGCGATGCCGACGTGGCGCCAGGCCACGCTGAACCGCATCTCGTGCTCGCCGACCACGCCCAGCCCGTGCAGCACCAGGACCGTGGCCGCGAGCGACAGGATGACGGCGCCGTTCCGCCCGGCCCGCACCGCCACCACGAACGACGACCCGACGAGCAGGAAGCCGATCCACACCCCGACCGGGAAGACGGAGACCAGACCGAGGTCGGTCATCTCCGACAGGGGGAGGTTGGCGACCGACAGCCACCACACCGCGACACCGGCCGCCGCCAGGAGCACCACGGCGAGATCGACACGGCGGGGCGGAGCGCCGCGCAGCAGCGAATCCACCGAACGCCACCGGGGGACGCGTCGGGAGGGCTCCGTGTCGCCGGTCGGACGCGACCGCGCGAGGGTGTCAAGCACAGCGGGTTCCCCGGAGCCGCGAGCGCGACCACCGCACCACCGACCACCCGCGGGTCAGCGCACGGTCGGTCCGGAAGACGCGATCCACCTCGACGCCGTAGGCGATCCGGCAGAACACCTCCGGGGACGTGGTGCGGCGCACCGTGAGCCGGGGCACGGCGAACGCGTCCCCGCCACCCACATCGGCGACGGCGTTGGCCACGGACGCGGCCTGCCGGTACCCGGCGGTCGCGACGGCCTTGCGGACGCGCCTGCTGCTGTACCCGAACGGGTAGGCGAGGCTCGACACGCGGGTGGAGAGGCGGTCCTCGAGCAACGCCGCGCTGTGCCGCAGCTCGGTGTCGAGCGCCTTGTCGTCGAGCTGGTCGAGCTGCGGGTGGCTGTGGCTGTGCGCCGCCACCTCGATCCCGGAATCGACCAGCTCACGGAGCTGCGACCAGCCCATCATGCGGTCCAGCGGCCGACCGGCCGAGTCCGCCCCGGCGTCGCGCAACCACCCCGTCGTGACGAACACCGTGGCCGGGAAGCCGTGCTCGACGAGCAGCGGCAGCGCCGACCCGTGGGTGTCGGCGTAGCCGTCGTCGAAGGTGAGGACGACGGGCCGGGCGGGCAGCGCAGCGCCGGCACGGACCCGCTCACAGAGGTCAGTGAACGTCAGCCCGGTGAACCCGTGGTCGCGCAGGAACCGCAGGTGCGCGCCCATCTGCGACGGCCGGACCGACAGCGTCCGCGTGGCCTCGGGTGGATCGTCCGCGACGGAGTGGTACATCAGGATGGGGACGGCGAGGCTCACCGCGCAGCTCCTGTGCGCCGCCTCGTCTCCCGGATGCTGCCCACGGCGAATCCGGCGCTCGCCCACATGACCCCGGTGAGGACCGCCCCGGCACGCCGAGCCCCGTTCCCGTCGCCGGTGAGTCCCTGCCCCAGGCCCCGGACGACCGCGTCGCGCAGCGCGACCGAGGCGTACCGACGCTCGGCGGAGAGACCGTCCTGGAGACCGACGCTCCGCGCGACGAGCGCCTTGGACAGGCCCTCCGCGAAGCAGCGGGCCCGGAAGTAGGTGAATCGCTCACGCTCGCGCGGGACCCGGTGCCGGATCACCGCGCCCGGTTCGAAGACGAACGTCCCGCCGGGACGGCGTTGGCTCGCCCGGATGCAGAGCTCCGTCTCCTCGCAGCCCAGCGGCCGCCGGTCGCCCGAGGACCGCCCGATGTGGGTCGGGAATCCGCCGACGAGGTCGAACAGCTCGCGGCGGAACGCCGCGTTGCCGCCGAGGAGGTTGCGGACCACGCCGGGCTCGCGACCGACGAAGGTGCAACCCACCACCCAGTCGAACTCCTCGGGCCACCACGCGGGACGCTCGGTCGCCCAGGCGGGCAGGGTCAGTCCACCGACGCCCATGACACGGGGGTCGTCGAACGGGCGGGCGAGCGCCGAGAGCCACCCGGGCGCCGCGATCGCGTCGTCGTCGAGGAACGCGACCACGTCGCCCTGCGCCACGTCGATCCCGGTGTTCTTGCCGCCCGAGAGGCCCTGCGGGCCCGCGTTCTCGATCACGGTGACGTCGAGCGCCTCGGCCAGGCGGGCGCAGAGCCCGGGGTTGTGGTCGACGACGACGATGACCTCGAGCGGCGCGGGCCGCTGCGCGGTCAACGATGCGACCGCGGCCAGCGTGTCGTCCCACCGTGCGTCGGAGAACGCACACACGACGGCCGACATGGTCGGAAGGCACGGCCGGCGGGTGGCCTCGGGCGTCCGGAGGGGAGGTGCGCTCGTCTCCGCCCTCACGGGGCTGCCTTGAGGGGCCGGTCGAGACCGACCGCGGCTGCGGAGCCGTGTGCCTTGCGGTGCACGAACCGCCGCACCTGCTGGACGGCGTGCCCGCTCAGACCGCTCTCGTGGGTGCGCAGGACCGTGCGCAGCACCCGGGTTCCGTCCCGGAAGGTGCGCAGGTTCGACGTCCCCGACCGTCGCGGCATCTCGAGGCTGGGGACCTCGGCGATGCGCAGCCCGGCCTGGATCGCGGAGATCACCATGCGGGTCTCGACCTCGAAGCCCGGAGTGGTGAGGTCGACGTAGTCCAGATAGCGCCGGTGGAATCCGATGAATCCGTAGCAGAGGTCGGTCAAGGACGCTGCGTAGAGGGACGAGACGAGCCGCATGAGGGCGCGATTGCCGTTTCGGCGGAGCATCGTGATATCCAGCGATCCACCACCCGCGATGAATCGGGAACCCTTGACGAAGTCGTATCCGTGCGTCAGGAAATACAGGAAGTGCGGGATCTCCTGCGGCGACATACTGCCGTCCGCATCGATCATCAGGACGATGTCGCCCGTCGAGGCGGCCATGCCGGCCGCGAGGGCGTCCCCCTTGCCGACCCCGGACTGCATCACCACGCGGATGTCCGGACGCGCCGAGCGCGCCGTCACCAGGGTCGCGTCCGACGAGTTGCCGTCGACCACGAGGATCTCGGTCACGCAGCTGGGCACCTGCTCGAGCACCCAGGCGATATTGGCGGCCTCGTTGCGGGTCGGAATGATGAGCGAGACCGTGGTCGGCGTCGGCGTCGTACTCGCCGACCAGGCCGGTGCCGTCGAGGCAGGCGTCGCGTCGTGCGCGACCGCCGCCGAGGCATCCGTCTCGAGAGCAGAGATGTCGAGAATTCCCGGTCGGGGGGATGGGACAGTCACACCGTTCGTCTTGGCGACGCCTGGCGGCTGAATTGTCATTGCGCGCTCCCGGTCGACCGCGCGCGGGAAAGGCACGGTTGGGTGGTTGTTGGGCCCGGACTCCCCGACGTCGCCCCGGCCTGGTCCCGATGGATCGTCCTGCGGGGGGAGGTACCGAGCATCACCACATTTGATGATTCGGCGGGCCCGGCCGACGTGGGCCGTGACGATCAGCCCCCGAGCAGGGCGAGCGCCCGCTCGTCGACCTCGACGACGTTGGTCGCCCGCGACCACCGGACCCCGAGGTGCACATATCGCCCGGACAGCGCGTCGGCGCACAGGGACCGCAACGGCACCAGCACGCGGCGTCCCTCCCCGTCGGTCAGCGACAGGGCGGGGACACCCCAGCGGGTGCGCGCGACGCGGACGGCGACGAGGTCGTAGAGGTCGACCCACGAGAACTCGTCCGCGGCCCAGTCGGCGCCCACGGCGACGTAGCTCGCCGTCGCGATCCAGCCGAGCGCACCCACCACCCCGACGGCGCCGATCCCGTAGACGGTGGTGGCCACCGGGTGAGCGGCGATCAGGTCGACCCCGACGAGCGTGACGATCACCAGGATCACGACGGCGAGCCCGATCCCGAACGCCGCGAGGCCCCGGACGTCGACCCCGGACCGGCCCCCGATCAGCGGCCCCCGGCCCGGCGGCAGCGACTGCGGCCAGGTCGGGACCCGGACGACGGCGTCGACGTCGGTCCACGGCGCGGCCGGCGGCGCCGGGAGGCACGTCCAGGGGTCCGGCCGGGGTGGGAGCTCGGCGGTGTGCGGGTCGTCCCGCCGGACCCGCACGACCACCACCCGTTTCCGCCGGCCGAGCGCCCGCGACGGCAGGGGGTCGTCGCCGACGACCGCCTCGGCCGCGGCGTTGACGGCCACCTCACGGGTCGCCCGTGACCAGCGGACCCCGAGGTGGATGAGGTCCCACATCAGCGGGTCGGCGCGCAGTTCGTGCACGTAAGCGCTGAGCCGCCGGCCGGACCCGTCGCGGAACCGGAGCATCGGTGTCTCGTAGGCGCCCCTCGCGCCCTTCACCTCCGCCAGGTCGTACAGGTCCACCCAGCTCCGACCCCACTGCAACCAGTCGGCCCCGACCGCCAGGTAGACCATCGTGATCGAGCGCGCCCAGAACACGAGGACCAGCACGAGGAACGCGAGGCCGCCCCAGAGCGCCGGGGACATCGATCCCAGCCGGTCCAGGCCCACGACGAGCTGGACGAGCACGAGGATCGCGACGGACCCGCCGACGATCAGGACGACCCCTTCCCGCCCCTCCCCGGACTTCCCGGCCAGGACCGGGCCGCGCCCCGGCGGCGGAGGCTTCGGACGGGTCGGCATGCGTCGCGGCGGCGGAGCCTTGCGCGGCCCCGGCGCGGGCGGCGGATCGGGCAGCCCCGTCCACGGGTCCGGGCGGGGCGGCAGATCCGGGGTCGGATCGACCGGCTCGGGGGTCACCGGCGGAGCCTCACGAGAACAGGTCCTCCGCGGTGCTCTCGATCGAGTCCCAGTCCGCGCCGACCGCGTAGGCCGCCACACCCCCGACGAGGACGCCGACGAGCACCGCGGGCAGGGCAGCGGCCGCGCCGACGCCGATCGCGGTCGCCCCGGCCGTCACGGCCGCCGTCGTCAACCAGCTGGCTCCGGCACCGACGGCCAGCGTCGCGCCCTGCTTGGCCGCGGCGGAGCCCGCGCTGCGACCGGCCGCGACGTCGGTGACGAAACCCGCGCCCGCGAAGCCGAGGCTGACGACGGGGACCCGGCTGAGCACCGGCCTCGCCGACGCGAGCAGCCCGGAGTCGGCGAACTGGCCGGGATAGCGGATCAGCCCGTTCAGCAGCCGCTGCCCGGGCGAGGTCTCACTCGCTCCGAGCGTGGCCCGCCGGAGCGCGTCGGCGTTGGCCCCGCCGGCCCGCTGCGCGACGGCGAGGTCGTCCCGGGCCTGCAGCGCCCCGCGGACCGCCTGCTCGAGCGGCACGCCGGGGGCCAGCATCAGGCCCATCATCGCGGCCCGTTGCGCGGCCGCCCGCTCGGCGGCCTCCGCCCACACCTTCGCCGCCCCCTGCAGGGAGCCGAGGGTCGACGTGACGCTGGAGACCCCCAGCATCACGTCTTTCGTGACCGCGACCGCCTCGTTCGTGGGCGCCCGGATCCGGTCGGTGAGCTCGGTCTGCGCCTCGACGTAGCGGGCCCGCGCCTCCTCGGTGACCTGCCGGGCGTGCTCGAACGCCGCCCGTTGGGCCGACGCGGCGTCGGTGGCCTGCTGGTGGGCCGCGACCTGCTCGGGCGGCAGGAGCGTGCCGTCCGGCGGGGTCGGCAACGGCGGTGGCAGGACGGCGACCGGGTCGCCGATCAGCTCGCCGGTCACCGGCAGTCCGGCCGCGGCGGCGTCCGCCCGCGCCCGCGTCATGGCGTCGAGCACGCCCTGCGCGGAGACGGCGAAGTCGTCGAGCGCCTGGCCACCGATGCGCGCCTGCGCCGACGTGGTGTCCCCCGCCGTCCCGATCCGCCCGGCCTGGTCGCGGAAGGCGTCACCGGCCGGGCCGCTCCAGCAGTCGAACGACGCGTTGCGGGCCCCGACGACCTCGTCCGCCGCGCCCTCCCCGGCCCGCGAGACCCCGTCGAGCCACCGCGCGGTGTTCCGGCACGAGGCGGGGTCGGCATCGACGTGGGTGTCGATCGGCATCCCCGCCCCCTCCCCGGGCCCCTCGCCGACGGGGCCCCGCGGACGGGAACGCTAACCGGATCACCGCGACCGGTGGGGCCGTTCCGGAGATCATGTCTCCGATTCCCTGCGTCGTGGACGCCGCCGTCCACCACGCTCACGCTCCGGGGCGGGCCGCCGCGTCGCTCCGACGGTGCAGTTCGTCGATCACCGCGGGCAGCACCTCGTGCAGGTCCCCGATCACCGCCCAGGTGCTCCGCGCGACCATCGGGGCCTCGGGATCGGTGTTGATCGCCAGGATCGCCTTCGACCCCATGCAGCCCACCCAGTGCTGGGTGGCCCCGCTGATGCCGCACGCGACGTAGAGCGCGGGGGTGATCCTCGTACCGGTCAGCCCGACCTGGTCGCGGTGCGGTCGCCACCCGTTGTTGGTCGCGACCCGGGAGCAGCCGACCGCGCCACCGAGCAGCTCGGCGAGCTCCTCGAGCATCCGGTAGCCCTCCGCGCTGCCGACGCCACGCCCACCGGACACCACGACGGGCGCGCTCGCCAGTCCCACTCCCGCGGCGCGGGGCCGTCGCTCCACCAGGGTCGCGCGCGGGGCGGTCTCGTCGAGCGTGGGCACGAACGTCCGCACGGTGACGTCCGCCCCGCCGCTGCCCGCCGCACCATTGCCCACCCCGCCGCCGGCGACGGCGCCCCGGGCGAGGGTGCACAGCCGGACCGGCGCGTACAGCTCGGCGTCCTCCAGCAGGATGCCGCCTGCCCGCTCCCGGGTCACCGTCCAGGGCTCGCCGGGCGTCACGGCGGTGCACGCCGTGGCCAGCGGGAGCCCCGCCCGGGCCGCGACCTCGGCCAGGACCTCGCTGCTGCGGGGATCGGACGGCGCGAGCACCGCCTCCGGACTCAGGTCGGCCACCAGCTGGGCCAGCGCCTCGGCCCGGTACTGGGGCGAGTCCTCGTCGAGCAGCTCGTGCCGGAGCAGGTGCAGCTGGTCGAGCCCCCGCGCGCCCAGCTCACGGGCGAGCATCCCCGCTCCCCCGACAGACACTGCCCCGCCGGGGACGCCGCACCGGTGCGCCAAGTCCCGCACGACGTCGAGCACCTCCAGCGCGTCGGCCGGGAACGCACCGTCCCGCTGCTCGACCAGGGCCAGGATCATCGCGTCACTCCCAGCTGCTCGAAGACGTCGACGACGGCGCCGGCCGCTGCGGCCCCGCGCCCGAGCACCACCGCCTCGGTGGCCACGCCGGCCGGGTGCCGCAACCGCACGGTCCGCAGCCCGCCCGGTCCCGGATGCGCCGCGACCAGCTGTATCGGCGCCTTCCTCGCCCGCAGTCGGCCCTTGATCGTCGGGTACCGGGGCAGGTTGAGTCCCTCCGCCACCGCGAGCACCGCCGGCAGCGGGGCCCGGTAGGTCTCCACCTGATCGTCGACCTCGCGGCGCGCCCACACCTCGTCGTCGGCGACGTCGAGGCCCTTGACCCACCCCACGAAGGGCCGGCGAAGCGCGCGGGCCACCCGGGCCCCCACCTGGTGGTGACCGGAGTCCGCGGAGGTCGCTCCGAACAGCACCAGGGGGTGGCCGCCGAGCTCCCGCAGCCCCGTCGTGATCGCCGCCGCGGTCTGCTCGGGGTCCGGGTCAGCGGTGCCCGCGTCCACCCGGACGGCGTGGTCGGCGCCCATCGACATCGCGTAGCGCAGCTGCTCCTCGGCCTCCGGTGGGCCGACCGTCAGGACCCCCGCCGAGCCGCCGGTGCGCTCCGCGATCCGGACCGCCTCCTCGACGGCGCACTCCTCGTGCGGACCGATGGTGAAGCCCATGGTGCGGGTGTCGATCCCGAGGCCGTCCGCGGTCAGCGGCACCGCGGACCCCACGGCGGGCGTCCGCTTGAGGCAGACCAGCACGTCCATCCCGGCTCACCCGCGCATCCGTGTGTCGTCGGGGTCGAACAGCGGGGTCCGGCCCACCCGGGCGACCGTCACCGGGTACCGCTCGCCCATGTACTGCACCGCCAGGGCGGCGCCTTCGACGGCGACGGGCGTCGGCAGGAAGGCCATCAGGAGGTAGCGGCCCAGCGACGGCCCGGGCCCGGCGCTGGTGACCCGGGAGACCCGGCCCCGCCGGTCCACGACCCGCTCCCCGCTCCGGGTCAGCACCGGCTCGCCGCCCTGGGGGTACCGCAGTGTCCCGTCGGCCGCGGCGTGGTCGTCGACGATCAGCGTGCACAGCCGCGCGGCCGGTTCGCAGGCGCGGGCCTCCATGTAGGCGATGCGTCCGACGAAGTCGGCCTCCTTGCACCGGGGCAGCGCCAGACCCGCTTCCACCGGGTCGTGCTCCTGGTCGAGCTCGTGACCGACCAGTCGGTAGCCCTTCTCGATCCGACCGGTGGTCCCGTAGACCCCGATGCCCACCGGCCGCAGGCCGTGCGGACCGCCGGCGTCGGCGAGGGCGTCCCAGAGCCGCTGCCCCATCTCGAACGGTGCGTGCAGCTCCCAACCCAGCTCGCCCACGTAGGACAGCCGCATCGCGAGGACCGGGACCGATCCGATGCTGATCCGGCGCGCGGTGCCGAAGCCGAACGCCGCGTCGGACACGTCGTCGCCGGTCACCGCGGCGAGCACGTCGCGGGCCCGGGGGCCCCACAGCCCGAGCGTGCACACCTGGGAGGTCACGTCCTGCAGCACGACCGAGCCGTCCGACGGCAGGTGCGTGGCGAACCACTGGTGATCGCGCGGGCCGTCGGCGCCCCCGGTCACCACCCGGAAGTGGTGTTCCCCGAGGCGCACCACGGTCAGGTCGGCGCGGAACCCGCCGTTCGGAGCGAGCAACGGGGTGTACATGACCCGGCCGATGGGGCGGTCCATCTGCGCCACACACAGGTGCTGCAGGAACCCGAGCGCACCCGGACCGGTCACGTCGAACTCGGCGAACGCGGTCAGGTCGATCATCGCGACGTGGTCACGCATCACCCGGTGCTCGGCCTCGACGATCTCCGACGACCAGCGGGCGTCCCACTCGTGGGGCCGGGCGCTCACCCCGTAGGTCGCGACCAGGTCCCGGTTGGACTCGTACCACTGCGGGCGCTCCCACCCTCCGACCTCGAAGAACCGCGCCCCGAGCGCCTCCTCGCGCGTGTGGAACGGGGAGAGCCGGGCCGGCCGGTCGGAGTTCCACTGCTCACGCGGGTGCACGATCCCGTAGGTCTTGTTGAACCCCTCCGAAGCGCGGGCCCGGACGTGGGCGCGGGTGCGCTCGTGGGGGTGGAAGCGGGCGATGTCGACGTGATGTGTGTCGATCTCGGGCGCGCCGTCGGTCATCCACTCGGCGACCGCGCGCCCGGCGCCCGGCCCCTCCTTGATCCAGACGGCGGCGGCCGACCACAGCCCGCGCACCTCGACGGTCTCGCCGAGCAGCGGGGCACCGTCCGGGGTGAGCGAGAGCAGCCCGTTGATCGCGTGCCGGACCCCGGCGTCCGGGCGGTCCAGGACGGGGCCGAACAGTTCGAGGGCCCGCTCCATCTGCGGATCGAAGTCGTCGGGGGTGAACGGCAGCTGGGTCGGCGACAGGGCGGCCTCGGCCACCGACGGGATGTCCGCCGGGTCGTGCAGGATCGGCCGGTGGGCGTAGGACCCGATCTCGAGGTCCGCGCCGCTCTGCCGCTCGTACATCAACGGGTCCATGTCCCGCACGATCGGGAACGCGATCTCCTGACGGGTGCGCTCGAGCTCCGCGATCGGACCGACGTCGATCATCTGGTGCACCGCGGGGGTCAGCGGGATGGTCGCGCCGGCCATCCCCGCGAGGGCGGGGCTCCACACCCCGCAGGCGAGGACGACCGCCTCGACCTCGACGTCGCCGCGGTCGGTGCGGACCCGGCGTACCCGCCCGTGCTCGACGTCGATGCCGAGCACCTCGGTGTTCGCCGAGACCCGCAGCGCGCCCTGCCCGACGGCGAGCTCACGCATCAGCGTCCCGGTGCGCAGCGGGTCGACCACCGCGACCGACGGGGTCCAGAACCCGCCGAGGATCACCGTCGGGTCCAGGAAGGGGACGCGGTCCTGCACCTGCGCCGGGCTGATCAGCTCGGCCTCGATGTCCCACGCGGCCGCGGACGACATCCGCCGGTCCAGCTCCTGCAGCCGCTCCGGGACCCGGGCCACCTCGATCCCGCCGCAGGTGGTCAGCGTGTTGAGCTTCTCGTACTGACGCATCGAGTCGACCGTCAGCGCGGTGATCTCCTTGCTGTGGTCGACCGGGAAGATGAAGTTCGACGCGTGGCCCGTCGATCCCCCCGGGTCCGGGAGCGGACCCTTGTCGAGCAGCAGGAGATCCCGCCATCCCAGCTGCGCGAGATGGTGGACGACGCTGTTGCCGACGATGCCTGCCCCGATCACCATCACCTGGGCTCGTTCGGGCAGCGCGCTGGTGCTGCCCGTGGTCGTGCTGCTCGTCGTCGTGCTGCCAGTGGTCATGCCGCGGCCCTCCGCTGCTCCGCGCGCAGCCAGCGCACGGTCGGTGCGATCTCGTTGAACGTGTAGAGGTGCAGCCCGGCGATCGCGCAGCGACCGTCGGCCACCTGGCGGGCGAGCCCGCGCACCAGCCCGGTGGGGCGGTACGCACCGGGCCGCAGCAGCGACGCGGCGGTGGCGGGGTTCGTCCGGGCGAAGCGCATGGCGTCCCCCACACCGACCCGGACGGCCGCCCGCAGCAGCCGCGGGGTGTCGACCACCCCGGGCACGCCGGCCACGACCGGCAGATCGATCCCGTGTGCCCGGGCCTCGGCGACGAACCGGCCGACCGTCTCCGCGTCGAAGCAGAGCTGCGTCACGGTGTAGTCGGCGTGCTCCTGCTTGGCCCGCAGCGACGCCCACAGCGTCGCGTCGTCGATCCGGTGGTGACCGTCCGGGTAGGACGCCACCCCGATCCGGGCCGGCCGCGGCCCGATTCGCTCGACGGCCTCGATCAGGCCCAGCGCGTCGGTGAACCGGCCGACGGGCTCGCGGGCGTCGCCGCCCACCACGAACACGTCCCGCACCCCGGCGTCCGCCAGCCTCGCGAGGATCCCGGCGAGCTCGGCGTCGTCCCGCACGCTGCGGGCGGCCAGGTGCGGGACCGGATCGAATCCGGCCGTGGCCAGTTGCTCGACGACCGCGACGGTCGCCGACGGGGCCCGGGTCGGCGACGCGGTCACCGTCACCGTGGCCCCGCGCGGGAGCTCCGCCACCGCCCGTCGGGAGACGTCCGGCAGCGGCATCACCTCGTACCGGGCCCGGGCCAGCAGCGCCGCCTCGGCGCTGCTGATCCCTCCCGTGCTCGACTCGGCCATGGCCGACTCCTCGGTCGCCCGTCCCCGGGCGCTCAGCCCTTCGGGGTGTGTTTGCGCGGGTCCAGGAAGGGCTTCTCCACGACCCAGGCGTCGCGCGGGCCGTCCGGGACGTCCACGACCAGCTCGGTGCCGAGCGGGGTGTCCTCGATCGGCACCATGGCCATCCCGATGTTGCGCTCCAGCCGCGGTGACCAGCACGCGCTGGTCACCGATCCGCCGTCACCCCGGACCGGGAACGGCTCGATCATCGAGCCGTCGTTGAACGAGCCCAGCGGCGCGCCGTCGATCTCCAGACCGACCAGCGACCGGCTCAGGCCGCGCTCCCGCGCCCGGATCAGCGCCTGCTTGCCGATGAAGTCGCCGCCCTGCTCGAGGTCGACCATCCAGCGGTAGTCGTAGCCGACCTCGAACGGGTTCGTGTCGGCGGTGATGTCGCAGCCGTAGGCGAGCATGCCGCCCTCGATGCGACGGATGTGGCAGGGCCCGATCGGCTGCATGCCGTACGGCCGACCCGCTTCCCACACCCGGTCCCACAACGCCGCGGCGTCCCGGCTCGCGTGCCGCAGGTAGATCTCGTAGCCGATCTCGCCGCTGTAGCCGGTCCGGCTGACCACCGTCGACAGGCCGTCCAGTTCGGCGTGACGCAGGTGGTAGTACGGCATGTCGGCGACCTCGCGACCGAACAGGTCGGCGATGACCTCCTTGGCCCGCGGCCCCTGCACCTGCACCGGGGCGACATCGATCTCGCGGACCCGCACGTCCCACCCGCCGGCGTGGGCCAGGCCCGACGCCCAGAGCCCGATGTCGCTGTCGGCCAGCGAGAGCCAGAACCGGTCCTCGTCGACCCGCAGCAGCACCGGGTCGTTGAGGATCCCGCCGTCCGGGGCGGTCACGAACACGTACTTGCACTGCCCGACCGCGCACCGCGAGAGATCGCGCGGGATGAGCATGTCGGTGAACGCGAACGCGTCGGGACCGGTGATCTCGAGCTGCCGCTCGACGCCGACGTCCCAGAGGGTCACGCCCTCGCAGAGCGCCCAGTACTCCGAGACCGGATCGCCGTAATGGCGCGGGTGATAGGTGTGGTTGTAGACGCTGTACATGGCCACCCCGTGGGCCCGTGAGCTCCAGAAGTACGGAGATCGGCGCAGCCGCGGGTAGAGCAGCACCGCCGGGCTCGTGATCACCTCGGAGTGTTCCGGCCGACTGCGAGTGCTCGGGGTAGCGAGCAGATCCGTCATCGGCGCACCTTCTATCCAGCCGACGAGAGGGCGACCGGGTTCGGTCGTCTGTTGCGTAGAACGCATCACGTTGTGTTCTACGCAACACGAATATGAGCTTCGTCCAGGGTCGCGTCAAGAGCCGCGGACACTCCGGACCGACACCATCCGCGCGTCCGGGCCCGACGGCCCTGAGCGCGTCGGCGCAGGCTCAGGGTGTGGGGGTGTTCGATCTCGGTACGCGGCCGGGGTCGACGTCGACGGGTGTCGATCGGCTGCTCAGCCGCCTCCGCCGGACCCCGCACCGCCAGGGCCCTCACCGCCGGGCCCGTCTCCACCAAGCCCCGGCACCGACCCGATCTGCGAGGCGGCATCCTGGTCGCCCCGCGCATAACCCGCCGCGACCTGCCCGACGGCTTCCCCGCTGCGCTGCGCCGCCTCGGTGAACCGTGCCGCTGCCCCGGTCACCGCTTCCAGGTAGGCCATGACCGCACCGGTCGCCGTACCCGCGACCGGCGCTCCGGCCCCGCCGCCGGCGGCCGCCCCCAGCGCCGCTGTGGAGCCCGCCATCCGCGCACCGACCGCGTCCATCCCCGCCGGGTCGACGTCGAACCCGGGCCCGGTCACGACCCCACCCCGGTCACGGCCCCCATCACGACCGCAGCCCCATCACGACAGGGTCCGCCGCTCCTCGAGCGGCAGCGGCAGGTCGGCACCCACCACGTCCGCGCCGCTCGCCACGAAGAGTTCCTCGACCGCGGCCGCCGGGAACACTCCGTAGGGCTGGGCGTCCCCGCAGCAGCGCACCAGCGAGGTGGCCGACGCGTACACCGGCAGCGCGAGCCGACCGTCGATCAGCGTCCGCAACTCGAGCAGCGCCTCCGCGCCGGCAGGCACCTCGCGCACCGGGACGAACACGTACTCCCCCGAGGTCATCCACTCCGGCTCGGGAACCTCCGGCGGCGGGCCCAGCGACGGGGCATCCCACTCGGCCACGACGATCTCCACTGCACGCCTCCCCGGACCGGACACTCCTGCCGTCGGAGCACGCTAACCCGATCATGACGACCGGTGGGGCCGTTCCAGGATCTTCGGGAGCTCCGCCTCGACGGCCGCCGGCCCCGCTCCCGCCTCCGGGCATGACCTGACACCGGCCGCCTCGGTGGTGCTGGAGCGGTCGGTGTCAGATCTGGGGCCCGCCTCGGAGCAGTCGTTGCTCGGGGTCGATCCAGGCAGGCGGGGTGAACCACGGCCGCCCGTTGATCATGGTGACCTGCCAGTCACCGCGATGGATCAACCGATGATGGTGGGCGCAGAGCAGGCACAAGTTGTCCAGGCGTGTCTCACCACCGTCGATCCAGTGATGAACATGATGAGCGTGACATCGTTCAGCACGGCGCCGGCAGTCGGGCGCCGCGCACCCGCGGTCGCGCTCGACCAGGGCCCGGCGTATTGCTTCCGTGACCGCGTAGGACATCCGCCCCAGGTCCAAGGGTTCCGATCGAGAGCCCAGGACCATCGGGACGATCCCGGCGTCACATGCCAGCCGCCGGGCCTCGGTGGGGCTGATGGCCTCCTCGGCACCGACCAGGCCGTGCCCGATCTCGTTGCGCAGCCACGTGTAGGGCATCGTCAGCGTCAGCAACGCCCGGCCGGGAGCCCGTAGCCGCGACGACGCCTCGCTCGCGGCACCGGCCTCGCCGGAGGACGCCGAGTGGTCGCCCGCCGGATCGTCGCCCGCCGGACCGTCGCTGCCGGCCTCGTCGTCGCCGGCCGGGGTATCGCTGTCAGGGTCGGGCTCGCCGGGGTTGGAGTCGGGGTGTAGCAGGTTTCGGGGATCCCCCGCACCGCGCTCGGCCGGGGCGGTGGTCTCCCCAGCGGCCCGGTCCGAGGGATCGACCGAGGCGCCGATCCCACCCGGCGCCATCGCCAAGCCCGCCAACTCCAACAACGCCGCCGCGTACCGGGCCTCGAGCTCCCGCTCATCGTGCGGGCCGGCCCGCCCCGAGAGTGCATCGAACGCCGCCACCAGCAGTTCGATGTCCGCCCGTCCCCGGAACCGACCCTTGAGCACCAGCGACCCGTCGCGGCGGCGTCCGATCCGCAACTCGTCGGTCGGCTCCGCCTCGTCCTCGGGAGCCACCCCATCCTGATCCAACGCCGCGATCAACCGTGCCGCTGCCTGCGCCAACCCGTGCGGCGTCAGCGACGCCGCATGCTCGACCAGGAACTCCTCCGCCTCGACCACCGCAGCCGGGTCCATGCCCTCCACCCGCTCCAGGTAGCGGACCGCCTCGTCGATCACCCGCACATGACCGCGATCCAGACCACCCGCCGCCGCAACCGGCGCGGTCACCCCCAACGATGGCACCACCGCCCCACCACCCAAGGTGGTCTGCGGGCACAACAGCCGCGAGTGGCGGACCAGCCGCCGCGCCTCACCGCGATCCACCCGCCACAGGTCCTGCAGCAGCCCCTCGCTCGAGCCGTAGCCCGCTGCCTCCGCGGCCCCGACCGACTCCAACATCGCGACCTGGCACAGCACCGCGTGCTCGGCGCGCCGGGCAGCCGCCATGACCTCCCGGGCCTGGCGCATCACCGCCTCGTCGACCACCGAACCGCTCATGACGCCAACTGTAGACGCAACCCCTGACACTCACCCCTGAGCTGCGAAAACACCCCCGGGAGTCGCCTCGTGCACCGGGACGGACACGTACTCCCCCGAGGCCAGCCACACCGGCTCGTGCACCGGCACCTTCCGAACCGGACAAACCGACCCCAGGGGCACACGCTGACCGGACCACGCTGACCGCGCCACGACGACCGGTGGGGCCGCTCCTGCTTCTCCGAGGGCAGTGGCCCTCCCCATGACATTCCGGCGCGCGACCTGTTCCGAGACAGTTTCGGACCCTCACGGTGTGGGCCGCGGAGATGCGGAGGAATGGTTCGGGCGCGGTGAGCGATCGCATGAACACTCTTGGTTCCGGCGATGGCCATATCGGCACATCGTGCAGAACGCGCAGGTTTGATGGTGATTGCAGGAGCCGAGGAGCATGATGCCGTAGATGAATCGCGTACCCGACGAAGAACTCGTCCACAACCTGCAACCGGACCTGGACGTGCAAAGGTGGGCGTCCGAACTATTCCACCGACCCTGACAGTCTGATCAGCGCCGGCCACACCGTGGCCGTCGAGTTCGCCGCGATCGCCGCGGCGAACGACTACTGGCGCACCTGAACTGATTCTCGCCGGATCGCCGGCCACGGGGGCTCACGATGTTGTCGCTGACCTCGGCGGCGGTGGTCGCCGCGGTCGCGCTGCTCGCCCCGCTGGCGGTGCGCCTGACCGGGCTGCGCGTGCCGGAGATCGTCGTGCAGATCCTGCTCGGCATCCTCATCGGGCCGCAGGTGCTCGGGTGGGCCCACGCCGACGCCCCGGTCGAGGTCCTGGCCGTCATCGGGCTCGCGTTCCTGCTGCTGCTGGCCGGGCTCGAGATCGACTTCGACCGCCTCCGTGGACGCGTCCTGGGCCTGACGTCGGCGGCGTTCGCGGTCTCGTTCGCCCTCGCCGTCGTCATCGGGTTCGTCCTCGGCGCCGCGGGGCTGGTCCGGTCTCCGCTGCTCATCGCGGTGATCCTGTCCGCGACGGGACTGGGCATCATCCTGCCGATCCTCAAGGACTCCGGGCAGACCGAGACCGCGTTCGGTCAGGTCGTGGTGGCCGGCGCCTCGATCGCCGAGGTCGTCCCGATCGTGCTGCTCTCGGTCCTGTTCTCCGGCGACGCCTCGGGCGTGGTCTCGCAGGTCGCGCTGCTGGTGGCGTTCCTGGGCCTCGTCGCCGCAGTGGGGCTGCTGATCCTCGGGTTCGAACGGTCCTCGCGGATCTCCTCGGCGCTGGTGGCGTTGCAGGACACCACCGCCGAGATCCGGATTCGCGGCGCGCTGGCGCTGCTGATGGTGTTCGCGGCCCTGTCCACCGCATTCGGGCTCGAGGCCATCCTCGGAGCCTTCCTCGCCGGGGCGACGCTCAAGCTGCTCGACCGCGACCGCGCCATGACCCACTCGACGTTCCACGGCAAGCTCCAGGCCGTCGGCTTCGGCGCGTTCGTGCCGTTCTTCTTCGTCTCCACCGGGATGTCCCTCGACGTCCGCAGCCTCGTCGACGACCCCGCCACGCTGGTACGCGTGCCGATCTTCCTCGGGGCGCTGTTGCTCGTGCGCGCCCTCCCCGCCGCGCTGTACACGCCGTTGGCCCAGCGTCGCCGACAGGTGCTCGGCGCCGGGCTGCTCCAGGCGACCTCGCTGAGCATCCCCGTCGTCGCCGGCGCGATCGGGGTCCAGCTCGGGGTCATCGCGCCCGGCAACTACGTGGCCCTCGTCGCCGCTGGCCTGCTCTCGGTGGTGCTGTTCCCGTTGCTGGCCGTCCCCCTCCTGGGCGGCACCGACGAGGGGCCACAGCCGACCGACGCCGAGGATCCACCCCGACCCGTCGAGGACCGCTAGTCGGTTCCGCCGACGGAGCCGTGAGGGAACCCCGCCTCGTCGGGACGCTGATCGTTGCTGAACGGGTCGGACGCGTCGTTGCTCGGACGGTTGGGCCCGTCGGACTCGCTCGGCTCGAGCGCGTCCTTGATCTTCTCGGCCGCATCCTGGGCCTTGTCGGTCAGGCCATCGTTCTCATGATCCTTTGCCATGCCCCCGCTTACCCGGAGGTGCCGAGCCGTACCCACCCTTCCCGGACTCAGGCGGCGCCGGCGACGTTCAGCACGGTCACGGTCCCGTCGAGGAGGTTGGTGACGTACGCCTGGCGTCCGTCGGGCCCGACGGCGACGCTCGTCGGGCCCCTGCCCACGGGCACGGTGGCCGTGACCCGCAGCGTCGTGGTGTCCAGCACCTGCACCGCGTTCGCGTCGACCGCCGCGACGTAGGCGTACCTGCCGTCGGCCGACAGCGAGACGTCCTGCGGGTGGCTCGCGGTCGGCACCGTCGCGACGACCTGCCCGGCGACGACGTCGGTCACGGACACGGTGTTGCCGTCGTAGTCGGCGTCGAAGAGCAGCGGTTTGGTGCGGTGCCGGACGAGCGCGTGCGGGCTCTGACCCACCGGCACCGTCCCGACGACGCCGTCGGTGGCGGTGTCGATGGTGGTCACGAGGTTCGACTCGTGGTTGGCGGCGTAGAGCCGCGTGCCGTCCGGGGACAGGTCCAGCCAGTGCGGGTTGGGGGCGACGGGGATGGTGCCGATCACGGCGTCGGTCGCCGTGTCGACGACGGTGATGGTGCTCGAGTCGTGGTTCGGCACGTAGAGCCGCGTGCCGTCCGGCGCGACGACGAGCGCGAACGGACGCTTCCCGGTGGGGACCCGGGCGACGAACGCGCCGGTCCCCGTGTCGACGACACCGACCTCGTTCACGGTGAAGTCCGGGTCGGAGATGCTGACGTAGGCACGCGCGCCGTCGGGCGAGAACGCGACGAACTGCGGGCCGGCGTCCGGCACCGGGATCGTCCCGGTCACCGTGTTGCTGGTGGTGTCGACGACGGTGAGGACGTTCGCGGACCGGTTCGCGATGTAGGCGAACCGGCCTCCGGGCGCGACCTCCATGGACCCGGGGGTGGGCCCCACCGGGATCGTCGTCGCGACGGTCGGGGTGGCGACGCTCCTCGCGACGGCGGCCCGCACCGGGGCCGGGAGCTGGTCGGCAGGCACCTGCGGCCCGGGCGCGAACGAGGCGTCGGCCGCGGGTGGCGCGTCGTCGTCGCCCCGGGTGAACAACGCGGTGAGGGACACGGCCGCGACGACGGCCAGGACGACGATGATCGCGACCAGCACCAGGGTGCGGTACCGGCCGGGCCCCGCCGCGGAGCCGTCGACCCAGGCCGGCATCCGCGGCGGCGGCGGATCGAGCTGTCGCGGCGGGTCGAGCTGTCGCGGCGGGTCGTTCTGCTCGAAGTGCTGCATGCCGTCCCCTCAGGCCCCCGGGACCGACGCATCGGTCGTCTCCGTGGCGGAGGTCCTCCGGTGCGGCGCCTGCCACGTGATCTCGGGGGCGGCTCCTAGTTCACGGAGCCCGACGTGGTCGTGGTGGTCGTCGTCGGCTCGGTCGTGGTCGTCGTGGTGGTGGTCGTCGTGGTCGGCGTCGTGGTCGTCGTCGTCGGGGTCGTGGTGGACGTGGTAGGACACGTGCCCGTCGTCGTCGTGACGGCCCCCGGGACGTTGGTCGCCGGGTCGCATCCGGTGCCGGGGCTACCGGCGCGCTGCCCGTACGGGTCCGAGTACGGAGACACCGACGACGTGTCCGTGGCCGACGTGCTCGTCGACGAACTGCTCGACGACGGGGACCCGGTCCACCCCGGCGGCGGACCCCAGCGCCAGGGCGCCACATGGACGTTGACGACGGTGTTGTTCTGGACGTTGATGACGGTCAGGTTCTGGACGACGACCGGCGCAGGTCGGACGACGACGACCGTCACCGGGGCGAAATGACGCCATGCCGTGCCCGAGAAATGACGGGGCTGCTGCTGCGGTGGCGCACTCAGCGGATTCCCGCAATAGCACTTCACGCGCGGTGTGCCGTAGCCGTCGACGAGCACCGCGGTTCCGGCCTCGAGGACCGCCGGGTACGCGGTGAGCCGGCCGTCGCGGTAGCCGTGGTTGGTGATGGAGGTGTCGGCCCGCAGCAGGACCGGGGTCAGCTGGCGGACGTACTCGGGGATGTCGCTCCGGCCGACGCCCTCGGCCTCGGCCCACGCCTCCGCCTTGTCCGGATGTGCGGCCAGGAACTCCGACATCTGGGCCTGGTCGCACGTGCTGTTGTCCGAGGTGCCGCCGAACAGCCCCGGTGTGCTTCCCGCGACCGTGCCTCCACCGTTCCCGGGAGGCGTGGCGACGGAGGCGTCCGGGCCGTGCGCGGGCATGAAGGAGTCCGCGGTCGCCGAGTTGGTCGGCTCGAGGGTCACGCTGGCGGCGGCGTCCTGCGCGTGCCACACGAGATAGCCCGCCATCGCCGCCAGGAACACGACGAGCACCGCCAGCACCGTGATCACGGTGATCACCGTGCGGCGGGTGTGCCGTGCTCGCTGTGCCCCGATCGGCGGGGTCCAGACATACGGCGGCTGCGTCATCGATGGGCCCCCGGTCTCCGTGCAGATCGACCATGGATGTCACCCGGAACCACCTGCTGCGGCCTCGAGCCCCCCGACTCAGGCACCGATGGTGACACGAGCCACCCTCACGCCACTCAGACGCCAGCCATTCGGCCTAGCAGAACGGCCGTTGATCACTCAGAACGAGCACGCTCCGTAGGACGACGGGTGCCGTCGACCCGGCCGGCACGGCAGCGCGGAACGGCACTCACCCGCGCAGCATCGACCGCCGGTACGCCACCGGGGTCCGCCCGGTCGCGCCCTTGACCAGCTCCCCGAAGCGGGTCGCGTTCGGGAAGCCCCGGCGGAGCGCGATCGCCGAGACCGGCGTGGTCGCCTGCGCCGGGTCGGCGAGGTCGTCCAGGCAGCGTCGCAGGCGCCGCTCCCGGATCGTTCTCCCGACGGAGCGTCCGTCCTCGGCGAACACGGCGTGCAGGTGCCGGGTGGAGACGAACAGCGCCGCGGCCACCGATCGGGGCGAGAGGTCGGGCTCGCCGAGGTGCTCGTCGATGTGCCGGTCGATGCGTTCCCGGAGCACGGCGTGCGGTTCGGGCGCATCGAGCAGGCCGCGGCGCGCGAGCTCGTCGTCGAACAGGGTGCGGGCGAGCTCGGTGGCGTGCCGGGCGGTGGCCAGCACCGCGTCGGGCCGTGACCCCGTGCCCGGCGCCTCGAGCGCCTCGTGCAGCCCGGTGAGCAGACCCGCGAGCGCGGGGGTGAGCCCGTGCGCGGCAGGCAGTGTCGTCGCGGTGAGGTCACCGGCCCGGCGACCCGCACCCGCCGTCGGGAAGCGGAAGCACAGGCTGCGGTAGTCCTCGCCGCTGGTGATCTCGACGGGGCGGGTGGAGTCGTAGAAGACCATGTCACCGGCTGCGACCCGGGCCAGCCGTCCGTCCTGCCGGAACGCCGCGGTCCCCTCGAGCTGAACGGAGAGCAGGTACTCGGGCGGGTGGTCCTCGATGTGCCCGGCCGTCCGGAGGGCCCGGTGGGGCCGGGAGCTCATCGCGATCAGCGAGGTCTCCCCCAGCCGACGACGGCTCACGCTGCCCCGGAACCGCTCGGGGCGGGCGCACTCGACGTCGAAGCGCAGCAGCGCCCCGGTGACGGCGCCCTGCCAGACGCCGATGTCCCGGACCTCGTCGTCCACGGCCACCTCCTCCCCGGCCCGCGCAGGCGTGCAGCAGCCGGAGATGTCCGTGCACTCTAACGAGAGCGACGAGACCCGGACCACACCTAGCGTCACGGCATGAGCACCGTCGCGACACCCCGCCTGTGGGAGTCGGTGGCCCCGACGACGAGCCGCCGCGGGCACTTCTGGGTGCCCGGGGAGCGGGTCACGGGCGACGACGGGGCGGTGCGGGCGAAGGGCCCGATGTTCGTCACGTGGGAGGCGCCGGGCCAGGAGACCGACCGGCCACCGGTCGTGCTCGTGCACGGTGGCGGCGGGCAGGGCACCGACTGGCTCGGCACTCCCGACGGCAGGCCCGGCTGGGCCGCGGGGTTCGTCGCGGCCGGGTACCCGACCTTCGTCGTCGACCGGCCGGGGCACGGGCGCTCGCCGGCGCACCCCGACGTCGTCGGGACCCCCGGGCCGCAGTTCAACTACGCCGCCGGCCGCGCGCTGTTCTTCCCCGACCGGCCCGACCACACCCGGTGGCCCCTGGACCCCGACGACGAGGCCGCGACCGACCGGTGGATCGCGCCGCTCGGATCGCTGCCGGTCGACCTGGCCGGGTCGCAGCGCATGGACGCCGACCGGTTGGCGGCCCTGCTCGACCTGCTCGGACCCGCCGTCGTCGTGACCCACTCCGCCGGCGGGCCGTGCGGATGGCTGCTCGCCGATCGTCGGCCCGAGCTGGTCCGGGCGCTCGTGGCGGTTGAGCCGATCGGGCCTGCATTCGCGACGTTCCCCGGGATCGGCACCCTCGACTGGGGCCTGACCGCGGCGCCGCTGACCTACGACCCGCCCCGCGAGAGTGCTGCCGAGGCCCGGGCGGCGGACCCGACGACGTTGCGCGTGCCTGCTCTGGTCGACGTGCCCGTCGCGCTCGTCACCGGGGGCGCCTCGATGTTCGCCGACTTCGCCGACGACGTCGTGAGCTGGCTCGCGACCGCGGGCGCCGCCGTCGAGCGCGTCCACCTGCCCGACCACGGCGTGACCGGCAACGGGCACGCCCTGACCTACGAGACCAACTCGGACGACACGCTCGCGGTGGTCCGGCGATGGATCGAGGAGACGACATGACCGAGCAGCTCATCCGCACCGCCACTCCTGAAGCGACCGGCACCCTCCGCCCCGGTGACGGGGTCGACGACATGATGGCCCGCCTCGAGGCGCTCGACCCGTTGCTACGTGCCGAGGCCGGGAGCGCCGAGGCCGGCGGGCGGCTCACACCGCGGGTCGAGGAGGCCCTGCACGCGAGCGGTGTGTGGGCCGTGGGGATGCCGCGCGAGCTCGGCGGTGGCGAGTTCACGCCACGCCAGCAGATCACCGCGATCGAGACCCTCGCCCGCGCGGACGCGTCGACGGCGTGGGTGGTGATGGCCGTCGAGATGATCACCGGGGCGACGGCGGCCTACCTCGGTGAGCCGGCCTGGCGGCAGCTCGGCGCCGGCGACGACGTCCTGGCCGCCGGGCAGGGCACGAGGCCGGGACGGGCGGTCGCCGTCGAGGGCGGCTACCTCGTGTCCGGCTCCTGGCAGTTCGCGTCCGGCCTGCACCACGCCACCCACGTGCACACCGCCGCGCTGGACGAGCAGGCCGGCGAGATGCTGGTGTTCACGCTGCCCAAGGAGCAGGCGACGCTGGTCGACAACTGGGACGTCATGGGCCTGCGCGCCACCGGCAGCATCGACTACCACCTCGACGAGGTGTTCGTCCCCGCCGAGTTCGTCTACTCGGGCCCCACGACGGAACCGCTGGTCGGCGGCGGCCTCTACCGCCTCGGCGTGGCCAACCTGGCCGGGATCGGGCACACCGGCTGGGCCCTCGGCGTCGCGCGGCGGCTGCTCGACGAGATGCGGACCATCGCCACGGCGAAGACCGGGACGCGCAACGCCGGCGTGGACACCGCCGAGTTCCACGCCGACTACGCCCGCGCCGAGGCCTCCCTGCTCTCCGCGCGGGCCTGGAACATGGAGGTCTGGGCCGACAACGAGGCGATGCTCGACCGCGGGGAGACCTTGTCGACCGACCAGGAGACCCTCACCCGCCTCGCCCTGAACACCGCCACCTGGACCGCGCACGAGATCGGGCAGACCGTCTACCGGTGGGCCGGCACCGCCGCGCTGCGCGAGGGCCCGCTCAACCGGGTCTTCCGCGACCTGCACGGCGGCACCCAGCACGTCACCTCCGGCGCCGGGGTCCTGCACGGGTGCGGACGACGACTCGCCGGGCTGGCCCCCGAGGCGAGGTGGGTGTTCCTCGACCTTGTCGGGTGAGGGACGCGCGGACGGCGGTCGCCGAGTTCTCGCGCCGGTGAGTAGCTGCCGCCGCGGACTGCTTCTGCGCGTGCCGATCGGCCACGTCGGCCGTGATCATCGCGGCGGGATCTCCGTTTCCGTCCACGGATGCGCGACGTCGGCGGCCCGATATCGCCTGATAGGCGGCTGTGCGAATCACGGGCGCGTCCGAACGTGTCAGCCGTGGCGCCGCGCGTCGAACGACGCAGCGTTGCCACTACATCATTCAGTCTTCGTCGATGGACCGTGCACACCATCCAGAGTCCACCGAACAGACCATGTGACCGAGGATATGTCCAGTGGGCCGAGAATCCGGGGAAAGTCATCGCGAATGGACTACCGAGACTTACTTATTGTGAGCGGCTGAGCCGCGTTCCACCCTCAGGCAATCAATCGGAACGTCATCGGGGTGTCTTCTCGATCGTTCTCAACTCTCGGGGGGTAGAGCGTGTCCGTTCCCACCAGTTCGCTGAATTCGTCCGCCGCCGACCTGTCGAACGTGCCCGGGAGCAGGGTCACCACGCCGGGTGGGTGCCGGCCATGCGATCGGTAGAGGAGGACGTCGGGTCCGAGGCCGCTGGGCGCGTCGGCCTTCCACACCCGTCGGCGTGGCTCGCCGCGACGCTCGGCATTCTGGCCGTCGGGGGGTTTCTCTACGTCGGACGGCTCCCCCTCACCGGAATCGCGGACAGACGCTTCCAGGACACGTGGGTCCGCGGCATCGTGACCGAACAGACCGTCCTCGTCGTCGTCGCCGTCCTGATCGTCGGCTTCCTCTGCTGCGCGCGGCGCTTCTTCTTCGCACGAGCGGTTCGGAAGCCAGGGGCGATCGAGGTCCTACCGTTCGTGGACGGCACCGAGGAGAAACGCACGTTCGAGGCGGCCGCGGCCACGTTCCGCAAAACCCTGGCAGGCCTCAGCCTCGCCGCACCGACGCCACTTCCCGGGAGCGCGCCGCCCCAGAGCTTCCTCAAGAGCGTCTCCGACTCCACGAAGGAGGCCAGGAGCCCGGTCGCGATCATCGCGGGCGTGCTCGGCGCGCTCTGGGTCGACTGCGGTTACCGCGTGTCGGTGACGGCGCGCACCGCCGCGGCCGGGTCGTCGTGCGGGCTCGACGTCTCGGTGCTCTCGTTGCCCGGCGGGCCCGGGGAGACGCGCACGGTCTGGGCCGACACCTGGTGCAACGCCGCACGCCAGGCGGCCGACATCGTCGGAGCCTTCGTGCTCGCCAGGACGGCGCTCTGCACCCAGGGACCTTGGCCACACTGGCGGGGGCACCGGATCAACCCGCGGCTGTTCGGCTTCTACCAGCGTGCTCAAGGGTGCCTCCGCGAGCAACGGTACGAGGAGGCGCTCAGCTTCTGCTTCCAGGCGCTCGATCTGGACCCGCTCAACGCTCCCATCCGCATCCTCGCCTGTCAGGTGCAGGAGAAGCTGGGGCTCTACCTCTCGGCGGCGACCGGCTACGCAGACGTGATCGCGACGGAATCCTCCGAGGTGGACCACCGGTTGCGCCGCCGCCTCGATCGCGAGTTCACCTCCTTCAGCGCCGCACCCCTACCTCGGAAACACCGTCGGACACAGAGGTCGGGGGCTCGACGGAATCGCGAATCGCTCCTCATCGCCCGTTACCGATTCGTCTGCGCGCTGGCCAACACGGACAATGCGCTCGACCGGAGGCCGGAGTTCTTCGCTACGGACGACAACGCCATCCGACGCGAGGAACTGGTCCGTCTGAAGCAGCGCGTGAAGCGCTGGAGCGACACGTACCTTCAGCGCCTGGAGGTGGGGCCCATCGAGGAAAAGGCCCTGTTCCCGTTGATCGCCTGGTGTGAGGCAGCCGACCTCGTCCGGGACTACGCCTGGTGGCGGGGCCGCCGGGGGCTCGGCATGCCGGTGTCTCAGGCGGCACTGCGACTCCTGCGGGTCTGGACGCTCGCGCACCTGGATCACGTGAACCTCCCCCCCGTCGCGAACCTGGACGAGTGCCGTCGTCGCCTCCGCTGGCCGTCGGACGCCTCGCCCAGGACGATCGTGGACGTCGTCCGGCACCAGCTCGGGCGAGCCCCCGAGCGGTGGCGCACCTTCCAGGACTACTACAACGCCGCAGCCGTCCTGGGCGTCCGACTCCAGGATCGGCAGCGACACCCCGACCCCGCGGAGAGGGCGGAGCGGACGGCGGTGGAGCGGACGGCGGTGGGCTATCTGGAACGCGCCGTGGAGTCGGCGCCGCGGGCCATGGTCTGGCAGTACAGCCGCTGGTTTGCCGCAGAGGACCAGAGCCTCTCCGTCCTCAGGGGATCGCCGTACTACGTCGACTTCCTCGAGCGACATTTCCCCGGTACGGATCGCCGGGAGGAGAGGCCGGAGAACGTGCTGCACTATCTGTTCTCCACCCATGTCCTCGTCATGGCCGCGAACTACGCGCGACTCCGCGCCCGGACGGTCCGGCGACTCCAGGCCGTCGACGGGCCCACGATCCAGCGCGCCGAGTTACGGGCCGCGCAGGCCATGCGCGACTACAGCGCGGACTACGGCGACTGGAGAACGCGGCTGGCTCTGATCGAGGTCTCCCGGGACTCCAGCGACGACGCCGTGGCTGAGACCTTCGAACGTTCGTTCCCCCGGTTCCAGGACGAGCCCGCGTCCAAGGTGGCACCGTCGCGCGCCACCACCGACTGCTATTACAACCACCTCATCGACCGCAGGCTCTGTCCCGGCATCTGGCCGGACGTGCACGGCGAGTTGGCTCGGATCGTGACTCAGCTCGAGCACCCGACCGAGAACGTCGTGGTCGATACGAGCCCGATGTGGGAGACGTTGGCGGGATTCATCGACGCCGCCCTCGGCGACCGAGAGCCCCACCCGGAGGACGAACCGAGCTCGACGATGGTGGAGCGGTCGGATCGATTCCACCGAGCGGCGAGGGCGGCGGTTCGCCCTTCGCCGCCTCCGGGACGGGCTCCGGTGCAGGTCCACCGGCGCGCCCGGGCGGGTGAAGCGGTGGCGACCCGCACCATCGGCGTGTCGTCCCGCCATTGAGCAGAGCTCAGCCCCGAGCCGCGCGACCACCGGCGCCTCGAGGTCCACCGACCTCGGCCTCAGAGGATCCACCGGGTCCACAGGACCAGTGCGGCGACAGCGAACAGCGCCAGCGGCCAGACGTTCACGTCCGCCAGGGCCACGACGGCGACCGCCAGGACCACCAGGCCGACGAGGAGGACCGTGACGGCCCCGCCGAAGACCCCCAGGTCCAGGCGGGGCTCCTCCGACCTCTCGACGCGCATTCGCAGCGCCATGTCAGCCGCTCACGCCGAGTTCGGCGCGCACCGTCTTCGCCGCCCGCGAGAGCGCGCGGAGCTTCTCGTAGGCGCAGAACCGGGGCAGCGCCTTGAGCCCGCAGTCGGTCGAGAGGTAGACGCGCTCGGGCTCGATGTGCTCGAGGACCTTGTGGATGCGGTCGACGATCTCCTGATCGGACTCGATGTAGAGGCTGCGGACGTCGATGACCCCGACCTGCACCTCGCGGTCCGGCGCCACCATCTCCAGCGCCTTGACGTCCGCCATGTCGCGCAGCGCGAAGTCGAGGGCGAACTGCTCGACGTTGACGTCCATCCACCGCTCGAGCACCCGCGGCAACGCGTCCTCGACGGCCCGGAAGGTGTTGCCGTAGCCCGTGCCCAGGCAGCAGTGCCACGCGATCTTCGCGTCGACGCCGTCGATCCAGGCGTTCATGACGTCGATGACCCAGTCGCTGTCGTCGTCGAGAGCCAGTTTCCAGGCGCCCAGGTCCTCGATCTGGATGAACGTCGCGCCGTGGGCGACGAGGTCCTTCAGATCCTCGTTGAAGATCGGCACGAGATCCTCGGCGAGCCGTCGGGGATCGGAGTACGCGGAATGCGGGTGGCCGTAGTCCACGTGGTAGGTCAGGTTCGGCGGACCGGCGCCGACGGAGACCTTCATCGGCCGGTCGGCCAGCAGGCGTGCCGCGCTGTGCATCTCCCCGAGGCGTCCCGGGATCCCGCGGCTGACCGGCGCCGTGACGGCCGTGCCGCCCCAGTTGTGCATCCACGCGGCCTGGCTCAGGTCCCCGCCCTCGCTGGCCTCGATCGCCCGGGCCAACGGGTTCGGCAGCTTCGCCTTGGTGAATCCGCCGAGGCGCTCGTACCAGTACCAGACGAACGAGCCGATGCCGCCGCCGTAGTCGTCGAAGTGCATCTGGCCGTCGGTGACGATGTCGAGATCGGCCAGTTCCTGGTCCTTGACGCACGCCGTCGTGGCGTCCCACCACGCGTGCCAGTTCTCCTCGAGCTTCCACCACTCCAGAAGGTCGGCGCCCGCCAGGTTGTAGCGGGAGTACCAGCGCGGCTTCGGGTACGAGCCGATCATCGTGGTGGGCAGGATCGTGTCGACGACCTTCTTCACGGGTCCACTCCTCGACGGTGGGGGATTTGGGACGTGGGGGTTTCTGGGGATCAGTTCTCGACGAGCGCCACGGCACGGGTCGGCCCGCCGTGCGACCCCTGCAGCTTGAGCGGGAAGCCGACGAACGTGAACCGCGTGTCGACGACCTGGTCGAGGTTGGCGAGGTTCTCGTAGTGCGTGATGTGCGTGCGGCGGCACATCATGTGGCACGGATAGGTCTTGCTGATCGGGTTGTCCGGCGTCGGGCTGTCGACCCCGAAGGTCTTGATGCCCTTGGCCTGGATCCATTCGCTGCCCGACTCCCCGAAGCCGGGGAACTCGGTGAGGTAGCTCTTCTGCCCGTTGTAGCGATTCCACGTCGCGGTGTGGAACAGCACGATGTCGCCGGGCCGGACGTCGACCGACGACGCCTTCTCGATCTCGTCGAGGTGCTCGTCGGTGATGTCGGTGTGCGCGGGCACGGCCGAGACGTCGAGGCAGACGGCGTCTCCGTAGAACAGGTCCAACGACATCTGGTCGATCGTCTGGGCCGACGGATCCGGGTCGAGGTGGGAGAACGAGTCGACGTGGGTGGGCCCGTTGTCGTTGAGCAGGAAGCCGGTGGTCTGGAACGAGAAGCCGCCCTCGAACCGCTGGGAGGTCTCCTCGTGGGTGGCGTGCTCGAACACGACGGTCTTGAGGTGGCCCGGGTAGACCTTCATCCCCTGGTAGATGTCCTGCGTCAGATCGATCATCCGCATGGCGCGGTGCTCCTCTCGTTCAGTACATGACGACGCCGGCGCTGGCGTTCAGGTCCTCACCGGTGATCGACGACGAGCCGGGGCCGGCGAGGAACACGCAGGTGTCGGCGATCTCCTCGGCCGTCACGAGCCGTCCCAGCGGCGACGGGTCGGTGAAGGCGGCGCGGGCCTCGTCCTCGCCGATGCCCCGCTGACGCGCCTGTTCGCGGATCACCGAGTCGATGCGGGGCCCGTCGACCGCGCCCGGGCACACCGCGTTGACCCGCACCCCGGCCGGACCGAGCTCGACGGCGAGGCTGCGCACCAGCCCGATCACACCGGTCTTCGCCGCCGCGTACGGGGTGCGCCCCGGCAGGGGGCGCTTACCCGTCATCGACGAGATCGCGATGAGGCTCCCGGAGCGTTGCTCGACGAGTGCCGGGACGAAGCGCCGGAAGGTCAGGAAGACGCCGTCGAGATCGGTCGCGAGGCAGTCCCGCCACTCGACGAGGCTGATCTCCTGCAACGACCGGGTGGGCCCGGCGACGCCCGCGTTCGCGACGACGGTGTCGACGCGGCCGAAGCGGCCCAGCACCGCCGCGCCCATCCGCGCCACCGAGGACTCGTCGGCGACGTCGCACGCGGCGGTGAGGACCTCGGCGTCGGGAACGAGCCGAGCGATCTCGCCGAGGGTGGAGGCGAGAGTCTGCTCGTCACGGGCGGTGAGAGCGAGACGGGCGCCCTCCGTGGACATCCCGATCGCGATCGCCCGCCCGATGCCGCGGCTCGCGCCGGTGACGACGACGACCTGCCCCTCGAGGAGTCCCGGCACGCCGCCACCTCCCCTGCACGTCGATGTGACCCACACCATCGTGCGCCGGCCCTACCGCGGCGCCTATGTGTGCGCGCACAACGTCGACCCCGAGACCTGTGCACCCGACCAAGGTCAGGCGCGGCCGGTCTCCTCGACGTCCCGGACGACGGCGGCGAGCTGGAGCTGCAGCAGGACCGACGGGCTGCGCAGGGGGTGCCCGAGGAGGTCCTCGATCCGCCGCAACCGGTAGGCCACCGTGTTGCGGTGCACCACGAGGGCGCGCGCGGTCGCCGTCGTCGAGCAGTCCTCCCGGAGCCAGGCGCGCAGCGTCGCGACCAGCTCGGCCCCGTGGCGCGCGTCGTGCGCCTCGAGGGGGTCGAGCAGGCGCCGGGCGAACCCGGCCAGGCCGGGCGCGACGCCGGCCTCGAGCAGCAGGGCGTGGACGCCGAGGTCGGAGAGGTCGAGCACCCGCCCACCCCCGGAACCCCGCACGAGCTCCAGGGCGGTGCGGGCGGCCCGACTCGACGCCGCGTGCTCGGCGGGCGACGTGCCCGTCCCGCCGATGACGGCCGAGATGGGGTGGGGCCGGGTGGCCTGCTCGAGGCGCCGCACCACTCGCCGGATCTGCTCCGGGCCGTTGCGTTCGGCCGGCAGCAGCAGGACGAGGGCGCCGTCGTGCAGGCCCACGAGGATGCGCCCGGCGCGCTCGCGATGGCCCGCCACCTGGGCCTCGGCCAGCCGCGCGACCCACGACCGCAGGTCGTCCCCGTCCCCGTCCCCGTGTTCCGGTTCCGGGACGTCGACGTCGAGGACGACGACGGTGTGCGGCGCGGTCAGGTCGCTGCCGAGGGCGGCGGCCCGCTCGACGAGCGCGCGGGGGATCTCGGTGCCGACGTCGCGGAGGAGGTCGGTGAGGACGTCCTGCGACAGCCGCGCCTCGACCTCGACGCCGTGGCGCTGCTTGAGCAGTTCGAAGGCGACCACGAGGGCGAACCGCTCGACGGTGCGGCGGTCCACCGGGGCAGGCGCGGACCACGAGCCCGAGAGCCAGAGCCGTCCCGCCACCTCGCCGGCCAGGACGATGGGCGTCTCCCACGCCGCGGCGCCCGGATCGTCGGCGGGCCAGGGACGGAGCTCGACGAGCTCGTAGCGCTCCCGGGTCGACCACGGCCCCGTCCGTGCCCGGGGCGCCTCGTGACCGGGCGGCGCCACGTACCCGGTGTCGGGGGCGTGGGCGAGCACCGTCCCGTCCATGCTCTCGACGGTCACCGAGGCCTCGAGGGTGGAGGCGAGCCAGGAGACCAGCCGCGGCAGACCGACGTCGTCGAGCGCGAGCTCCATGAGTCGCCGGTGCTGCTCCCCGGCCCGGTCCAGGATGTCCTGGTGCGCGCGCAGCGCCTCGTTGGCCCGCGTGAGCTCGGCGATGGCGTGCTGCTCGCTCTCCCGCAGGGCGGCGGTCTCGACGGCCACCGCGGCGTGCTCGGCGAGGAGCTCGGCCAGCTCGACCTCGGAGGCGGTGAAGACGCGGGCCCGCGCCGAGTAGGCGACCAGCACACCGATGGGTTCGCCCCCGGACCGCAGCGGTGCCGCGAGCAACGCCCGGTAGCCCTCGTGCTCGGCCAACCGACGGAGGCGGTCGAAGTCGGGCAGGCCCGCGATGTCGGCGGCCGTCACCGTGATCCCCTCGCGCACCGCGCGCGCCGCCGGCGCGTCGACGCCGGGGTCCGGGGTGTGCAGCCGCAGCGCGACATCGGTGTTCAGGCGCTCCACGTAGGCCTCCGAGAGGCCGTGGGACCCCCGCACCAGCAACCGCTCGCCCGTCGGATCGGTGAGCATCACCGCGCCGAAGTCGAACCCGATCAACGTGCACGCCTGCTCGGCCACCCGACCCAAGAGCACCTCGAGCGGCTCGGCGAGCTTCACCGCGCGCGCCAGCTCGGTCACCGCGCCCAGCCACGTCCGCAACGACGTCGGCACCAGCACGTCGGTGACGGGGGCCGCGGACTCGCTCACCCTGGTCACAGAACCACTCGCACCGGAGCGACGCATCCCCCCTCGGCGCCTACGACGAGGCTGGTCCGGCCGGCGAACCGTGATTCGCCCTCGGGAACGCGGCGGGTGTTCCTCGACCTCGTGGGGTGAGGGACACGCCGACGTCGTCGCCGCGGGGTCCGGGTTTGGGTACCGTCCGCTCGTGGACCACCGCGACCTCGCGGCCGCGCTCACCGAGCACCCGGCCGCCGCCGGGCTCGAGCTCGTCGTGCTCCACGGCTCCCGCGCCCGTGGCGACGCCGGACCCACTTCGGACTGGGACCTCGGCTACCTCGGGGAGGCCGACCCCGCAGCGCTCATCGCCGCGGCGGCGCGACTGCTCGAGACGGACGCCGTCGACGTCGTCGACCTCGCCCGGGCCAGTGCCCTGCTGCGATTCCGCGCCGCACGCGACGGCATCGCCCTCGTCGAACGGTCCTCCGAGGCGTTCCTGCAGTTCCGACTCGAGGCCGTCCGCTTCTGGTGCGACGTCGGCCCGGTCATCCGTGCCGCCCAGGACGACGTGCTGGCCTCCCTGGGATGAGCAACCTCGACCGCGAGCTGCTCGCCGAGCGCAGCGCGAGTGCGCTCGCCCACCTCGACAGGGTCGCCGGGCACCTCCCCGACGATCCCGCCGACCTCCGGCCGATGTCCTCGGCCACCGATACGGTCGTGCTGCATCTCTGGCAAGCGATCCAGATCGTCATCGACCTCGCCGCCTCGAGCTGCGTGCGTCTCGGTCTCGGCAGTCCGCCGACCTACGGCGACGCCTTCCGGCTCCTCGCGGGCGCCGAGATCATCGATTCCGGTCTCGCCGACCGGCTCGCGCGGGCCGCCGCGTTCCGGAACCTCCTCGTCCACGCCTACGCGAGTCTCGACCTCGCACGCGTCCACGCGATCGCACTCGACGTTCCCGACGACCTCCGCGCCTTCCTCGCCGCCGTACGCGACAGCGGGGCCTGAACAGGTTCGACGGCCGAGGTCGTCCCGGGCGTCGGGGATCCATCTCGGGAGCCGATGCTGAGGTGGCTGCCCATGGCCGGCGGCCTCAACCCAGCCAGATCGCGACCGCGGTCCGGTCGTCGTCGAAGCTCTTGCGGGCGAAGTCGACCTGGGCCCCGAACGCCAGCACCGACGGCGGGGCGGCCCACACCTCGGCGAGGAAGCGACCCAGGTCGTTGTCCCCGTCGCCGAGCGGGTCGCCGACGCCGTCGGTCATCAGGACGAGCAGGTCCCCCGCAGCCACCCGGTGCGGCGTGCTCTCGAACGAGGTGACCATCGGCAGCGCGGCGGTGTCGGAGGATGCGATCTCCGCGCCGTCGTTCTTGATGCCGTGGAGGCACTCCCACCGCCCGGACGCGTGGCACACCCACGCCGACGAGTCGCCGACCCGCACCATCCGGACGCGGTACGACCCGTCGTCGGGGCGGAGGTCGATGACGGCGAGCACCAGGGTGGTCGCGAGCTCCGCGGCCAGGTCGGTCGCCGTCCACGTCCCGACGTCGACCCCGCGCTTGCCGAGCACGGCGCGCCCCCGCTTCTCGACGAGGTCGCTGAGCGTCTTGAGTAGGTGCTCCCAGGGAATCTCGTCCGGGCCCCGCGAGGCGAGCCAGTCCCCGACGACCTCGCACCCGAAGCGTGCCGCGACCGTCGCGGCCTCGTGGGACAGGGAACCGGCGGACACCCCGTCGGCGACCGCGACGATCAGGTAGCGGTCGTCGACGGTCTGCCGGAAGCAGTACTCGTCCTGGCGCACGGTCCCGTCGTGACGGTGCCGCAGCCCCCGGATGCTCGCGCCGCGCACGTGCGTCCAGGCAGCACCGTCGTCGGGACGCACGGCCGCGCCGTCGAGCACGATGCCGTGGCTGTCCGGTGCTGCGCGAGCAGGGCGCTCGAGGACGGCCGTCGCGGCATGGCCAGGTTCCCCGACGACGTAGGGCGTGACCGCTCCCTCCCACCGCTCGGTCCCGTTCTCCATCACCGGAAGATCCATCACTGGCAGGTCCATCACATGAAGATCTCGTCGTCGGCGGAGTAGGCGTCCACCCCGACCGGGAGGAGCGCCTTCTCCGGGAGGACCAGCCCGGTTCCGCCCTGCGTGATGCTCTGGCCGGAGGCGACGACGCTCGACACCAGGATCTCGGCGACCGCGCCGATCGCCCGAGCTGCGTCGCCGCCCTCCTCCATGAGGTACATCTGCATCTGCTTGGTGCCGGCGGCCGGGTGGATCAGCTCCCGCAGGACTTTCGGGTCGGCCTGCCCGACGCCGCAGGGGATGACGTTCGGATAGGTCCGGAAACCCTGCTGCGTGCTCTTGTCCCAGTGGGTGAGGTCGGCGAACGCGTCGCGCCACACGGCGGGCTCGTCGGTCGGCAGCCCGTCGGTCAGGAAGAAGACGGCGGGCCGGTAGACGCTGAATCCGTCGGCCTTGAGCTGCTTGATGTCGTTCTCGATCTCGCTGCGCAGCAGCCAGAACGCGCTCGCGTAGGAGGTGCAGCCGCGGACGTTCATGGTCGGGAGGTCGATCTGCTCGTCGAGCGGGTCGCACATCGGCATGCGCACCCGGGCGTCGGAGCCGAAGTCGATCACCGAGAAGCGGACCTTGTCGGCCAGGATCGGGTTCTCGGCGAGGGCGTCGCGGACCCTCGGCATGATCTGGTTCGCCTGGTCGAGCTTGTCGCCGCGCATCGAGATCGACACGTCGAGGACGAGGTAGAAGGGCAGCAGCTGGGTGCCCTGCGGGTGGGTCATGATCGCTCCTTGGCTCGTGGCGGGGTGGTCAGGACGCGACGACGGGCACGCCGTACGCGGGCGTCGCGGTCGCGGACGGTTGCTGGATCGGGATCTCGATGGTGGTCAGGGCGGTCAGCGGGATCGGCATCGTGATCTCGGAGTCCTCGGGGACGACGTCCACCACGAGCGGGCCCTCCTCGGCGGGCGGGTCGAGCGGGAACCCGGCGCCGCCCTGCGCCGCGTACCAGCTCCGGAGCTGGTCGTCGGAGCGGGCCAGCGCGACGTGCGCCCACACGTCCACCGCGCGACGGCTCACGGTGCGGTGGGTCTCGAGGACGTGGGCCGTGGACTCCTTGCCCGCCTCGATGAGGCGGTCGGCGCGGTCGGCCTCGATCTCGTCCCGGACGCGCCGGCGGGTCTCGACCTCACGGCGGCGTTCGTCCTCGTCGCTGTCGAGCACCTCGCGGTTCTCGCGCTCCAGCAGCGTCTCGTAGGTGTTCTTCTTCGCGAACAGGGCGAGGGTCTTGACGATGACGGGGAGCAGTTCCAGGAGGAGGAACAGCGCGAACACGGCCCAGTGCGCGAGCTGCATCGTCGTGTTGCCCGCGGAGAGCCGGCCCAGCGCCTGGAGCCGGGCGAGCAGTCCCCCGCCGTGCTCGGCGGCGTTCGCCGAGGTCGCCTCGAACCGGCTCTGCTCGGCGGTCACCGCGTCGAGCTGGGACTGGGTAGTGGCGAGGTCGGCCTTCGCGCGCTCCTGGTTCTGCGGGCCTGCGGTGTCGATGCGCTGCTCGGCGTTGGTCTTCGCGGTGTCGAGTGCCGACTGCGCCCCGTCGCGCTCGGTCTTCTTCTGATCGGCGAAGGCCTGCTTCTGCTTCTGGAGGGCTCCGATGCCCGGGGTCCCCGAGCCGCCCGGGCACCCGGTCCCCTGCGTCTCGCAGATCGCGGCCTGCTCGGCCGTCTCGTACTGGGCGTTCGCCGTGTCGAAGGCCTGCTGCCGGCTCGCGACCTCGGGGTCGGCGGCCACCGTCGGACGGGTCTGGCCCGACGCGATCGCCTGCAGCTCGGCGACCTTCGCCTCCAGGGGAGCCCGCTGGGCGAAGGTCCGGTCGATCTCGGCCTGCTGCTGCTGACGCTGCTCGTTCTGCATCACGACGAGCTCGTTGTCGATCTCCGGCTTGAAGATCTGCAGCACCATCGGCGTCGAGATGACGGTGCCGATGACGGCGGCCAGCGCCACCCGGGCCACGATGCCGCCGACGATGCCCGTCCTGCCGCCGTCGCGGTGCATGCTCACGACGAGCATGCGGTCGAGGTTGAGGATGACCACGCCCCAGCCGAGCGCGACGATCGCGCCGACCCAGGCGGGGAAGCCGGCCGCCGCCGTCAGGGCGAAGAAGGCCGAGGCGGCCCCGACGAGCGCCGTCGAGAGGATGACGCCACCCATCGTGGCGTACTTCGGGATGTCCGAGCGTGCCTGCGCGAGGACGTCGGTGCGCGCGCCGGCGAGGCGGGCGAGAGCGAGGGAGAAGGTCATCGGCGGGCCTCGCGTCGGGTCGGCGTGCGGTGCGGCACTGCGGTGGGGTCGACGAGCCACCACGGCACGTCGGGCAATCGGGGGGTCGTTCCGTCGACGGTGTCGGCGGACGCGGGCCAGAAGGTGGGGACCGGCGGGAAGGCGGTCACCGTCGAGCCGTAGACCGCGGGCGGGAGGTTCACCGGCGGCGGGACCGGGGCGCTCGGCAGGTCCCAGCGCGGCAGGTTCGGCATGGGCACCGGGAGGTCCGCCGTGGGCTGCGGCGAGAGCACCATGACGGCGCCCACCGCGGTGTCCTGCTCCCCTGCCGCGTTGCGCGCGTGCAGCCGGAGGACGCCCGACGCCGTCGGGGTCACCTCGAGGCGCCCGGGCCCGGCCGGTGCGCTGACGGTGCCGAGCGTCCGCCCGTGCGAGGTCACCGTGACCTCACCCGGCTCGTCGAGTCGCCACAGCACGGTGGTGGTGTCGCCCGGCGCGACGAGGGTCTCCGAGAGCCCGCAGCCGAGGAATCGCGGCGGTACGACCGGATCGCCCAGGAGCCGCGAGAGATGGACGAACCACTCCGCGGCCCGGGGCCGGCGCTGCGGATCGGTGTGGAGCGAGCGCCGCAGCAGGTCGAATCCGTCGGCGTCGAGATCGTTGATCGCCCAGGACGGGTCGCGGTTGTAGGAGCCCTGGGCGACCGGCGTCAGTGCGCGGAGCACGAAGAGACCGAGCTTGTAGACGTCCGACGCGATCGTCGCCGGGCCGCCCTCCGGCGGGTCCCAGTCGGGGGTGTCCAGGGACGTCGTGCCCGACCCGGACGGTCGAGCCGCATCGCAGTCGATGAGCAGGACGCGGGGGGACTCGTCGAGACGGACCAGCACGTTCTTGGCACTGATGTCGCCGTAGGCGAACCCCATCCGGTCGTGGAGGAGCATGAGGACGGCCGCGAGGTCTCGGCCCACGACGAGCCGGGCGTCGAGGTCCGGCACCGTCGTCACGCCCAGGACCCGGGTGCCGTGCGGCTCGGGGACCATCAGCCCCTGCGCCTCGCGCGGGCCCGTCTTCACCTCGCCCGTCCCCGGCGCGATCATGCTCCGGTAGTACGCCGGCGGGATACGCGGCAGGACGACGCCGTGGAGGGTCCCGGCGTCGACGACGCGCCGCAGCGGCCACGTCGTCATCGAGTCGAGGCGAGCACGATCGGCGTCGGTGAGCGCGAGGCGCGCGGCGACGACGTCCGGCACCGCGTCGGTGGGCCCGGCCGCCCGGTAGCGCTTGTAGACGAGCTCGGCGTCCGTCTCGGGAAGGCGCAGGCCGGGAGCCTCGTGGACGATGGCCTGTCCCCCGAAGCCGAGCATGGTGCCCAGGGGTTCCAGGTCGGCCAGGGAGAGATCGGCGCTCATCGACGGTCACCCGCCAGGACGGCACTGGGCCGAGCAGCACTGTCGATCATGGATCCCCCGAGCCGGACGTTGACCACCGGTGTGGTCGCCGACGAGATCTCGTTCGGCCGGTCGGACGCGTTA
>NZ_DASXJS010000169.1:0-39664 GCF_036497245.1 Actinomycetospora sp. | reverse complement strand
GGTCGACCCGCTGGAGAACAAGCGCGAGAAGGCCATGGAGCTCGGCGCCACGCACGCCGTCGGGTCCATCGAGGAGGCCGCCGACCTCGCGCGCCAGATGACCAACGGCAACGGCGCCGACAAGGCCGTCGTCACCGCGGGTCTGGTCACCCAGCCGATCATCACCGGCGCCTTCGACGCCATCGGCAAGGGCGGCACCGTCGTGCTGACGGGCCTCAACAAGCTCACCGAGCAGAACGTCCAGCTCCCCTCGGCGATCATGACGCTGTTCAAGAAGACGCTGAAGGGCACGCTGTTCGGCGACTGCAACCCGACCGTCGACATCCCGAAGATCCTCGGGCTGTACCAGAGCGGGGACATCAAGCTCGACGAGCTGATCACGAAGTACTACACGCTCGACCAGGTCAACGAGGGCTACGACGACCTGCTCAACGGCAAGAACGTCCGCGGCGTCCTGGTCCACGAGCACTGAGGGTGGCCGACACGATCGACGCGGTCGGGCGCGGCCGGGAGACCGAACTCCTCCTGGCCGCGCTCGACGGCGGTACCCACATCGTCCTGGAAGGCCCGCCCGGCACCGGCAAGAGCACCCTGCTCCGCGCCGTCGCCCACTCCCGCTCGGTGGGCTTCCACTTCGTCGAGGGCAACGCCGAGCTGACCCCCGCGCGCCTGGTCGGGCACTTCGACCCCGCGCGGGTGCTCGCCGACGGCTACGTCGAGGAGATCTTCGTCGACGGCCCGCTGGTGTCCGCGCTGCGCGAGGGCGGGCTGCTCTACATCGAGGAGCTCAACCGCGTTCCCGAGGAGACCCTCAACGTCCTGATCACCGTGATGAGCGAGGCCGAGCTGCACGTCCCGCGCCTCGGCCGGGTCCCCGCGGAGCCCGGGTTCCGCATGGTCGCGGCGATGAACCCCTACGACGCCGTCGGCACCGCCCGGATCTCCGCCGCCCTGCACGACCGCACCTGCCGGATCGCGATGGGCTACCAGAGCGCGGTCGACGAGGAGACCATCGTCGCGCGGCGGGCTCCGGTCACCCCCGACGGCTGGCGCACCCGGGCCGTCGAGCTCGTCCGGCGCACCCGCGAGCACGGCGACATCCGCACCGGCTCGTCGGTCCGCGGTGCGATCGACCTCGCCCGCATCGCGGTGTCGCTGGGCGCGGCCCGGGACCGGCCCTCCGACGACTGGCACGTCGGGCTCGACGCCGCGACGGTGTCGCTGTCCGGGCGCATCAAGGTGATCGAGTCGAGCCGCCGCACGCCGGAGCAGGTGGTGCGGGAGCTCTACGAGGCGGTGTTCGGCCCCGAGCCGTCCGACGACGACGGGTCCGGGGACGATGATGCGTCGGGGGGAGCCAGAGCCCGCCCGGCGCGGGCAGCCCAGGGGTAGACCGCCCGTCGCGGCAACAGAAGTCGCCGACGACGTCGAGGGGCGACCTCTCCCGGCGGCACTCCGACTTCGAGGACGTCTCCCCCGCCGTCGGCCAGCTCGACGTCGAGGCGTTCGACGACGCGATGTCGTCCGACCCCGGTCAGGCGCTCGAGATGCTCGTCGACCTCACCCGGGCCACCGACGAGACGCTGCGCGAGAAGGCGCGGCGGCTCGCCGGGACGATCCTGCTGGAGCGCTCACGCGTCGGGGCCGCCCGGTCGCGGGGCACGTCGCGGCTGCGCCTGCGCTCCGCCGACCGCGGCGGCGACCTCGACGTCGACGCCTCGATGGAGGCCCTCGTCGAGGCCCACGGGGCCGGGCTGGTCCCGCACCTGGAGGACCTCCAGGCCGTCGACTGGGCCCAGCCCGGGATCGCGCTGTGCCTGCTCGTGGACACCTCGGGCTCCATGACCGGCGGCCGACTCGCCGCGGCGGCGCTGACCGCGGCGGCATGCTCGTGGCGCGCGCCCGAGGAGTTCGCCGTGGTGAGCTTCGACCGGACCGCGAGGGTGATCCGTGGCCTGCACCAGCCGCAGCCGCCGGAGCTGCTGGTCGATCAGCTGCTGGGCCTGCGCGGGCACGGCGTGACGGGGCTGTCGTCGGCCATGCGCTCGGCGGCGGACCAGCTGGTCGCGGCACGGTCGAGCCGGCGTCTCACGGTGCTGATCTCCGACTGCCGGGCCACCGACGACCAGGACCCGGTGCCGGCCGCCGCGGCGCTGGACGAGCTGTTGATCCTCGCCCCGACCGACGACGCGGACGATGCGTTCGCGCTCGCGGCCGCGACCGGCGCGCGGGTGGAGACGATGGCCTCGGCCGCCGACGCTCCCGCCGCCCTCGGCCGGTTGCTGGATCCGTAGGTGCGCTTCGCGCTCGTGAGCACTTTCCGGGGCCATGACCCCGGAAAGTGCTCACGAGCCGGAGGCACCTACGGACGCGAGGAAGTCGGCCATCGCGTCGACCGAGCGGAAGTGGTCCACGTCGAAGTCGTCGAGCGGGAGCTGCACGCCGAAGGTCTCCTCGAGGGCGACGATGAGCGTCACCAGCGCGAGCGAGTCGATGAGACCGGCCTCGAGGAGGTCGGTGGACGTCGTGGGCACGTCGATCCCGGCGCGCTCGCTGACCACGTCCGCGACCTGCATGCGCAGCCCGTGGCCGGTGTCGGTCTCCATCAGGCGCCTTCCTTCGGTGCGGGGCGGAACCGCTCGCGCAGAGCCGGCCGGTCGATCTTGCCGTTGACGTTCTTCGGGAGACCGTCGAGGGCCTCCCACTTCGCCGGGAGCATGTAACGCGGGACCAGCGCCGTGACCTGCTTGCGCAGCTCCGCCACCGTCAGCTCGGCGCCCTCGACGACGGAGTAGGCGCAGCAGATCGTGGTGCCCTCGAAGCCGCCGGTGTCCACGCCGACCACGGCGCACTCGCGCACCCCGACGACGGTGTTGACCGCCGACTCGACCTCGCCGAGCTCGATGCGGTACCCGCGGCTCTTGATCTGGGAGTCGGTGCGGCCGAGGAAGTGCACGACGCCGTCGTCGTCGGCGCGGGCGAGGTCCCCGGTCTTGTAGATCCGCGCGCCGTCGGGTCCGGCGACGAACGCGGCGTCGGTCTTCTCCTGGTCGCGCCAGTAGCCCGGCGACAGCCCGACCCCACCGATGTGGAGCTCACCGATCTCGCCCGCGGCGACCTCGCGACCGTCCTCGAGGACCAGCAGCGACTCGCCGTCGCACGGCACCCCGATCGGGACCGGCGCGGACTCGTCGGCAGGCACCGCCGGGACGTCGTAGTACGACGACGCGATCGTCGCCTCGGTCGGCCCGTACAGGTTGGTGAACCGCGCGTGCGGCAGCCGGCGCATCCAGTGCGCGAGCACCGGGGTCGGCAGCACCTCGCCGCACCACAGCAGCCGTTCCAGCGCCGGGAAGTCGTCCTGCGCGACGGCGTCGAACCGCGCCAGGTAGGTCAGCACCGAGGGGACCGAGAACCACTGCGTCAGCTCGTGGTCACGGATGAAGGCCGAGGTGCGCCGGGCGTCGAGACCCAGCGACGCGGGCACCAGGTGCAGCTGCGCACCCGCGGCGAGCGTGGCGTAGATGTCGAACGTCGACAGGTCGAAGTGCAGCGGGGGGTGCGCCGACACGCGGTCGGAGGCCTTCGTCCCGAAGTGGCGCAGCGCCCAGTCCACGAACGCCAGCACGTTCTCGTGGGTGATCATCACCCCCTTGGGCACCCCGGTGGACCCCGAGGTGAAGAGCAGGTGCGCGAGATCGGGGCTGGCCGCGGCAGGCGCCTCGGCGGACAGCGAGGCCAGGTCGTCCCGGGCGAACGCCGAGGCGAACCGCTCCCCGGACAGCGGCCCGTCGAGGGCGCCGACGGTGAGGTCGAGCCCCTCCCCGGCCAGTCCGTCGACGAGGCCGACGGCGGAGTCGTCGGCGAGCAGCACCGTGGGCTCGGCGGCCCGGACGATGCGGGCGGCGCGTGCCGCGGGGCTGGCACTGTCGACCGGGACGTAGGCCCCGCCCGCCCGCAGCACCCCGAGGAGCGCGGCGATCGTGGCCGGCGTCTTCGCGGCGAGCACACCGACCCGGTCGCCCGGCTTCACGCCGCGGTCGACGAGGGCGTGGGCGAGGCGGTTGCTCGTCGCCTCCAGCTCGCCGTAGGTCACCGTCTCGTCGCCGAGCACGAGCGCGGTCGCCCCGGGATCACGCTCGACGGAGTTCGTGAGCAGATCCTGCAGGCGCTCGGTCACCCCGAGACCCCCGCCCGGCGGAAGACCTCGCCGATGTGCTCGAGCTCCTCGAGCGACGGCGGGATGTCGAGCACGAACACCCGCGTCCCCTGGGCGAGGTAGTGCGTGATCGCCGCGGCGACCCGGTCGTACGAGCCGACCAGGTACGGGCAGAACGTCTGGTAGTTCTGGAACGGCCCGAGCCAGAACGGATCCGGCTCACCGTCCGCCGTGACCTCCTGGCCCTGCGCCGCGACGGAGAGCTGCTGGTGCCAGTGCGAGTCCGAGGCCTTCATCGCCATCGAGTGCGCGATCTGGCCCTTGCGGTCGCTCGGGAAGCGCTCCTCGGCGACCTTCCAGGCGTCCGCGGTGTCCTCCCGCGCGACGATGCCGACCCGCACCCCGCCGCCCGACGGGGCGTCGGTGGACTCCTGGCCGAGCGGCTCCGGGTACCGGATCGGGACCGCACCGATGTCCGCGGCGGCGGCGCGCCCGGCGGGCGAGGAGCCCGAGATCAGCACCTCGGGCATGAGGTCGGCGGGCAGCACCGGGGCGAGCTTGAGGTTGTGCACCTGGTGCCAGTGGCCCTCACGGGTCACGGTCTCCCCGCGCAGCAGGCCCAGGAGGATCTGCGTGTACTCGCTGGTGCGGGCGTAGCGGTCGTCGTGCTCGGTGGGGTCGCCCAGCGCGAGCAGGTCGTTGCGGAAGCCGCCGGCCAGCATGTTCAGGTGCACCGACCGGCCGTGCAGGTACGCCAGCGACGAGACCATCGACGCCGCCGTGAACGGGTGCATGTACACCGGCTGCACCGCGACGAGCGGGGCGAGCCGCTCCGTCGCGGTGATCACGTGCTGGGCCACGAGCCACGGGTCCGCGATGCCGTTGTCGGTGTAGACCAGCATCCCGGTGCACCCGGCCGCCTCGCTCCACCGCGCGGTGTCGGCGACCGCCCGGGCGTACTCGTCCGCCGGGAGGTCCTTGGACTGCGGGCATGTCGAGTAGATCTGGACGTTCACGAGGTGCCCACCGCGCTCTCGACGACGAACCCCTCGATGTAGAGGCGGTCCAGCGCGATCCGCGAGAACGTGTCGACCGCGGTCGCCGGGTCCATGATCAGCGGTTGTCCCTTGACGTTGAACGAGGTGTTGACGACGCAGCCGGTGCCCGTCCGGTCCCGGACCTTCTCGAGCAGCGTCGCGAACGTGGTGTTCAGCGCCGGTGTGACGGTCTGGATCCGCGCCGAGTCGTCCTCGTGGACGATGCCCGAGAGCATCGCCTTCGCCTCGGGGCGCACCGCCGCCGTGCAGAGCATGTACTGGTCCGGGTCGAGCCCGCGGGTCACGAAGAGCCGGTCGCGGTCGTCGACGTGCACCGCGGGGGCGAACGGCCGGAACGCCTCGCGGAACTTCACGGCGCTGTTGATGCGGTCCTTGATGTGGTCGCCGTCGGGCCGGGCGAGGATCGAGCGGTTGCCGAGGGCGCGGGGGCCGAACTCCATCCGGCCGTGGAACACGGCGACGATCCGGTCGGCGGCGATGTCCTCGGCCGCGGCCGCCAGGTACTCCTCGCCCATGCCGATCTCACGCCAGCGCAGGTCCGGGCGCGCCTCGAGGACGGCCAGGACGTCGTCGCGGGAGTACTCCGGCCCGAGGTAGGGGTCGAACGGTCCGGTCACCGTGAACGACTGGCCGTCCTCGGCGGCGGCGGCCCAGGCCGCGCCGGGCGCCGTGCCGTCGTCGCCGGAGGCCGGCTGGACGAACATCCGCTCGACGCCGGGCAGGGCCGCGATCGACTGGTTGGACTTGCAGTTGAGGAACGTGCCGCCGGCCAGGCACAGGTCGCGCTCGCCGGTCCTGTCCAGCCAGTGCTCGACGAGCGCGACCACCAGCTCGGTCAGGCACTCCTGCATGGCGGCCGCGAAGTCGGCCTCGTCACGCTGGATCGACCCGTCGGGGGTCTTCGGGGTGAACGTCTGCTCCTCGAGCAGCGCCCGGGCGTTCGGGTAGCCGTCCTCGGCGTCGGAGAGCGCGCCCGTCGGCCAATCGATCACGACCGAGCCGCGGTCCGCGTCGAACCGCGTGAGCTTGCGGAAGACCTCGCGGTAGCGCTCCGGGTCGCCGTAGGGCGCGAGGCCCATGACCTTGTACTCGTCGTTGTTGAACTGGAACCCGAGGAATCGGGTCCCGATCGAGTAGAGGATCCCCAGCGAGGCCGCGATGGGCTGCGAGTGCAGTTTCTCCAGCTCAGCGCCGTCGAACCGGTAGACCGAGAGCGAGTCGACCTCACCCATCCCGTCGGAGACCACCGCGAGTCCGCGGGAGAAGCCGCTCGGCACCACGGCCGACAGCGCGTGCGCCCGGTGGTGCTCGACCGGGCGGAGCCGCTCGGCGAGCACCGGCCAGCCCGCCTCGGTCAGCCCGTCGCGCACGGTCTGCGAGGACAGGACCTCGTCGAAATACTCCCGGGAGAGCACGAACGCCCGACGGTGACGGTCGTAGTCGAAGCCGTGGGCCACGACGTCGACGTCCTCGGGCCGCACGCCCGCCTCGTCGAGGCAGTACCGGATCGCGTTCCGCGGGAGCGCGCCGGTGCCCTTGTCACCGTCGAAGCGCTCCTCGGACGCCGCCGCGACGAGGGTTCCGTCGACGAGGATCGCCGCGGCGCTGTCGAGGCCCTGACAGATCCGCGCGTCCAGCGGATCGATGTCCGGCCGGGCCTCGCTGCGTCGCCGTTGGGAATTCGGGAGACCACTGAGTCCCAGAACGATCATCGATTGCGCCCCTCCACACCGAATGCGCCGTCTCCTCACTATGACGCGCCAACACGTTCGAGGTTCGCCGGGGGGTGACGGGACGGATCGGACACGGGGGTATAAACCGCCGTCGTCGCGGGATCAGATGGTGTCCGCCCGCTGCTCGGCACCCGGGAACGGGTGACCGAGGACGCTGACGAACGCCCGCTGGTACGCGTCGACCATCGCGGAGTCGGTGTAGAGCGCGAGCGCCCGCTCCCGGCCCGCCGCCCCGAGACGGGCCACGCCCTCGCGGTCGTCGAGCACCCCGCGCAGCGCCTCGGTCCACGCCGGCACGCTCACCGGGTCGACGACGACGCCTGCCTTCCCGTGGTCGAGCATCTCGGGCACGGAACCGCTCGTCGAGGCCATCACGGGCATGCCGCGGGTCATCGCCTCGACCATCACGAGCGGGAACGCCTCGAAGCCGCTCGGCACGCACAGCACGTCGGTCTCGGCGAACGCGTGGTCCGGGCCGGGCGAGACCCCCCGCCAGTGGACCTGCCCGCGCAGGTACGCGGGGGTCTGGGCCTGCATCGCGGTGCGGTCGGGACCGTCACCGAAGATGTCGAGCGTCCACTCGTCGGGGCGCGCGAGCGCGTCGAGGGCCCGGATGAGCAGCGTCGTGTTTTTGTACTCCTTGAGCCGGGTGAGCATGCAGAAGCGCATCGGACCGGTCATCAGGCGCGCGGGCAGCGGCTCGCCCGGGGTCAGCCCGTTCGGCGCGACCATCACGGTGTCGGTCAGCTGCTGGTGCCGGGTCAGGTCGGTGTGGTGCTGCCGGGAGAGCACGAGCAGGGCGTCGGCGGTGCGCAGCGCGCGGCCCTGCAGGTCGGAGTAGGTCGGGCGCTCCATCTCCGCGGGGTCGTGCGCGGCCGGGATCCAGTACCGCCGCTGCCCGGCGGCCCGCCCCAGGGCCCGCCACGCCGTCGCGAACCCGATCTCGGTCTTCGTCGCGCCGCCGACGACGATGGCCTCGGCGGTGTCCGCCACGTCCACCACCGGCTGCCACCACGGCTGCATGAGCATGCGCACGCGCGGGTCCAGCTCGGAGATGTACTGCCCGAGGTGCTGCAGGCAGACCATGGTCACCGGGTGGCCGCGCTCCACGAGCTGGTTCGCGAGCACCACCCGCTGGCGCTCCGCACCGCCGGGCTTGAGCCCGTTCGTGACGACGACGACGGCGGGCCGACCGCCCGCGCGCTCGGCGAGAGCGGTCAACCGGGCCTCGCGCGGGCCCCGCTTGGAGCGCTGGACGCGCTCGAGCACGGTCGATCCCGCCGCGTAGAGCGACCCGCGACCGAGGTTGTGCTCCAGCCCGAGGGCGATCACCTGGGCGGCGCGCAGCAGATCGTCGCCGCGCACCGACGCCAGCGGGTCGTCCGAGACGGTCCCGCCGCTGGCGTGCCGGACCTGCGGTGCCTCGTCGTCGACCAGCCGCAGCGACCAGCCGGCCCTGCGGGCGGCGGGCTGCCAGGTGGCGTCCTCGCCGTAGACGAAGAACTCCTCGCTGAACGGGCCGAGCGCGTCCCAGGCGTCGCGGGAGATGAACAGGCAGCACCCCGTGAGGTACCCGTCGACCTCCTCCGGCGCCTCCGGGTACAGGTTGCTGAGCCGGCGACCGCGCAGCCGCTTGGCGTACCCGGCCGAGTTGAGCAGGTTCCGGACGACGCCCTGTTCGCGGTGCGCGACGTCCCAGGGCTCGTCGCGTCCCTCCGGGTCGAGCACGGTCGGGGACACGGCCGCGATGCCGGGCTGGGCGAGCACCGCACGGGCGCGGGTGAGCGGACCGAGCAGCTCGGCGTCCGGGTTGAGCTGCAGGGCGTCGCAGTCGGGGACCTGCGCCATGAGCTTGTTCATCGCCGCGATGTAGCCGAGGTTGAACTCGGAGAACGTCCACGTGACGTCGGGGCGGGTCTCGGCCAGCTCGCGGACCGCGGGCGAGCCGCTGGAGGCGTTGTCCCACACGTGCACCCGTGCGTCCGGCAACCACTTGTCGACGCTCGCCAGAGCGCGGTCGAGGAGATCCGCCCGCCGGTAGGAGACGATCAGGACCGCCAGTTCACGTGCCGCGCTCGTGCTCACCGGACCGATCGTGGCACGACGCCCGATGTGGGCCGTCAGCTGGTGTCGGGTCACTGCCGCGCGCCGTGCGCGACGAGCCACTCGCCGTCGAGGATGCTGCACAGCGACGTCGTCGAGCTCAGCAGCCCGAGCACGGCGGGATCACCCGCGTGCACGAGCGCCCGCGCCCCCCGCCGGACGATGACACCCGGGGCCCCGAGCAGACCCGCCGTCACCGGCTCCAGCCGTCCCTGGACGGCCGCCGCGCCCTCGTCGTGGGCGCAGCGCACGAGGTGGTCGAGCACGGGAGCGGGGTCGCCGGTCGCGCCGACCTGCACGACCTCGGCCACTCCCGCCGGGGGCAGCAGGTAGAGGAACCACCCGAGCACCCGCCCCGAGGTCCCGCGCACCAGCCGCGCGGTGAGATGCCCGCGGTCGGTCAGCCGGCCCAGCTCGGCGAACGCCCACGTGAGCCAGGCCGGGTCGTAGTCCGGGTGCAGCCGCAGGCGCTTGCCCTGCGCGGCGACCTGCTCGGCGAGCAGTTCCGGGGTGAGGACCTCGGTGCCGCCCGCGGGGTCGGGCGGGGGCGGCGGGCCGACGCGGCCCCACCGGGCCGCGAGCGCGTCCAGCGGGACACCGGCGAGGCGGGCACCCCGGCCGAGCGCGGGAGCCCGCTTGCCGGCGAGCGCACCCGCCGTCGCACCGGCCCGCAGGATGCGCCACCACGCCACCGACGACCCGACCAGCTCCTGACCGCCGAGCCCGGTCCAGAGCGCACGCGAGTCGTCGTTGGCGCGATCGGCCACGGTCAGCTCCTGCGGACCGGCGAGCAGCTTGCGGTTGAGCAGCACCCCGACGCCGCGCGAGCGCCAGTCCGGGTGCGCGACGAGGTTGCTGCTCACCGCCATCCGCACCGGACGCCCGTCGAGTCGCATCCGCCGGGTGTTCGCGGCGATGAACCCGACGACGGCGCCGTCGGCGTCCTCGTGGACCAGCGACGGGATCTCCGGGTCGGCCCAGGGGTCGTCCACGACGACGCGGGCGAAGTACTCCGCGACCCGCGGGTTCGGCTCGTGCTCCCCCGAGCGCATGACGAGCTCGAACAGCGCCCCGACCTGCGGCAGGTCGGCGCGTTCCAGTGCCCGGATGCCCGTCATCCGCGGGAGGGTAGACGGGTCCCCGATCATGCCGGTGTGTGCCCGGATGGGTCCTTCACGATCGGGGGCCCGCCATCGGCGGTCTCGCTCAGCTCTCGGTGCCGGCCATCCCGGCGTACTCCGGACCCGCCTGGGAGCGCGTGCCCGGGTCGGAGGCCGAGACCCCCTGGATCGCGCGCCACACCGCCTCCGGCGTCAGCGGCATGTCGATGTGCCGGACGCCGAGGTGGGACACCGCGTCGACCACCGCGTTGTGCACGGCGGGCGTCGAGCCGATCGTCCCGGACTCGCCGATCCCCTTCGCGCCGATCGGGTTGAGGAAGGTCGGCGTCTCGGTGTTCGAGGCCTCGTAGGAGCACAGGTCGGCGGCCGACGGGATGGTGTAGGACGCCAGGTTGCCCGTGGTCGGGTTGCCGTCCTCGTCGAAGGTGACCCGCTCGAAGAGCGCCTGCGAGATGCCCTGGGCGATCCCGCCGTGCTGCTGGCCCGCGACGAGCATCGGGTTGAGGATCTTGCCGCAATCGTCGACGGCGACGTGGCGCTTCGGAGTCACCATGCCGGTGTCGAGGTCGACGTCGACGACGGAGATGTGCGACCCGAACGGGAAGCTGGACTGGCCCTGCTTGAAGTCCAGGTCCTCACGCAGCGCGCGACCGGCGCCGTCCTCGAGCCCCGAACCGTCCTCGGACGCGGTCGCGACCTGCGACCAGGTGACCACCGAGTCGCCGACGCCGCGCACCCCGAACCCGCCGTCGGAGTGCTCGATGTCCTCCACCGCGGCCTCGAGCAGGTGCGCCGCGATCTCCCGGGCCCGCGAGACGAGCTCCTGGGAAGCGTTGTGGATGGCGCTCCCGCCGGTCTGCAGCGAGCGCGAGCCCAGCGTGCCCGCACCGGAGCGCACTTCCGCGGTGTCCGACTGCACGACCCTGATCTTGTCCATCGGTACGCCGAGCACCGACGACGCGAGCTGGGCGAACGCGGTCTCGTGTCCCTGGCCGTGCGCGCTGGTGCCCGCCATGACCGTGAACGTGCCGTCGGCGTGCGCCTGGGCCGAGCCGTACTCGCCGTCGAGACCCAGCGGGGCGGTGACCTCGACGTAGGAGCCGAGGCCGATCCCGAGCGCGACCCGGTCACCCGCGTCGCGGCGGCGCTTCTGCTCGGCGCGCAGGGCGTCGTAGCCCGCGGCCTCCTTGACGGCGTCGAGCGACTTCTCGTGGTCGGCGTTGTCGTACTCGGCGCCGGTCAGCGACGTCATCGGGAACTGCTCGGGCTGCAGGAAGTTCATCCGCCGCATCTCGAGCGGGTCGACGCCGATCTCGTCGGCGGCCATGTCGATGATGCGCTCGAGCAGCTGGGTGGCCTCGGGGCGCCCGGCGCCACGGTAGGCACCCGTGGTGGTGGTGTTCGTGACGACGGTCTTCCACGAGAACTCGATGGCCGGGATGTCGTAGACGCCCTGGGCCAGCAGCTGGGTCAGGCTCGGCAGGATCGTCCCGACCGCCGGGTAGGACCCGCCGTCGCCGATCACCGAGGCACGCAGCCCGACGATCTTCCCGGCGCGCGTCACGCCGAGCTCGACCCACTGGACCTGGCTGCGCCCGTGGACCATCGAGAGCATGTTCTCGGAGCGGGTCTCGTTCCACCGCACCGGCCGGCCGAGCACGAGGGCCGCCTTCGCGGCGATCGTGTACTCCGGGTAGGCCGTGGCCTTCGGACCGAAACCGCCGCCGACCCGCGGCGCCACGACCCGGACCTGGTCGGCGTCGAGGCCGAGGTCCCCGGCGATCGCGTCCCGGGCACCGTGCGGGGTCTGGGTGGAGAGCCAGAGGGTGAGGCCCCCCTCGGGCGCGCCCGGCTCGATGACGCAGGCGTTCGGCTCCATCGGCACGCCCGCGAGGCGCTGGTTGAGGAACTTCCCGGTGACGACCACGTCGGCGGTGTCGAAGATGCCCTCGACCTCCCCGGTGCCCGCCCCGGCGATGAGGTTGCTGCCGACCTCCTCGAACAGCAGCGGGGCGCCGTCGGCGTAGGCCTCCTCGATGCCCGTGACGGACGGCAGCGGGTCGATGTCGGGGAAGACGGTCTCGGCGGCGTCGAGGGCCTCTCCCGCCGTCTCGCCGATGACGACGGCGACGATGTCGCCGACGAAGCGGACCTTGCCCTTCGCGAGGTGCGGCCGCGACATGGCGTCGGGCACGACGCCGGGCAGGCCCGGTCGGTCGGCGACGTCGAGGTCGGCGTTCGTGTAGACCGCGACCACGCCCGGCATTCCCTTGGCCTCGGCGACGTCGATCTCGCCGAGCGTGCCGTGCGCGATGGGAGAGCGGACGAAGACCGCGTGCAGCGACCCCTCGACCGGCAGGTCTCCGGTGTACAGACCGGCGCCCGTGATGAGCTCCTGGTCCTCGGTCCGCTTCACCGCGTGACCCAGGATCGAGCCGCCGGTGTGGGTCGTGACGCTCACGCCTGCTCCTTGTGCTCTCGTCGCGATCCAGGACTCGGTCGCATGTCCCGGACCCCCTTCCGCCGGACACTAGCCAACCGCGTGACGGCGCGCACAAGGTCGTTTCCGCACGTCAGAATATTTCTCACCTACGGTCGAATGGAGACTGCTAGGACGCATCTGCGGCGTGCACCACCAGCGGGACGAGCCGTTCGGCGTCGGTGCGGGAGCCGTGCTGCCCCGGGAGCCTCGCGAGGACCGGCTCGCCCTCGGAGCGCACGATCGCCGCGTTCCCGCGGGTGGCGGCGACGATGTCGGGCACCCGGACTCGCACCGCGTCGTCGACCGGGCCGAACCAGCCGGCCTCGGCCGCCTCCTCGCCCGGGAGAATGTCCGCGTCGTCGCCGAGCGTGGCCCGCCAGGCGGCGAGCACGTCGGGGGCACTGCCGGGGCGGGCGTAGACGAGGCGGGCGCGCGGGTCGCCGCCGACCACCGGCTCGCCGAGGAGCAGGTCGGGATGGGTGTCGGCGTCGTGGCGACGGTCGACGGTGACCATGCCGTGGTCGCCGGTGACCGCCAGGACGGTGTCCGGCGGGAGGTCCTCGGCGAGCATCGCGACGAGATGGTCGATCTGGCGCAGCTGCCAGCGCCAGGCGAGGGACCCCGGCCCGCGCAGGTGACCGAGCTGGTCGAGGTCCGCGTGATAGGCGTAGACGAGCCCCGGTTCGGCGAGGGCGGTGAGGGTCTCGGCCGCGAGATCCCCCATCGCGCCCACGCCGCGGTAGGTCGCGCCGCGCAGGGCCGAGCGGGTCAGCCCGGACTCGCGGTAGGCCCGGTCGGAGACGACGGTGCACCGGGTGCCCACCGCCGCGGCGCGCTCGAACAGCGTGGGACGGGGCTGCACCGCCTCGGGGGCCAGGTGCTCCCGGAGGTCGACGGTCCCCCCGGAGGCGTCGTGTCCGCTCCAGGTCAGCGCGTCGAGCAGGGTCGCGTCGACCCGGAAGCGGACGCCGAGGGTGCCGTGTGCGCCGGGTGGCAGCCCGGTCCCGAGGCTCGTGACGCTGATCGGGGTGCTCGTCGGGAAGCCGACGGTCAGCGGTCCGGCGTCGGCCATCCCGGCGAGGAACGGCGCGTCGGCGGCGTGCTCGGTCAGCAGTTCGCGCCCGAGGCCGTCGACCAGGAACAGGACGGCGGAGCGCGCGGGCGGCAGGGTGATCTCGGGCGGCGCGTCGGGGGTCCCGAGATCGGTGCCGAGTGCGGCGAGCAGGGCGGGCAGCGCGCCGGCGAGGGCCGGGCCGTCGGAGGCGGTCACGGGGCCACGATGCCTCGCCGTCGTCGTCAGCGGCACCCCGGTCGGGCGCGGGCACACTAGACAATTGATCGAGCCGACCGCGACATTCCTGCGGCCGGGCCGAGCTCGAACCTCCTGGCGGCCTCACCGCCACACTCGCTAGGCAAATGATCATGGATTCATGCGCACATTTCGGTGCGCTCGAATCCATGATCAATTGCCTAGCGTCCCGAACCCGAAGAGCGAGCGATGCTCAGCGGGCGGTGCGCCCGTCGCGCCCTCGTCGTCGACACCGTCCGGCTGGCGGTGCTCGCCCGGGAGCACACGGGCGGCGAGACCGCCCGTGTGCCGGACCCGGACGAGCCCGCGGCCTACAGCGAGAGCAGCCGGTCGAAGAACTCCCGGTAGCGGCGCAGCGCCTGGCGCAATTCCTCGGTGCCGGGCTCGTTGTTCCCGCTCCACTCCGCCTCGAGCTCGGAGCGCTGGTCGCGGAACACGCGGCTGACCTCGTCGAGTACCTCACCGACGAGCTGGTCGGCTCCGGTGACCGCCTGGCGCGGCTCGTCGACGAAGCCGGCCTGGATCTCCTGCCAGCGGTTGCGTAGCCGCTCGGAGGCCGTGGGGTCGAGGACGGTGACCCCGTCCGAGTCCTTCGGGTCCTGGTCGTGCTGGCCGGGCTGGTCGCCGTGCTGACGGGTGTAGCGGCCGGGCTCCTCGCCGTGCCGGCCCTCGTCGCGGCGGCCTTCGTCGTCGCGTCGGCCTTCGTCGTCGCGCCGGCCTTCGTCCGTAGCGGCGCGGTTGTCGGTGCTCACCGTCGGCTCCCGTCGTGGTCGCGTGTCCCGTCGGCCGACGATCCGCCGGCCTCCCGTTCCTGGCGTCCGCCGCGCTCGTCGCCCCGGTCGTGGGGCTCGTCGCGGCGGCGACCGTCGTCGTCGCGGTGACGGCCGTCGTCGCGGTGACGGCCGTCGTCGTCATGACCGCGGTCAGCGCCCTCGTCGAGCAAGGCGTCGACCAGGCTGCGGTAGGAGGTCACGGCTTCCCGGAGGTCCTCCGTACCGGCCCGGCTCTCCCGGTGCGCGTCGCGCACCCGGCGGGCCTCGCGGTAGCTCTCCACCACCTTCGGGTGCTCGACCGAGACGTCGTCGGCGCGCTGGTCGAAGTCGTCGACCGGGTATCCGCGCTCGCGCATGATCGTCGTGACGAGCGAGTCGGCCTTCTCGACCGCACCGCCCGGATCGTCGACGAACTCGCCCTGGACCTGCTTCCAGTCACCGCGGAAGCGCTCGCGGGTCTGTGGGTCGAGGGGGCGCAGATCGAGCTGCTGGTGACGCTTGCGGCGTTCGGCGAGCTCCTTCTCGGCCTCGCTCTTCGAGTCCGACTGCTCGACGGCACGGTCGTACTCCGGTCCGAACTGCTCCTGGAGTTGCTCGGAGCGTTTCCGTCTCGCCAGCACGAGGCCGCCACCGGCCAGCAGCAGCACGACGACCACCACGATCACGATGATGAGAGCGGTCATGACAGGCCCTCCGTCGGGCGTGTATTCATGACTGTGAGCGTCGTCGTGCATACGGTCGGTATCAATCGACCGTGAGGCCGCATGTGCGCTGCGTCACATGGCTGCGGGCCGATCACGGCAAACGTGCATTCGCCGAGCGGCCGGTCCGGATCAGCCCCGCTCGGCCCGCAGGATCGCCGCGGCGCCCGCCATCGCCGCCATCTTGCCCGTCGCGGACTCGCGCGGGAGGTACTTCATCCCACAGTCGGTGGCGACGACGAGCTGCTCGACAGGCAGGCGGTCGAACGCCCGCCGGACCCGGGCCGCGACGGTCTGCGCGCTCTCCACCTCCGGCGTCGAGAGGTCGATGACGCCGAGGATGACCGTCTTGTCGGTGAGGTCGGACAGCACACCGAGGTCGAGCCCGGACTGCGCGGTCTCGATGGAGATCTGGTCGACGGGGCACCCGGCCAGCTCGGGCAGGAACGAGTAGCCCTCGGGGCGCTCGTGGATGATCGCGGCGTACCCGAAACAGAGGTGCACGGCGGTCGTGCCGGTGACGCCGTCGAGGGCCGCGTTGAGCGCGGCGAGGCCGTACTGCCGTGCGGCGTCGGGCCGGGCCTGCAGGTACGGCTCGTCGATCTGGACGACGTCCGCGCCGGCGGCGTGGAGATCCTTCACCTCGGCGTTGACGACCGCCGCGTACGCCATCGCCGCCGCCTCGGCGTCGGGATAGTGGTCGTTCTGCGCCTGCTGGGACATGGTGAACGGCCCGGGCACGGTCATCTTGACGACGTGGTCGGTGGCGGCCCGCAGGAACTGCAGGTCGCGCACCTGGATCGGCTCGGGACGCCCGATCGGCCCGACGATGCGCGGGACCGGGTTGGGGTGCCCGGAGCGGTCGAGGGCGGAGCCGGGGTTGTCGACGTCGACGCCGTCGAGCGCGGTGGCGAAGTGGTTCGAGTAGCTCTCGCGGCGCATCTCGCCGTCGGTCACGACGTCGAGCCCGGCCCGCTCCTGCGCGCGGATCGCGAGCAGCGTCGCGTCGTCCTGGGCCTGCGCGAGGTGCTCCGGCGCCGGGCGCCACAGCTCCTGCGCGCGCACCCGCGGCGGGAACCGGCCGGCGAGCTTCGCCCGGTCGATCAACCAGTCCGGCTGGGCGTAGCTCCCGACGAGACTCGTGGGCAGCGCGGGCAGCGTCATCGATGCTCTCCGGGGGTCGCGGGCGTGCCGAGTGGACCTCCGCGGCTGCCCAGACAGCCGTGAGGATCCGCTCGGCGGCGGTCTCAGGTGCTGATGTCGGGGTAGGGCAGCGTCACGCCGTCGAGGGCGCGGGCGTAGGCGAACTGGTACTCGAGCGGTCCGTGGTCGCGCTCGAACATCGCGATGAACAACGTCAGCGTGAGGAACGGGTGCGCGCCCATCGCGAACAGCGTCACGTGGTCGTGGGTCGCGAGCGCGGTCCGTTCCTCGTCGGAGAACGCGAGCCACGTCGACCGTTCCCCGGAGTGGCAGTTGAGGAGTGTGTTGGCGTACTCCTGCTCCCACTGGACCACGCAGCCCGCGGGGTCGGTGCGATAGCGCTCGACGAGGTCGGCATCGCGGTCGACGGTGTAGAGGAACTTGTTCAGGAGGTACTTGCTCACGCCGGAGTCACCCCGTTCGGATACCAGGTGAAGTAGGCCTCCATGGTGTGGAAGAGGTCCAGCGAGTCGACGTGGTCGGCCTTCTTCCCCTCCCCCGCGACGCCCATCATCAGCATGAAGTCCATGAATCCGTGGGTGGCGTTGCCCGGGGAATGCAGGCTGTCGAGCGTGACCTCGGAGAGGCAGCCCTCGAGGTCACCCGACGCGATCCACTCGACGGCCTTGCGGTCGAACTCCGGGTCGGGCCCGTGCGGGCCGAACTGGCGGGGTCCGCCGAGCTCGAGGGAGAGGTGGCCGGTCCCGATCACGGCCACCCGCTGGTCGGAGGGCCACGACTCGACGAGCTCGCGGATGGTGCGCCCGAGCTGCACGAACCGCTTCGGCTGCGGCAGCGGCGGCGCGAAGATGTTGGTGTAGATCGGGACGATCGGCAGGTCGGCCTCGGGCCGCAGCGTGATGATCGGGCACGTGATCGAGTGGTCGATCCGCAGCTCGTTGGAGAACGCGAGGTCGAACCCGGCGTCGAGACCTTCCCGCAGGATGTAGGACGACAGGTCCTCCTGACCGCGCAACTGCATGCGCGGGAGACCGAACTCGCGTTCCTCGTTGTACCAGTTGGCGTCGTAGACCGGCGCCTTCCCGACGAGGAACTGCGGCATGTTGTCGAGCCACAGCTGGTGGAAATGGTCCGAGCCGACCATGACGAGGACGTCGGGACGGGCCCGCGTCAACGTCTCCCGGAACGTCTCGATCTTCGACACCCACTCGTCCGCGAACGGTGGGCGGTCCTCCCCCACCGACGTCGAGGCCCGGTAGTAGAACGGGTGATGGGTGGACGCGATCACCGCGACGAGCTCAGCCATGCGGTTCTCCATCGAGCGGGGGCGGCCCGTATGTCGGGGGCACGGTGGGATCGGCGGCGACCGGCCGGTTGTTCAGGTCGACCGACAGGAAGATCTCGTTGGCGACGGGGTGGCGCAGCTCCTCGGCGAGCTGCCCGATCAGGCCCGCCGTGCGCGCGAGCAGCGCGAACCCGCGCAGCAGCTCCAGCGGCAGCCCGAGGTCGGCGAGCACCGCACCGCAGACCCCCGCGCCGTTGAGCGGCAGCGTCTTCCCGAGGACCTGCGGGTGGACGCGGCCGATCGCGGCGAACAGCGCCAGGTGCGGGCCGGTCACGCCCTCCTCGGCGGCCAGGGCCATGAGCTTCGGCGTGCGGGGGTCGCCCTGCTTGTGGACGTGGTGCCCGAGCCCGGGGACGAAGCGCTTGGCCTCGCGCTGGGCGGTCACCGTCCGCAGCGCGAGCGCGTCCCACCCGGCGTCGTCGGTCGGGAGCTTTCCGTCGGTCGAGACGAGCTGATCGTGCAGGAACCGACCGCTGTCCTCGGTGACCCCGAGGAACCGGCTTCCGCCCGCGAGCAGCCCGGCCGCGAGCGCCCCCTGCACCGAGTCCGGCGCCGAGAGATACGTGAGCCGGGTGACGATCGCCGTCGGGGTGTAGCCGTGGTCGGCGAGCGCGGCCAACACCGCCTCGAAAACGCGGGTCTCGCCCGGCGTCGGGCGGCGCTGCGTCGCGAGCCAGAACGCCAGCTCCCCGAATCCGACCTGCCCCATGACGTCCTCGACGAGGTCGTGACCGAGCAGGGTGATCTTGTCGGGCGACGCCGCGCCGAGGGCGGTCTCGTAGACGTGATCACTCATCGTTCGCTCCGGTGGACAGCCACTCCCGCAACTGCGCGCCGTGCTCGTCGAGCACGGGCGGGGGCAGCTCGTAGACCGCGGGGGTCTCGGAGAACCGGATCGGGTGCCGCGTCGTCGGGACCGCCCGGTCGCCCTCCCCGACGGCGACGATCGGCTCCAGCCCGAATCGCTCGGCCATCGCGAACCCGCCGTCGATCGACTGGATCGGCCCGCACGGCACGCCCGCGTCGACGAGCAGCTCGAACCACTCGACGGCGGTGCGCTCCTTCAGCTTCGCGACGAGGATCGGGCGCAATATCTCGCGGTTGGCGGTCCGGTCCTCGTTGCGGGCGAAGCGCTCGTCGTCGGCGACGCCGTCGAGCCCGAGGATCTCGCAGAGCTTGCGGAACTGGCCGTCGTTCGCGGCGGTGACGATCAGGTCGTCGTCGGCGGTCTCGAGCGGCTCGTAGGGGAAGACGCTGGGATGCGCGTTGCCCATCCGGTGCGGGACGACGCCGCCCGCGGCCCACGCGCTCGAGTGGTTCACGAGCCCGGTGAGCGCCGAGGAGAGCAGGTTGACCTCGACGTGCTGGCCGTCCCCGGTCGCGTCCCGGTGCCGCAGCGCGGCGAGGATGCCGATCACCGCGTGATTCCCGGCCATCACGTCGAACACCGAGATGCCGGCGCGGTAGGGCGGCCCGTCGGGGTCCCCGGTGAGGTCCATCAGCCCGGAGATCGCCTGCACCATGAGGTCGTAGCCGGGGACGTGGGCGCCCGCGCCGGAGCCGAAGCCCGAGATGCTCGAGTAGACGACGGCGGGGTTCGTGGCACTGACGGTCGCGTAGTCCAGCCCGTACTTGGCCATGCCGCCGGGCCGGAGGTTCTCGATCACGACATCGGCGCGCCGCGCGAGCTCCCGGGCGAGGGCGACGTCGTCGGGATCGCGCAGGTCCAGGGCGATCGAGCGCTTGCCGCGGTTCACCCCGAGGTAGTACGTCGAGGTCTCGCCGCGGGTCGGCGGCATCCAGGTCCGGGTGTCGTCGCCCTTCGGGCCCTCGACCTTGACGACCTCGGCGCCCATGTCCGCCAGCAGCATCGTCGCATAGGGCCCCGCGAGGATCCGCGAGAAGTCGGCCACCAGTACGCCCTCGAGCGGCCCTGCCATGCGGTGCCCTCCCCCCCCAGATGACAGCAATGGTCCATTGCTGTCAGCTGACGCCAGTACGGCGCCACTCACTCGTCCCGCGCGATGTCCGTCCAGCGGACGATTGTCCGCTGACGATCCTGGTGGGCCCGGCGGCGCCCGTCAAGGGTCGGGAGCGTCGACCCCCGCATAGGCGTGCGCGAACCAGCGGGCCATCCCGGCGTCGTCGCGCAGCGCCCGCACCCAGGCCTCGCGCGTCCCGTGCACGAACGCGGCGGCCGAGTCGCCGCCGAGCGCGTCGGCGGTGCGCGCGGTGAGGACGCGCAGGAACCAGTCGGAGAACGCCTGCGCGTGCCAGATGGCCGGGAGCCGACGATCGGAGTAGGCGGCCAGGCGCCCGCCGTCGCCGTCGCGGTCGGAGATCAGCCCGTGCGCGAGCTCGACCGCGTCCGCGATCGCGAGGTTCATCCCCTTGCCGCCGGCCGGGGTGATGAGGTGGGCAGCGTCGCCGGCGAGCAGCAGTGGGCCATGCTGCATCGGGGTGATCACGCGGGTGCGCAGGTCGAGGGTGTCGACGCTGCGCAGCGGCACCCCGTCGAGCGCGCCGGGCATGCCGAGCCGGTCGGCGAGCTCGGTGCGCAGCGCGTCGTGGGACCGGTCGTCGGGCCCCTCGTCGGCGGGGACCTCGAGGTAGAAGCGGGTCTCCCGCGGACCGCGCCGCAGGTGGGCGGCGTAGCCGCGCGGGTGGACGCCGTACACGGTGCGGTCCACCAGCGGCGGCGTCTCGGTGGCGACGACGAGCCAGCGGGCGGGCACGCGGCGGTCCAGCGTCGCGACGTGCTCGGCCATCGCTCGCGCGACGGGGCTCGCCGCGCCGTCCGCGCCCACGACGACATCGGGCGTCAGCTCGTACCGCCCGCCGTCGGGACCCTCGACGACGACGCCGGGTCCCGCGCCGTCGACCGCGACGACGCGGTGGGAGAAGCGCAGCGGAGCTCCCTCGGCGAGGAGGGCGTCGGCGAGTTCGGCGACGATCCGGTGCTGCGGGAAGACGTAGTGCGGGCGGTCGCCGGTGAGCTCGGCGTACTCGAGGACGTGCGAGGTCTCCGGGGTGCGGAACTCGACGCGGCGGTTCTCGGCGTCGAACGTGAGCGGGGCGCCGGGCGCGTCGGCGAGGCCTTCGCGGCGCAGCAGCTGCACCGTCCGGTACTCGACGATGCCCGCCTTCGGCTGCGTCCCGACCTCGGCCTGCGTGAGCTGCTCGACCAGCAGGAAGGGCACCCGTGCGCGGTGCAGGAGCCAAGCGAGAACGAGCCCCGCCGGGCCTGCGCCGACGATCACGACCCGCGGTTCGTCCGGCACCGGATCACCTCCTCGCCGCTGCGGATGCGGTGGTCATCGTGCGCGCGGGAGGCCGAGCGGCGCGCCAGGAATCCCGGTGGGCGGGAACCGGGTAGGGGTGCGCGGTCTCTGCGGTCGCGGCCCTTGTCGCGGCCTTCAGCGGAGGCCTCGGCGTCCTGTCGTGGTGATTCAGAACGACAAGGCGCTGGCCCAGGTGCAGGAGCCCGCGACAAGCCGACGCCGACCCCGAGCCCGGCCGCGACTCCCGCCCGCCCCTCCGACGAGGGGCACACCAGGCAGGCCAGCCGCCCTCCGAACATGCGTCACGCGCCCCTCGAGCCCCACAAGATCGTCAGCCCGGCGCCGGCCCCAGAAATCGTGAACGCCGAAATCCTGACGCCCAGCGTCAGGAACGCGACTTTTCTGACACCGGGCAGCCGTCAGGACGCCGGCAGCGTCACGTGGGGCAGGGCCTCGCGGCGCGCGAAGTCCGCGCTGATCTCACCGGCCGTCGCGAGCAGCATCGGGAGGTGGTGCTCGACGAGCCACTCGACGGATGTCTCGGCGGCGTGGCAGTTGACGTTGACCGCGGCGATGACCCGGCCGCTGCCGTCACGCAGCGGCGCGGCGACCGAGCGGATGCCGAGGGTCAGCTGCTCGTCGGTGAGCGCCCAGCCGCGGGCCCGCACCTCGCGCAGCGCCGCGTCCCGCTCCTCGATCGACGGCCGCCAGCGCGGGGTGAGCCCGGAGCGGGTGGGCTCGGCGAGGACCCGGTCGAGCTCGGCGGGCGACAGTGCGGCCAGCGCGACCTTGCCCAGCGAGGTCGGCAGCGCGGGGAACCGGGTACCGATCTGCACCGCGAGCGAGACGATCTTCGGCACGCTCGCCCGGGCGACGTAGACGATGTCCGAGCCGTCGAGCTGGGCGATCGAGCACGACTCGTGCGTGCGCGCCGAGAGCGCCTCGAGGTGCGGGCGCGCGACCTCCCAGAGGCCCATCGACCCGACGTAGGCCACGCCGAGATCGAGCACCCGCGGCGTGAGCACGAACCCCCGGTCGCCGATGCGCACGTAGCCGAGCTCGGTGAGCGTCAGGAGGATCCGGCGGGCGGTCGGGCGGGCCAGTCCGGTCGCCGTCGCGACCTCGGCGAGCGTCATCTCCGGGCGCTCGGAACCGAACGCGGTGATGACCTCGAGCCCACGCGCCAGGGCCTCGATGAAGTCCGGCCCGGCTCCCTCGCGTGGCATGCGCGCCGCCTCCCCACCGCTCGCTCGTCCGGGTGGGCGCAGCGTAGCCGTTGACTGACCGTCTGGCGGACGGTCGTCACCGAACCACGCCCCCGGGCCGCCGAGGTGACCGACCGTTGACAGCGAAACGATGCCTGAGCAGAGTGACCTGCATCATCTGACCGTCATACGGACATTCGTCCGCGATCGAGGGAGTGTCCGATGCCCGAGTCCACCGGCGAGGCCCGACGGCCGGTCGTCCTGCGCGGCGGCACCGTGCTCACCCTCGACGGCGCCCACACCGTGCTCACCGGCGCCGACGTGCTCGTCGTCGACGACCGCATCGCCGGCATCGGGCCGGACCTCGCGGTGCCCGGAGGCACCGAGGAGATCGACGCGCGTGGCGGCATCGTCATGCCCGGGATGATCGACACGCACCGGCACATGTGGCAGACCGCGATGCGCGGCTACGGCGCGGACTGGACGCTCACGCAGTACTTCGTCTGGTACTACCTCGAGCACGGCACGGCGTTCCGCCCGGAGGACGTGCACGCGGGGAACCTCGTCGGCGCCCTCGAGGCGATCGACGCCGGGGTGACCACGACCGTCGACTGGTCGCACGGGCTGCAGACCCCCGACCACGCCGACGCCGCCGCGGATGCCCTCGAGGCCGTGCCGGGCCGCTTCGTGCTCGCCTACGGCAACATCGCGGACGCCCCCGCGAACTGGACCGCGTCGCCCGGGTTCCGCGACTTCGTCGAGCGCCGGATGAGCGGCAGCCGCGACATGCTCGGCTTCCAGCTGGCCTTCGACGTCACCGGCGACCCGTCGTTCCCCGAGAAGCCGGCCTTCGAGGTGGCGCGCGAGCTCGGCCTCCCGGTCACCACGCACGCCGGGGTCTGGGGGGCCACGAACGACGAGGGCATCCGGCTGATGCACGACCACGGGTTCGCCACGCCCGAGACCGTGTACGTGCACGCCGCGTCGCTCTCCGCCGACTCCTACCACCGCATCGCCGCGACCGGCGGGTCCATCTCGGTGTCCACCGAGAGCGAGCAGAGCGCGGGGCAGGGCTACCCGCCCACCTGGGCGCTGCGGGCGCACGACCTCCCGGTGTCGCTCTCCATGGACACCACGGTCTGGTGGAGCGGGGACCTGTTCTCAGCGATGCGCACGACGCTGGGCGCGGACCGCTCCCGCGAGCACCTCGAGGCGCACGCCAAGGGCGAGACCGTCACGCACGCCGCCCTGCGCGCCGAGCAGGTCGTCGACTGGGCCACGCGCGGCGGGGCGCGCGCCCTGGGCCGCGACGACCTCGGCAGCCTCGAGGTCGGGAAGAAGGCCGACGTGGTGCTGATCCGCAACGAGAGCTCGCCGGCGATGTTCCCGCTGCTCCACCCCTACGGCCACGTCGCCTTCCAGGCCCAGCGCGGCGACGTCGAGGCAGTGATCGTCGACGGGCGTGTGGTCAAGCGGGACCACCGGCTCGTCGGGGTCGACCTCGCCGCCGCGCGTCGGACCGTCGATGCCACCGTGGACCACCTGCGCGGCACGCTCGGAGAGGAAGCCTGGGAGCAGGGCATGAACCCGGACGTCCCGGAGACGACGATCCTCGACAACCCGTACCAGTACACCGACTACCGGTCGTCCTCGACGCACCAGGTGCGCTGACGCGCTTGTGAGCACTTTCCGGTGTCATAGCACCGGAAAGTGCTCACAAGGACGTCGTCCACCTCGTCCAGAACTGCTCGAGGTGCGCGCGGTCCATGTCCATCGTGCGCAGCTCGCTCCACCGGCCGTCGGGCCCGGCGATCAGCATGTAGACCGCGCGGTTGTCGAAGGCCACCCCGTTCGCGGTGCCGTGCTCGTGGATGAGCAGCACGACGCCGTCGTCCCAGCCCCAGCCGCCGAGGACGTCCTGGGTGAAGGTGCCCGCGAACAGCCCGGCGAAGGCGAACCAGAACTCCAGCAGGGCATCCTTGCCGCGCAGCTCCCGCCAGGGGCCGGCGCCCAGGTCGTTGACCATGACGATGTCGTCGGCGGTCTGCGCCATGATCGGTTCGATGTCGCCCGCCTTCAGGGCCTCGAACCCCTCGCGGGCGCGGACGAAGGTGGGGTGCTCGGTGGTGGTCGTCATGGGGTCCCCCTCGGGCCGGGTGTCGTGGCGTGGAGGACGCTAGGGAGGACGGGTCCGCGGGACATCTGCCGAGGCGCAGAGGCGAATCAGCGCCCTTCCCGGCGCGCCGCGAGGGCAGCGAGCTCGGTCCTGCTCGTGACGTCGAGCTTGGCGAAGACGCTCCGCAGATGGGTCCGGACGGTTCCCGCCGAGATGAGCAGCGCCTCGCCGACCGCGGCGTTCGTCAGGCCGGTCCCGACGAGGTCGACGACCTCCCGCTCGGTCGGGGTGAGGCTCTCCCAGCCGCTCGTCGGGCGGTGACGGGTGCCCCGGGCACGCAGGGCGTAGGTCACCGCGCGGTTGCGGTCGAGGCGGGCCCCGGCGGCCACCGCCTCGCGGCGGGCGCCGGCCGGGAGTGCGGCGGCGACGGCGTCGCGGTCGGCCAGCAGGGCACGCGCCAGCGGGGAACGGGCCGCGCCGAGCTCGTCACGGCGCCGGTCCGCGGCCGCGTGCAACCGCGCGGCCACCATCACCCGCGCGGCGTCGAGCGCGACGCCGGCGACGAGGTCCAGGGCGTCCGGGACCAGACCTTCGAGACCCCCGACGGCGGCGGCGGTCAGGGCGGCGTGCGCCCGACGGGCGGCGCCCTCCCGCTCGGCCGACCCCGGTGCGGCCGCCGCCCGCTCCGCGGCCGCGCCGGTCAGGAGGGCCGCACAGGCGATCTCCCGGTGGCCGATCGCGTCGGCCGCCCGCGCGGCATCGACCGCCGCGCTCGCCGCGGCATCAGGGTGGCCCGCGAGCAGAGCGCACGTCGCGGCGAGGACCGCGAGCTCCCCGTCGACGGCCGGTAGTCCCGCGGAGCCCGCGGCCGCGCGCAGCGCGTCCACCGGCCCGAGCGCGGCGACCGGATCGCGCGCCACGGCGGCCACCGCCTCGGCCAGCTCCACGACGAGGGCGGTCCCGACGCCCGGGTGGGTCGTGAAGAACGGCCGGACCTCCGCCACGAGCGCCGCCGCGTCGTCGGCCCGGCCGCGGGCCGCCAGGGCCCGGACGACCGGCAGGAGGCCCGCGCCCGCGCTCACCGGCTCGGCGACCCCGAGTGCCATCTCGAGCGCCGCCCGGCCGCACGCCTCGGCGTGGTCGTAACGAGCTGCCCGACACGCGATCTCGGCGCGGATCGCGCCGTCCCACGCACGCAGCTGCGGGTGTCCGAGCCGGTCGAGGGCGGGCAGGGCCTGATCGGCGTAGCGCAGGGCCTCGGCGTCCGCGCAGCGCAGCAGGCAGGAGTAGGCCCGCATCTGACGGGACTCGACCTCGCCCCAGTCGTCGCCCGCCCCGACCGCGAGCGTCACGGCCTCGGCGAGCACCGGGTCCGCTCCCGCCGGGTCCACGAACATCTGCACCATCCCGACCAGGGTCAGCGCCCGGCCGTGCGTCTGCGCGTCCCCGGCGGCCGACGCGTGCTCGGCCGCCTCGAGCGCCAGGGCCACGCCCGCCCCGAGATCGCCGGCGTAGGCGGTGAGGAAGGCCAGCGCCCACCTCAGGCGCGGCGGCGGGTGGACGAGGGCACCATGCACCCCGTCGGCGAGCTCCCGGCCCTCGGCGCAGCGACCGCGCAACGACCAGCCGAACGCGAGGTCGGCGACGACGTCGGCGGCACGGTCGAGTCGCGATCCGGTCGCCGCGGCCCGGCGCAGCGCCGCGTGGACGGCCGCGCGGTCACGGTCGAGCCGGGCGAGGGCGTCGGGCTCCGCCCGGCCCAGGCCCGGCGCCAGCTCCGCCGCGAGGGTGGCGACCCAGTCGCCGAGCCGGGTGTGGACCACGCCGCCGGTGCCGTCTGCGAGGAGCAGCTCCGCCGCGTGCTCGCGCACCGAGTCCAGCAGCCGGTACCGGCCGTCGGCCGGGTCGAAGGTGACGAGCGAGTGTTCCACCAGGGTCGCGACCGCCGGCGCGTCGTCGCCGGCGACGCCGGCCGCAGCGGCCATCGTGAAGCGGCCGCCGATCACCGAGAGCGCCGCGAGCGCGCGGGCGGCGGGCGCCCCCGCCGCCGCGACGCCCCACGCGATGCACGCACCGAGCGACCGGTGCCGGGCCGCGAGTCCGGGGTCGTCGGCTGCCGCGAAGCGCAGCCGGTCCGCCATGCCCGCCGTGATGTCCTCCAGAGCGAGCACCCGCGCATGCCCCGCCGCCAGCTCCACCGCCAGCGGGAGGCCCTCGGCGAGCCGGCAGATCGCCGCCACGGCATCGTCGTCGAGCCGCAGGTCGGGACGCACCGCGCGGGCCCGCGCCGCGAACAGCGCCGTCCCGTCGTCCTCGAGCGCTCCGAGGGCCTGCACCTCCTCCCCCAGGACGCCGAGCCGCCGCCGGCTCGTCGCGAGGACGCGCAGATCCGGGCACCCCCTCAGGAGCGTGGCGACCAGCGCGGCGACCTCGTCGTGCCGGTGCTCGCAGCCGTCGACGACGAGCACCCCGGGCGCGTCGCGCAGGCGCCCGACGAGCCGGGCCGCCGGAGTCAGCTCCGGGTCGTCGCGGACGCCGCAGGCGTCGAGGACCGCGAGCGCCACGTCCCCGGCGGGGCGGGGGCCGACACCCGCCGCGGCGAGCTCGACGAACCCGACGACGTCCGGGAGATCCCGGACGACCTCGACGGCCAGCCTGCTCTTCCCGGCCCCGCCGGGCCCCACGAGCGAGACCAGTCGGGAACGGGCGAGCCCCTCGGACAGCGCCGTGCGCTCGGCGGCCCGCCCGACGAATGAGGAGGCGAACGCCGGGAGCCGGGTCGACGTTCGTCCCGTCATCGCTGACCCCCCGAGGTGGCTCCGCCTGGTGAGCACTTTCCGGTGTCATAGCACCAGAAAGTGCTCACGAGGCCGGAGGCCACCTACAGGGATCCGTACAGCGCCTCCTCGAAGTCGCCGTAGAGCTTCCACGCCTCATTCTCGGTGATGAACGGCAGCGAGTTGGTGTAGATCGAGGCGCAGATCCCGGTGGTGCGGTCGATGAAGAAGTGGGTGTTGAACAGGCCCGCCCACGCCCCGGTCCACGCCTTGCGCCGGCCGGGGACGTCGGCGGTGTTGAGCAGCAGCCCGTAGCCCCAGGTCCAGCCCGGGCCCAGGTGCAGCGTGTCGGTGGTCGACGGGTCCGCGGTCACGATCTCGGTCGGCATCGGGGCGCCGTCGAGCTGGTCGGTGAAGGCCGCGTCGACGGTCTCCTGACGCAGGATGCGCGCGCCGTCCAGCTCGCCGCCGCGCAGCAGCGCCCGCTCGAAGCGGATGTAGTCATCAAAGCAAGTGGTCTGGGGCACGTCGAGGTCCGGCACGCTCCGTCACCGCCCCACCGGTGACTCCTCGAAGTCGACGTCGCGGGTCTCCGGTCCGGCGGCCGCCCCGGCCGCACCGAGCAGTCCACCGACGACGAGCAGCACGACCGCCGCCGCCGCGTAGGGCAGGAACCCGGCCAGTCCTTCCACGAAGAACGCGTAGAAGGACGGGATCACCACCGACACGCTGAACCCGAGACCGAAGCCGGACGCGCGGACGTCGGTGCGGAAGCGCTCGGTGATGTACGGGAGCACGACGCCCCAGGGCGCGGTGACGACGATCGAGAACGCGCACACCACGAGGATCACGAGCCCGAGCGGCATGCCCCGCCCCGTGGCGAGGACCGCGAGCAGCACGGACCCGACGGTCGCGATGAGCACCCCGGAGATCATGAAGAAGCGGCGCCGCCCGATCCGCTGGCCGATCACCCCGGCGGCGATGTAGCTCCCGACGAGGCAGACGAACGAGATCAGCAGGACGACGGTGACCTGGGAGTTGGGCAGTCCGACGAGGGTGCGCAGCACGGTGGTGGGCAGGAACAGCGTGACCAGGTTCTGGGTCAGCCAGAACCCCGTCATCATCGCGAACACCTGCCAGAACGCCCGTCCGCTCTCGCCGGTGACGACCGCGAGCAGGGGGCGCAGGGAGCCGCCCTGCGAGGTCCCCTCGGACTTCGCCGCCTCGGCCGCCTCCCACACCTCGGACTCGGACACGCTGCGGACGTAGTAGAGCGCCAGGACCCCGGCCAGGACCGCGCCGAGCACGAACGGGACCCGCCATCCCCACTCGACGTAGGCCGAGCCCGGCCCGGCGAGCGGGAAGATCGCGAAGCAGGCCATCCCGATCAGTGTGATCACGATGTAGGCCAACGGGAACGCGGACAGGATGATCCCGCCGAGCAGGCCGCGGCGGTGCTTCGGCGAGTACTCCATCGCCAGCGGCAGTGCACCGGTGTAGCCGCCGCCCAGGCAGATGCCGTCGAGGAAGCGCAGCACGATGAGCAGCCAGTACGAGGCGATGCCGATGGTCGCGTGCCCCGGCACCAGGGCGATGAGCAGCGTGATCACCCCGAACCCGGAGACCGAGGCGATCGTCGAGCGGCGCCGCCCGACCCGGTCCGCGAGCGCTCCGAAGATCGCCGCCCCGATCGGGCGCCCGATCAGCGTCGTCACGAAGACGAGCGAGGTGAGGATCGCCGTGAGGCCGGGGTCGAGTCCGCCGGGCTGGAAGTAGATCAGCGCGGGCGTGAGCACCACCGTCGGCAGATAGATGTCGAACATGTCGACGAACTCCGCGAAGAACGCGCCACGCGTCGCGGACCGGCGCTTGGCCGCCCGCTCCGGGGTCTCCGGGACCGGCGCGGACGCCGCGGGTGCCGCCTGCTCGGGACTCGTCATCGAGACCACTCCTCGCCTCACGCGGCGACCACCGCGCCGGGTTTCGTCTGGCTGTCAGACAATCTGGAACGTAAGGTGGGTCACCGTCGGCGTCAACCGTGAGGCGGTCCCCGCCCGCGAGAGGGGAGGCCCGCGAGCGATGCAGCTCGACGACGAGCAGATCACCGCGGCACTGCCGGACGATCTGATGCGCGGCCTCCCGCCCGGCCCGCCGGCGACGCTCCTGCTCGACGTGGCGGGCACCCGCGTGCTCCTCGACGTCGCCGGCGGGGCGCTGACCGGCCGCGGGGCACCCGGCATCAACGACACCTGGGACGTCGCCCTCGCGCTGACCGCGCAGGACTGGGAGGACGTCTGCGCCGACCCGCCGCCGCGCGGAGCCACCAGCGCGCAGGCTCTCGTCGCGACCCGCGGCGCCGACCGGGTCGTCGGGCGCCGCGAGGTGTGGGCCCGCACCGCCGGGCTGCTCGACCGGGTCGTCGCCGCCCTGCGGGACGTGGTGCGCAAGCCGGTCGCCCGCCGGCCCGATCCCGCGCCGCCCTCCCCCGGCCTCGGGCCGTCGGTGGGGCAGTATCTGCACCTCGAGGACGGTCGGCGGATCTTCGTCGAGAGCGCAGGCGAGGGCGTGCCGCTGCTGTGCCTGCACACCGCGGGGGCCGACTCCCGCCAGTTCCGCGGCCTGCTCGAGGACGCCCGCGTCACCGACCACCACCGCGTCGTCGCCTTCGACATGCCCTGGCACGGCCGCTCGGACCCGCCCGACGACTGGCGGACCCGCCGCTACGCGCTCGACACGCAGACCTACGCGAGCACGGTGCTGGCCGTCGCCGACGCGCTCGAGCTCGACCGCCCGGTGCTCGTCGGCGCCTCGATGGGTGGTGCGATCGCGCTCTACCTGGCCGCGGAGCACGGCGGGCGCTTCGGCGGGGTGTGCGCGCTCGAGGGCGGTCTGGGCAGTCCCGGCCGCTTCGTCGAGTGGACCCACCGGTCCGACGTCGACCACTCCGGGTTCCTCACCAGCTGGGTCGGCGGCCTCATCGCGCCGGCCAGCCCCACCGGTCCCCGCGAGCAGACCCTCTGGGGCTACGCGAGCACCGGCCCGGGCGTCTACCAGGGCGACACGCACTTCTACTCGGTCGACTTCCCGACGGTGTCCGCCGGGCTCGGCCGGGCCACCTGCCCGCTGTACGTGTTCAGCGGCGAGTACGACTACTCGGCGACCACCGAGTCCAGCCGCGAGGCCGCGGAGCGCCTCGGCGGCGAGCTGGTGACGATGCCCGGGCGGGGCCACTTCCCGATGGCCGAGGACCCCGAGGGGATGGCCGAGCACCTGCTGCCGGTCCTCGAGACGCTGCGGGCCCGGCGATGAACCCGCAGGTCTGGGCCGTCCGCTACGGCACGCGCACCACGACCCACGCCGAGAGTTACCTCAACTGGCACGTCTACGGCGAGCCGGACGCCCCCTTCGCCATGGACTACTTCTTCTGGGTCCTGCGCGACGCCGCGGGCGCGGTGACGCTGCTCGACTGCGGCTTCGACCCCGCCGTCGGGCGACGCCGGAACCGGGAGACCCTCGTCGACCCGCTCGACGCGCTCGGGCACCTCGGGATCGACCCGGACGCCGTCGGGCGCATCGTCGTCAGCCACGCGCACTACGACCACATCGGCAACCTCGACCGGCTGCCCGCCGCCGAGGTGGTGATGACCGCACGCGAGCTGGAGTTCTGGACCGGCCCGCACGCCGGCCGTATCCAGTTCGCGCACTCCACCGAGCCGGCCGAGCTCGCCGCCCTGGCGCGGGCCCGCGACGACGGCCGCATCACGACCTTCGAGGGCACGCTGCGCCTCGGCGAGGTGACGCTGATCGAGGTCGGCGGCCACACCCCCGGCCAGCTCGTCGCGCTCGCGCCGGTACCGGGCGGGCGCGCGGTGCTCGCCGCGGACGCCCTGCACTTCTACGACGAGCGCGACCGCGACCGGCCGTTCTTCGTCGTCGCCGACCTGGAGGCGATGTACGCCGGGTTCGACCTGCTCGGCGAGCTCGCCGCCCCCGAGGACCACGTGCTCGTCGCGGGCCACGACGCCGACGTCGGGCGCCGCTTCCCCGGGCGGGCGAGCGGCACCGGCATCGACGACCTGCTGATCCGGATCGAGGTGCCGCGATGAGCCGTGCAGCACGAGCGACAGGGAGGACCCCCCGATGAACGGACCGGTCGGCATGATCGGCCTGGGCAACATGGGCGGGCGGATGGCCCGCCGGATCGTCGACGCGGGCACCGAGGTGATCGGGTTCGACCCGGTCGCCGATCCCGCGGCCGCGGGGGCCGAGCGCGGCACGGGCCCCGCCGACGTCGCCCGCCGTTGCCGGGTCGTGCTGCTGTCGCTGCCCGACAGCACCGTCGTCGAACCCGTCGTCCGGGGACCCGACGGCGTCCTCGCCGGTGCGGCCGCCGGCACCGTCGTCGTCGACCTCTCCACCGCGGACCCGTCGTCGACGGTGGCCCTGGCCGCAGAGGCGGCGCGGCGCGGTGTCACGTTCCTCGACGCCGGGATCTCGGGCGGTGCCGCGGCCGCGGAGAAGGGGTCCCTGACGATCACCGCGGGCGGGAGCGCCGAGGACGTGGACGCGATCCGCCCGGTGCTGGCGCCGATCGCCGCGGCCGTGCACCACCTCGGCCCGGTCGGTGCCGGGCACACCGCGAAGCTGCTGAACAACTTCCTCAACGCCGTGACCCTCGCGGCGAGCGCCGAGGTGATGGTCGCGGGGCAGCAGGCCGGGCTGGACCTGCGCACGCTGCTGGCGGCGATCAACGGCGGGTCCGGGCAGTCGTTCGCCACCAGCAACCGCTTCCCCCGCATCGTCGACGGCGACTACCTCGAGGGCGGCCTGTCCAGCCGGCTGATGACGAAGGACGTGACGCTCTACACCGAGCTGCTCGGCCGGCTCGGCGTGCCCTCGCTCAACGCGTCCGGGCCGCTCGCGAGCTTCGGGCTCGCGGCGCACCTGGGCTACGGCGACGCCATCTCCAACCGCGTCGTCGACGCCCTCGGCGACCTCGCCGGCGGCGTCCGCATCCAGCAACCCGACATCCAGCAACCCAGCAGGGAGGCCTAGACGTGCACATCGTCCACGGGCGAGCCGCCGGCGCCACCGCCCAGGCGCGGGGAGCCACGTTCACCGGCACCGTGTGGGGCGACCCGGTGCTGCCGACGACGGACGGCACCACCGTCAACTCGGTCACCTTCACCCCCGGCGCGCGCACGTACTGGCACCACCACGAGCGCGGTCAGCTGCTCGTCGTCACCGCCGGGACCGGCTGGGTCTGCACCCACGGCGAGCCGCCACAGCCGCTGACGGTCGGCGACGTCGTCTGGGTCCCGCCCGGCGAACGGCACTGGCACGGCGCCGGACCCGGCTCGATCCTCACACACACCGCGGTGTCGCTGGGGACGACCACCTGGCTCGACGAGGTGTCCGAGGCCGAGTACGGGGAGGCGCGATGAGCGGCAGCAACGGCAGCAGTAGCAACCACAGTGGCGACGCACGGTTCGAGGACGGGCTCGCGGTGCGCAAGGAGGTCCTCGGGGCCGCGCACGTGGAGCGCTCGATGGCGGACGTCAGCGAGTTCTCCCGGCCGGTGCAGGAGTACGTGACGCGGGCGTGCTGGGGCGACGTCTGGAGCCGTCCGGGCCTGGACCGCCGGACCCGCAGCCTGCTCAACCTCGTCATGCTCACCGCACTCAACCGGCCCCACGAGCTGGCCGTGCACGTCCGCGGGGCGATCACCAACGGCGCGACGGTCGAGGAGATCCAGGAGACGCTCCTGCACGCCACGGTCTACTGCGGGGCCCCGGCCGGGCTGGAGGCGTTCCGGGTGGCCGAACGGGTGCTCGACGAGATGGCGGCCGGCGCCGAGGCCGGGTCGTGAGCGGCGCGCTCGCCGGCCGCACCGTCGGGTTCGTCGGCCTCGGCAACATGGGCACACCGATGGCCGAACGACTCGCCGCGGCAGGCGCGTCGGTGCGGGCGTCCGACGTCTCGCCGGCCGCCCGGGAGGCGTTCGGGGCGGAGGTCACGACGGCGACGGTGGTCGCGTCCGCGGCCGAGGCCGCCCGTGGCGCGGAGGCGGTGCTGCTGTGCCTGCCGAACTCCGACGTCGTCGAGGCGGTCGTCGACGGCGGGCTCCTCGACGCCCTGGAGCCCGGCGCGGTGCTCGTCGACATGAGCTCGTCGGAGCCGCTGCGCACGCGGGCACTGGCCGAGCGGGCCGCCTCGGCGGGCCACACGCTCGTCGACGCCCCGGTCTCCGGCGGCGTGAGCGGCGCCCGCGCCGGGACGCTGGCCGTGATGGTCGGCGGGCCCGACGACACCGTCGCCACGCTCGCACCGGTGCTCTCGGCGATCGGGCATCCGCGCCACGTCGGGCCGACCGGCGCCGGGCACGCGCTCAAGGCGCTGAACAACCTCATGAGCGCCGCGCACCTGCTGGCGAGCTCGGAGGCGCTGCTGGCCGGGCAGGCGTTCGGGCTCGACCCCGAGGTGATGCTCGAGGTCGTCAACGCCTCGAGCGGGCGCAGCGGGTCCACCGAGGTGAAGTGGCCCCGCCACGTGCTCCCCGGCAGCTTCGGCTCGGGCTTCGGGCTGGGGCTGATGCTCAAGGACATCCGCATCGCCCTGGACCTCGTCGCGAGCACCGGGACGCCGTCCCGGCACGCGGCGAGCACCGTCGCGCTGTGGTCGGAGGCCGCGTCGGCGCTGCCGCCCGACGCCGACCACACGGACATCGTCCGCTGGCTGCAGGGGAAGGACACCCGATGACGACGACCGGGCTCACCGCCGAGCAGCAGGCGATCAAGGACGACTTCGTCCGCGTGCGCGGCACGTGGGGCGAACCGTGGCAGCGGATGCTCGAGCTCGACCCGGCCTTCGTGCGGGCCTACCTCGACCTGTCCGCGGTGCCGCTGCGGCGCACCCCGGAGGTGCTCGAGCCGAAGGTCCGCGAGCTCCTGTTCATCGCCGTCGACGCCGCCGCCACCCACCTCTACACGCCGGGCGTCCGGCAGCACGTGGCGGCGGCCCTGGACGCGGGCGCCACCCCGGCCGAGGTGATGGAGGTGCTGGAGCTGACCAGCACCCTCGGCATCCACGCCGCCAACATCGGCATCCCGATCCTCGTCGAGGTCCTCGAGGAGCAGGGCCTGCGCGACGGCCCCGCGCCGCTCGACGAGCGTCAGGAGCGGCTGAAGGCCGAGTTCACCGAGACCCGCGGCTACTGGCACACGTTCTGGAACGAGATCCTCGAGCTCGACCCCGACCTGTTCGAGGCCTACGTCGCCTTCTCCTCGGTCCCGTGGCACACCGGCACGTTGCCGCCGAAGGTCAAGGAGCTCGTCTACTGCGCCTTCGACGCGTCGGCCACGCACCTCTACGTGCCGGGCCTCAAGCTGCACCTGCGCAACGCGTTGGGCCACGGGGCGAGCGTCGCCGAGATCCTGGAGATGTTCGAGATCGCCAGCGTCGTCGGCATCCACGCCGCGACCGTCGGCGCGCCGATCCTCGCCGAGCTCGCCGGGGAACGGGACGCCCGGCTCGCGTGAGCACGACGGATCCGGCCGGTGGGATCATGGCGGCCGTGACGTCGTCGATGTGGGGGCACGAGCCGCTGCCGCGGGTCGCCGCGCCGCTGCGCGAGCAGGCCACCGACCGGGTGCGGGCCGCGATCCTGGACCTGCGCCTGCAGCCGGGCCAGCGCCTCGTCGAGCGGGAGCTCGTGGAGAACCTCGGGGTGTCCCGCGCGACGATCCGTGAGGTCATCCGTCAGCTCGCCGCCGAGGGGCTGGTCACCGTCGTGCCGCAGCGCGGCGCCGAGGTGACCTCGCTGTCCGCCTCCGACGCCGCCGACATCTACGAGATGCGCGCCGCGCTGGAGGCGCTCGCCGTCCGCCGGTTCTCCCAGCGCGCGGACCCCGAGCACGTCCGGGCGCTGCGGGCGGCGGTGGACGAGATCGCCCGGACCGCCTCGGGGTCCGACGCCTCCGGGTCCGACGCCTCCGGATCCGGCGGCGGGGCCCGTGACCAGCTCGGGGCCAAGGACCGCTTCTACGAGGTGCTCATGGCCGGGTCGGCCAGCGACCCGCTGCAACAGACCCTCGCGGGGCTGCAGGCGCGGGTCCGTCTGCTGCGGGCGACCTCGCTGTCGGTCCCGGGTCGTCCCCGTCAGGCCGCCGAGGAACTCGCCGCAGTGGTCGACGCGATCGAGGCGGGCGACGCGGAGGCGGCCGCCGACGCGTGCGTGCTCCACATCCGCAACGCCGCGGCGACCGCCACCGCCGAGCTCCAGGGCCACGGGAGATCCTGAACGGCCTCGGCCCGACCGCTGGCTCCGCCCGGGGCGGCCGAGCAGGATGCGTGCCGTGACCGACGAGCGCGGCGAGATCCTCCGTCCGATCCCCGACGACGCCCGCACGGCGTCACGCATGGGCCGCTTCCTCACCGCGGCGCTCGGGCCGGGCGACTACCGCGCCCTGCACCGCTGGTCGGTCGACGATCCGGAGGCCTTCTGGCGCGCGGTCGTCGCGTTCTTCGACGTGCAGGTCGACGACCTCACGACGGTGCTCGCGGACGCCTCGATGCCGGGCGCGCGCTGGCTGCCCGGGGCCCGCCTGTCCTACTCCGCCCACGCGATGCGCCCGGAGTGGACCGGGCCCGCCGTCGTCGGGATCTCCCAGACCCGGGACCGGGTCGAGTTGTCCTACGACGACCTGCGCGAGCAGGTGGCCCGCGCCCGCGCCGGTCTGGTGCGCCTCGGCGTCGGGCCGGGCGACCGCGTCGCCGGGTACCTGCCGCACGTCCCGGAGACGATCGTCGCGTTCCTCGCCGCCGCGTCGCTGGGCGCGGTGTGGCTGTCGTGCCCGCCCGAGTTCGGCCCGCGCGCCGTCGTGGACCGGCTCGGGCAGGTGGAGCCGACCGTCCTGATCGCCGTCGACGGCACCCGCTACGGGGATCGCCCGATCGACCGGTCCGACCAGCTGGCGGAGATCCGCGCGGCCCTGCCCTCGCTGCGGGCGACGGTGCTGCTGCCATACCTCGACCCGGACGCCGTGCCGCCGCCCGGGGCGCTGTCCTGGTCGGACCTGCTCGCCGAGCCGGGTCCGCTCTCCCACGCCGCGGTGGCGTTCGACCACCCGCTCTACGTGCTGTTCTCCTCCGGGACCACGGGGCTGCCGAAGCCGATCGTGCACGGCCATGGCGGGATCGTGCTCGAGCACCACAAGACGCTCGGGCTGCACAACGACGTCCGCCCCGGCGACCGGTTCTTCTGGTACTCCACCACCGGCTGGATCATGTGGAACTACGGGGTGTCCGCCCTGCTCGTGGGCGCCACTGTGGTCTGTTTCGACGGCAACCCGGCGCGCCCCGGCCTCGACGCGCTCTGGGAGATGGCCGCCCGCGAGCGGCTCACGCAGTTCGGGACCTCGGCGTCGTTCCTCATGATGTGCCGCGAGGCCGGCCTGCGTCCCGGCCAGGACCACGACCTCTCGGCCCTGCGGATGCTCGGGTCCACCGGCTCGCCGCTGCCGCCGGAGGGCTTCCGGTGGGCCGCGGAGACGTTCGGCCCGGACGTGCTGATCAACTCGACGTCGGGCGGGACGGACATCGCGAGCGGGTTCGTCGGCGCGGCGCCTCTGCTCCCGGTCCGGGCGGGCGAGATCGCGGGCCCGATGCTCGGCGTCGACGTGCACGCCTTCGACGACGACGGCCGGGACCTGCTCGGCGAGCCCGGCGAGCTGGTGATCACCGCGCCGATGCCGTCGATGCCGGTCGCGCTGTGGGGGGATGACGACGGGTCGCGGATGCGGTCGACCTGGTTCGACCGCTTTCCTGGTGTCTGGACCCAGGGCGACTGGATCACGGTGTACGACGACGGCGGGTGCGTCATCAGCGGCCGCTCCGACGCCACGCTCAACCGGGGCGGCGTGCGGTTGGGGACCTCGGACTTCTACTCGGTGGTCGAGGACATCGGCCTGGACGACGGATCGAGCGTCGCCGACAGCCTCGTCGTGCACCTCGAGGACACCGTCGGCGGCGCGGGGACGCTCGTGCTCTTCCTCGTGGGCGGCCCCGACCGCGACGCCCTGGAGGCCGAGATCGTCCGCCGGCTGCGCTCGGAGATGTCGCCCCGCCACGTGCCGGACGAGGTGGCCTGGGTCGACGCGCTGCCGCGGACGCTCTCGGGCAAGAAGCTCGAGACCCCGGTCAAGCGGCTGTTCGGCGGGGCGGCGCCGGAGTCCGTGGCCAGCCGGGACTCACTGGCCGACCCGGAGGCGCTGGACGCGGTGGTGGCGTATGTGCGCCAGCGCTCGTGAGGCGAATCCACCTACACGCGTTCGATGATCGTCGCGTTCGACTGCCCGCCGCCCTCGCACATCACCTGCAGCCCGCGGGTGCCGCCGGTGCGCGCCAGTTCGTGGACGAGCTTGGTCGCCAGCACCGCGCCGGTCGCCCCGAGCGGGTGCCCCATCGCGATCGCGCCGCCGTTGACGTTGGTGCGCTCCAGCGACGCGCCGGTCTCGTGCGCCCACGCGAGCACGACCGGCGCGAACGCCTCGTTGCACTCGAAGAGGTCGATGTCGTCGATGGTCAGGCCCGCCCGCTTGAGCACCGCCGCCGTCGCGGGGATCGGCCCGGTGAGCATGAAGACCGGATCCTCCCCGACGACGGCGAGCGTGGAGACCTTCGCGACCGGCGTCAGGCCGTGGGTGCGCACCGCGTCCTCCGAGGCCACCAGCAGCGCCGCGGAGCCGACGGAGACCTGGCTCGAGACCGCCGCGGTGAGCCGGGACCCCTCCCGCAGCGGCGGCAGCGTCGCCATCTTCTCCCGGTCGACGCTCGGCCGGATGCCCTCGTCGCGGTCCAGGCCGTTCAGCGGGGCGATCTGGGAGGTGTACCGGCCCTCGTCGGTGGCGGCCGCGGCGCGGCGGTGCGACTCGACCGCGAACTCCTCCATCCGCTCGCGGCTGATGTCCCATTTCTCGGCGATGAGCTGCGCGCCGCGGAACTGGCTGATCTCCTGGTCGCCGTAGCGCTCGATCCAGCGGGCGCCCTCGCGCCGGGTCGCCATGCGCTCGAGCACGGACGCGTTGGCGTCGAGCGGCACGATCGCCATGTTCTCGACGCCCGCCGCGACGACGAGGTCCTGGGTCCCGGAGAGCACGGCCTGCGCGGCGAAGTGCAGCGCCTGCTGCGAGGACCCGCAGGCGCGGTTGATCGTGGTCCCGGGGACGTGCTCGGGCAGCCCGGCGGAGAGCCACGCGGTGCGGCCGATGACGCCCGCCTGCGGGCCGAGCTGGTTCACGCAGCCCATGAGCACGTCGTCGACGGCGCCCGGGTCGACGCCGGTGCGCTCCATCAGCGCGGTGAGCGCGTGCGCCCCGAGGTCGGCGGGGTGGACGTCCGCGAGGGCGCCCTTGCGGGTGCCGACCGGTGTGCGGACGGCGTCGACGATGTAGGCCTCGGCCACGGTGCCTCCCGGCGAGCGTTTGCGTTTCCGGCGCCAGTCTCGGCGGGCTCTGCCGCCCGCGCCAGCCGTGCGAGGTCACACCCCCGGCTCGGACGTCAGCGGACCGTGACGGCGAGCGCGCAGTGATCGGACACGGGGAGGCGGCGGACCTGCGCGTCCAGCCTCGTGACACCCCGACCGAGCGCATGGTCGAGCTGCAGGATCGGTGACCACGACGGGAACGTCGACCCGGTCACCAGCGTCGCGAGCCCGGTCGCCGCCCGCACCGCCCGCGCGCCCGCGTTGAGGTCGCCGAGCAGGACGAAGGGGCCGTCCCCGCCCAGCGCCGCAACCACGTGGCGCAGCTGGACGAGGTTCCGGCCCGGCACGCAGGAGAGGTGGGTGGTGACGACGGTGACGGCGCCTTCGGGCGTCCGGATCCGGGCCGCGAGCGCCACCCTCGGTTCTTCGTGCGCCAGCTCCACCCGGGGCGGACCACAGCACAGCACCGGCCGCCTGACCCGCACGGACGGGAGCCGCAGGACCCGCCAGCCGAGGACCGGGCGACGGGAGAGCAGGGCGACCCCGTAGCCCGGGACGTCCGCTGCGGGACGCTCCTCCGTGCCGCACACCCACCCGATGTCCGGAGGCGCCGTCCGCCGGCACGGACCGGCCCCACCCGGCTCGCCCTCGATCGCGGGCGCGAACCTGTGGTGCGGGGCGCCGAGAGCATCCGCGGCCAGGGCAGTGAGGTCAGCGCCGGACGACCGCGGCTGCACACGGTCGACCTCCTGCAGCGCGAGCACGTCGGCGTCGAGCTCGCCGACCGCCGCCGCGAACCGGTCGAGGTCCACGCGACCGTCCTCGTGCGACCGTCCGTGCTGGACATTCCACGTC
>NZ_DASXJS010000168.1:0-9019 GCF_036497245.1 Actinomycetospora sp. | reverse complement strand
CGACCGCCCGGTGATCCTCTTCTCCGGCGGCAAGGACTCGATGCTGCTCGTGCACCTGGCGCGGAAGGCGTTCTGGCCCGCGCCGGTGCCGTTCCCGGTCCTACACGTCGACACCGGGCACAACTTCGACGAGGTCATCGCGTTCCGGGACGAGGTCGTCGAGCGCTACGGCCTGACGCTCGAGGTCGCGAAGGTCCAGGACTACCTCGACGACGGGCGCCTCACCGAGCGCGCCGACGGCACCCGCAACCCGCTGCAGACCACTCCCCTGCTCGACGCGATCGCCGACAATCGTCACGACGCGGTCTTCGGCGGCGGGCGACGCGACGAGGAGCGCGCGCGGGCCAAGGAGCGCATTTTCAGCCTGCGCACCGCATTCGGCGCGTGGGAGCCCTCGCGGCAGCGTCCCGAGCTGTGGAACCTCTACAACGGCCGCCACAAGCCGGGCGAGCACGTGCGCGTGTTCCCGCTGTCGAACTGGACCGAGCTCGACGTGTGGCGCTACATCGCCCGCGAGGGCATCGAGCTGCCGACGATCTACTACGCCCACCAGCGCGACGTGTTCTCCCGCGACGGCATGTGGCTGACCGCCGGACCGTGGGGCGGTGCGCGCGACGACGAGCAGGTCGAGTCGAAGACCGTGCGCTACCGCACCGTCGGGGACGGGTCGTGCACCGGCGCCGTCGAGTCCACGGCCACGACGCTGGACGAAGTGCTCGCCGAGGTCCGCGAGTCCCGGCTGACCGAGCGCGGCGCGACGCGCGCGGACGACCGGCTCTCCGAGGCCGCCATGGAGGACCGCAAGAAGGAAGGCTATTTCTAAATGGGTACCGATCTTCTGCGGTTGGCGACGGCGGGTTCGGTCGACGACGGCAAGTCCACCCTCGTCGGGCGGCTGCTCTACGACACCAAGTCGGTGCTGGCCGACCAGATGGAGGCCGTCGAGCGCGCCACGCAGGGTGGCGGCGACCCCGACCTGTCGTTGCTGGTCGATGGCCTGCGCTCCGAGCGCGAGCAGGGCATCACGATCGACGTGGCGTACCGCTACTTCGCGACGCCGCGACGCTCGTTCGTCCTCGCCGACACCCCCGGCCACGTCCAGTACACCCGAAACACCGTCACCGGCGCCTCGACCGCACAGCTCGCGGTGCTGCTGGTCGACGCGCGCCACGGCGTCGTCGAGCAGACCCGGCGCCACGCCGCGGTGATGGCGCTGCTGCGGGTGCCGCGCCTGGTGCTCGCCGTCAACAAGATCGACCTCGTCGACTACGACGAGGGCACCTACCTCACGATCGCCAAGGAGTTCGTCGAGATCGCGCAGTCGCTCGGGTACGCCGAGGACGCCGTGGTGACCATCCCGGTGTCGGCGAAGGTCGGCGACAACGTCGTGGCGCCCTCCGAGAAGACCCCCTGGTACGACGGGCCGACGCTGCTCGACCACCTGGAGTCCGTGCCGGTCGCCGGTCCCGACGCCGCGGCGCCGTTCCGGTTCCCGGTGCAGACCGTCATCCGCCCGCGCACCCCCGACCACCCCGACTACCGCGGCTACGCGGGCCTCGTCGGGGCGGGCACGGTCCGCGTCGGCGACGCCGTGACGGTCCTTCCCGACGGCCAGCGCACGACGATCGAGGGCATCGACCGGTTCGAGGGCTCGCAGGAGTCCGCGTCGGCAGGCGACAGCGTCGTGCTGCGCCTCGCCGACGACCTCGGGGTCGCCCGCGGCGCGGTGATCGCCGCCGCCGACGACGCCCCGGAGCCGGTCACCGAGTTCGAGGCCACCCTGGCCTGGCTGCACGAGAAGCCCCTGGTGCCCGGGCGTCGGCTGCTCGTCAAGCACGGCACCCACACCGTGCAGGGCATGATCACGGCGGTGCTCGACCGGCTCGACGTGCAGACGCTCGCCCGCGAGCCCGACCCGGACGGCCTGGAGATCAACGACATCGGGCACGTCGCGATCACCGTGGCCGAGCCGCTGCCGCTCGACGACTACGACCGCGTCGCCGCGACCGGTTCGTTCCTCGTCATCGACCCGCAGACCGGGGACACGCTGGCGGCGGGGATGCGGGCGTAGGTGCCCGACCCCCGCCGAGTGGACGCGCACGGCTGTGTCCGCAGCCCTCCGGGTCCACTCGGCTAGGTCGTGGCGCCCGAGATCAGCTGATGAAGGCGAGGATGTCCTTGTCGAGGGCTTCCTGGTACGGGCCCCCGATGCCGTGGGGCGCCCCCGGGTAGATCTTGAGTTCGGCGTGCTTGACCAGCTTGATCGCCTTCCGCGCGGCGTCCGCGATCGGCACGATCTGGTCGTCGTCGCCCTGGGCGATCACCATCGGGACGTCGATCGCCTTCAGGTCCTCGGTGAAGTCGGTCTCGGAGAACGCCTTGACGCAATCGTAGGCGGCCGCGAGCCCGACGGTCATTCCCTGGCGCCAGAAGTCGTCGCGGGCGCCCTGGGAAATCTGACTGCCTTCCCGATTGGCGCCGTAGAACGGCCCGGACAGATCCTGGTAGAACTGTGAGCGATCCTTCAGGACGCCCGCACGAATCTCGTCGAAGGCCTCGCGCGGAAGGCCCTCGGGGTTGCTGTCGGACTTGATCATGACTGGCGGGACCGCGCCCGCCGTGAAGATCTTGCTGACCCGCCCGTTGGCGGCCCGGGCCGCGTAGCGCACGACCTCGCCGCCGCCGGTCGAGTGGCCCACGAGGACCACATCGCGCAGGTCGAGGTTCTCGATGAGCGAGGCGAGGTCGGCGACGTAGGTGTCCATGTCGTTGCCGTCCCAGGTCTGGGACGAACGGCCGTGCCCGCGGCGGTCGTGGGCGATCCCGCGGAAGCCGTGGTCGGCGACCATCTTCATCTCGACGTCCCACGCGTCCGCGGTGAGGGGCCACCCGTGGCTGAACACCACGGGCCGGCCGCTCCCCCAGTCCTTGTAGAACGTCTGCGCGCCATCGGGTGCTGTGTTGTACGGCATATGGTTCTCCGAGCGGTCGGGAGAATGGCTGAACCCGACGATCGTGCCCAGATCTCGGTCGCATTCGCATCGGCCATGCGGCCGTACTCGTGACGACGAAATCGAGTACTCCGCGACCCGTGAACACGAAGTGCGCGGATATCGACACGTTCAGTTCATCACCGCGGAGTGCATCACCTCCGCCATCGAACCGACGTGCAGATCGGGCACCGTCATCTCCCCCGGTGCCGGGGTGGCCCCGAACCCTTCCCGCCCGCGGCGGCGCTGGACCCAGCAGGTCGCGAGTCCGAGCCGGTGGGCGGCCCCGATGTCGTGGTACTGGCTCTGGGCGACGTGCAGCACCTCGTCGCGTACGACCCCGGCCGCTGCCAACCGCTCCAGCGCCGTCTCGAACATCCGCGGGTCCGGCTTGTTGACGCCCACCTCGTCCACGGTGACCCCGTCGGCGAACGGCTCGCCGAGGGTCGCCGCCATCGCGTCCAGGGCGGTTCGATCGGCGTTCGTCACCGCGAGGAGCAGGAACCGCTCCCGCAACGTCGCCAGCGCCTCGACCGCGTCCGGGAACGCCGGCCACGTCGCGATCGAGCGTCGCAGCGGCGAGGGTCCCGAACCCCCGTCGAGACCCGGCATCCCGAGCGCCTCCGCGAGTCGCACCGAGATCGGGTCGAGCATCGCGGTGAACGGCATCTCCGGGGTCAGCCGCAGCTGGATGTCCTCGGCCGCGCCGAACGCGGCCAGCACCGCCTCGTCGTCGGGACCCTCGCCTACCGACCGGACGCAGTCCAGGATCCCGGTCTCGAAGTCGATGAGGGTGCCGACGACGTCGAACGTGATCGCCTTGACGCCGTTCACGCCGTCACCACGAGCTTCCCGACGAAGTCCTTCGCCACGAAGTCGGCCTGGGCGCGGCCCAGTTCCGCGAGCGGGTACCGCCCGGCGACCAGGGGGCGCAGCGCGCCGCGGTTCGCGAGGTCGACGACGGCGGCGAAGTCGGCGTGGGTCCCGAACGACGAGCCGACGACGGTGAGCTGGCGCAGGTAGATCGTGCGCAGGTCGGTCTCCACGATCGGGCCGGCGATCGCCCCCGCGACGACGTAGCGCCCCAGCGGCGCGAGCACCCGCAGCAGGTCGACGAAGGCCTTGCCGGCCACCACGTCGGCGACGACGTCGACCTCGTCGATCCCGGCGGCGTGCAGGGCGGTGGGGAGATCGGCGTCGCGGGCGACGACGACGTCCGCCCCCAGCGCGCGGATCGCCGCGTGCTTGGCCTCGGCCGCGACCGCCACCACCCGGGCACCGCGGTCCTTCGCGATCTGCACCGCCGCCGACCCGACCCCGCCCGAGGCTCCGGTGACGAGCACCGTCTCGGCGCGGGCGAGCCCGGCGCGCCCGAGCATGCGCATCGCGGTGGTGGCCGCGGTCGGCAGGCTCGCGAGCTCGGCGTCGTCGAGATCGCCACGCACCGCGTGCGCGTTCCCGACCGGCACCGTCACCAGCTCGGCGAACCCGCCGTCGCGCTCGCTGCCGAGGTAGTCGGTGACGACGAGGGCCCGCTCGTCGCCGTCGTAGATCATCGGGTCGACGAGGACGCGCTCACCGACCCGGGTGGACGGCACGCCCGGACCGACCGCGTCGATCTCCCCCGCGACGTCGGCGCCCTGGATACGCGGGAACGTGAACGCCTCGCGCCGCCAGCCGTGGACCGCGTCGGGGTCGTCGGGAGCGCCGTAGGCCCCCTCGCGCGTCCAGATGTCGGTGTTGTTGAGCGCGGCGGCCCGGACCCGGATCCGGACCTCGCCGGGCCCGGGCTCCGGGTCGGGCACGTCCTCGCGGTACTCCAGCGCGTCCGGCCCGCCGTGACGGGTGAGCAGTACGGCCCGCATCGTTCTCCTCCAGTGGTATACCGATCGGTTTAGTAGGGCCGAGAGAACACGGGCGGCAGCTGTCATGTCAACCCACCGGTCGGTATAGTTTTCGGCATGACGACACCTGCCGGTCGCGAGCTGCTGGAGCGCGCCTCCGAGCTGTTCTACGACGACGGCATCACCGCGGTGGGGGTCGCGGGCATCGCCGACGCGGCCGGGGTCACGAAGAAGACGCTCTACGACTGCTTCGGCTCGAAGGCGACGCTCGTGGCGGCCTATCTACGGCAGCGGCACGAGCGGTGGTGGTCGTACCTTCAGGAGAGGCTCGCCGAGGAGCCGTCGGTGCTCACGGTGTTCGACACCTATCTCGCTCATCCGTGGTTCGACACCGAGCGCGGTTGCGCCTTCCAGCGCGCGGCCGCGGAACTGCCGGACGGCCATCCCGGGCGCGTGGTGATCCGCGAGCACAAGGAGGCGGTGCGCGGGGAGATCGCGCGGCTGGTGGGCGGCGACGAGGCGCTCACCGAGCACCTGTTCCTGCTGCTCGAGGGCGCGGTGGCCCGGCGCGGGACCGAGGGCACGACGGCGGGCCTCGACGCGGCCCGGGAGGTGGCCTCCGCACTGGTGCGCTGACGCGCTCGTGAGCACTTTCCGGTGCTATGGCACCGGAAAGTGCTCACGAGGGCTCCGCCCACCTACTTCACTTCGCTCAGCTTCCCGGTCGCCACGTCGAAGACGAACCCGCGGACCGAGTCCTTGTTCTTCACGAACGGGCTGTCGGTGATCCGCTTGATGGAGTCGCGGACGTCGCCCTCGAGGTCAGGGAAAGCGTTGGCCGTCCACGAGGGGCGCTCGCCGGCGGCGTCCTCGAGGATGCCGGCGAACTGCTCGTCGGTGAACGTCAGCATGCCGCAGTCGGTGTGGTGGATCAGCACGATCTCCTCGGTGCCGAGCAGGTGCTGGCTGATCGCGAGGGAGCGGATCGTGTCGTCGGCGACGATGCCGCCGGCGTTGCGGATGACGTGCGAGTCGCCCTCGTTCAGGCCCAGCACGCCGTAGACGTTGATGCGCGCGTCCATGCACGCGACGACGGCGGTCTTGCGGGCGGGCGGGAGCGGCAGCGGGCCGGAGAAGCCGGCGGCGTAGGTCTGGTTGTTCTGCAGGTAGTCGTCGGTGACCGACATGGGCGTCCTTCCGGGACGTTCGGAGTTCGAGGAATTCAGGGCGCAGCACGGACCGGCCGCACAGAACACGCGGGACTTCCGAGGAGGGCGCGGGCTCACGCGGCCCGGCGACACCACTGATCGAACTCCTGGCCACGGCGGCTGGGCCAGAAGGCCTCGAGGCCGCACGCGCACATGCGCATGATTCGACCGCACTTGCAGGTGGGGGCGCAAGGCAGCGCACATGGTGGGATCGGCCGCGTGAGCGCTGCGCCGTCATCGACCGGGACCTCCCCTGCCGCCCTGGGCTCGCCCGCCGTGGCCGCCCTGCTCGCCGAGATCGGAGCCGGGGCCGCCGAGCGCGAGCTGGCCGACGAGAGCCCGTTCGAGCAGGTCGCGGCGGTCGCGCGGGCCGGGCTCGGCGCGCTGTCCCTGCCCGTCGACGAGGGAGGGCAGGGCGCGTCGATCCCGGAGGTGTTGGCCTTCGTCGTCGACCTGGCCGAGGCCGACCCCGTCGTCGCGCACGTGCTGCGCACCCACTACAGCCAGGTGCTGAGCTTCCTGCGGATCGAGGATCCCGACGTGCGCAGGCGCTGGCTCGACGAGGTCCGCGCCGGGAAGGTCTTCGGGAACGCGATCAGCGAGACCGGCGCCGTCTCCGCCGGGTCGCACGACTTCACGACGCGGCTCGACGAGATCGACGGCCGGCTCGTGCTCAACGGTACGAAGTACTACAGCACCGGGACGATGTACTCGGACCGGATCGCGGTGGCGGCCCGCGTCGAGGGCGACCGGCTCGCGACGGTCCTCGTCCCGACCGACCGCGAGGGCGTCACCGTGGTCGACGACTGGGACGGAATGGGCCAGCGCCGCACCGGCACCGGCACGACGTCGTTCCGCGACGTCGTCGTCGCCCCCGACGAGGTCCTCGGCGTGCGGGCCCGCGTCACCCCGCGCCCGGCCGGGGACGTGCCGTTCCTGCAGCTCTACCTGCACGCGGTGATCGCGGGCATCCTGCGCAGCGTGGTGACCGATGCCGCCGCGCTCGTCCGCAGCCGGTCGCGGACGTTCGACCACGCGCCCGCCCCGCGGGCGGTCGACGACCCGATCCTGCAGGAGACCGTCGGGCGGCTGGCAGCCACGGCGTGGATCGCGGAGTCGGCGGTGGCCACCGCGGCGGGGACCGTCGAGGCCGCCGAGGCGGCGGTCCGTGCCGGCGGGCCGACCGAGGAGGTGGGGCGCACCGCGTCGATCGCGATCTGCGCGGTGAAGGTGCACCTGGACCGTGTGGCGACCGACGCGGCGACGGCGCTGTTCGACGTCGGCGGCGCGTCGGCGTCCGGCCGGGCGCGCAACCTGGACCGGCACTGGCGCAACATCCGCACGATCACGCTGCACAACCCGGCCTCGTACAAGGCGACCGCGCTCGGCCGGCTGCGCATCAGCGACGAGGCGCTGCCGACCAACGGATACTTCTAGGTGGCCTGCGGCCTTGTGAGCACTTTCCGGTGCTATAGCCCCCGAAAGTGCTCACGAGCGCGAAGCGCACCTGCATGGAACGTCCCGGGACCCGGACGTGTTGCACGAGGAGTCGGACCAGCACGAAGGAGGACCACACGATGGCCACAGAGACCGCGATCCTCGCGGCCGGATGCTTCTGGGGTGCCCAGGAGCTGCTACGTCACCGGTCGGGCGTGATCTCCACGCGCGTCGGCTACTCCGGCGGCGACGTCCCGAACGCGACCTACCGCAACCACGGCGACCACGCCGAGGCCGTCGAGATCGTGTTCGACCCCGAGGTCATCTCGTTCCGCGAGATCCTCGAGTTCTTCTTCCAGATCCACGACCCGTCGACGAAGAACCGCCAGGGCAACGACGTCGGGCGCAGCTACCGGTCGGCGATCTACTACACCTCCGACGAGCAGCGCCGGGTCGCCCTCGACACCATCGCCGACGTCGACGCCTCCGGCCTGTGGCCGGGCAAGGTCGTCACCGAGGTCACCGAGGCCGGCCCGTTCTGGGAGGCCGAGCCCGACCACCAGGACTACCTGCAGAAGATCCCCTACGGCTACACGTGCCACTTCGTGCGGCCGGGGTGGGTCCTTCCGCGACGGGCCACGCAGGACGCGTAGGTGGCCTCCGGCGCACCGACCGACAGGGAGGACACCGGGTGAACGCACCCGCCACGACTGCGCTCGACGAGCCCGTCCGCGCCGCGCTCGACGGGCCCCACGCACACCTGGCCGTCCGTCACGGTGCCGCCGTGCGCTACCACCCTGACGTCGCGCCGTTCCTCGCGCCGCCGGGTGACGCCGCGGAGTGGGACGACGCGGTCACGCTCGCCGGCCCGGGCGGGGTCCTCGTCGTGCGCACCATGACGCCGCTGGACCCGCCGCCGGGCTGGGAGGTCGTCCGCCACCTGCCCGGGGTGCAGATGGTGCTCGACGACGCCGCACCCGCCGCCCCCGACGCCGGCCTCGAGACGCTGGGGGACGACGACGTCGACGCCATGCTCGCGCTGGTGGGGCGCACCGAGCCCGGCCCGTTCGCGCGTCGCACCCACGAGCTGGGCACCTACCTCGGCGTCCACGACGACCTCCTCGGGCTCGTCGCGATGGCGGGCGAGCGCCTGCGGGTGCCCGGCGCCACCGAGATCAGCGCGGTCTGCACCGACCCCGCCGCCCGCGGGCGCGGCCTCGCGACCCGCCTCGTCCTCGCCCTCGCGGCCGGTATCCGCGCCCGCGACGAGCTGCCCATCCTGCACGCGGCCGCCGACAACACGACGGCCATCCGCCTCTACTCCCAGCTCGGTTTCACGGTGCGGTCCGAGCCGAGCTTCGTGGCGGTCCGCGCCCTGCACCTCCCCGAGGAGGCCCGGTCATGAGCAACCCCCCGTTCCACCTGGCGATCGCGCTCGACGGCACCGGGTGGCACCCGGCGTCGTGGCGCGAACCGGGCGCCCGCCCCGCCGACCAGTACGGCGCGGACTTCTGGGTCGACCAGGTCCGTGCGGCCGAGT
>NZ_DASXJS010000167.1:0-61652 GCF_036497245.1 Actinomycetospora sp. | reverse complement strand
CCGTCGTCCGGCCGCCCGAACCGCTCCGGGAAGCCGCCGTAGAGCAGGAAGTTCGCCGTCGACGGGACGACGCGGTACCCGAGCTCCGTCAGTGCCGCGGCGACCCGGTCCCGCTCCGCCGACAGTGTGTCGACCAGCGCCAGCGTCTCGTCGGCATGGCCCAGCGCGGCCAGCGCGGCGGCCTGCGTGAGCGCCGAGAGGTGGTAGGGCAGCCGGACCAGCATGAGAGCGTCGACGACGGCGGGCGCGGCGGCCAGGTAGCCCAGCCGCCCGCCGGCGAACGCGAACGCCTTGGACATCGTCCGGCTCACCACGAGCTTGTGCCCGTGGGTCTCGAGCAGCTCGCAGGCGCTCGGACCCGACGAGAACTCCACGTAGGCCTCGTCGACGACGACGATCCCCGGCGCGGCGTCGGCGATGGTGGCCAGCTCGTCGAGCTCGATCGACTGGCCGGTGGGGTTGTTCGGCGTCGTGACGAACAGCAGGTCGGGCGCCCGCTCGCGCACCACGTCGACCGCGGCCGCGGCGTCGAGGGAGAAGTCGTCGCGCCGGGGCGCGGGCAGCCAGTCGGTGCGGGTGCCCGCGGCGAGGATCGGGTGCATCGAGTAGCTCGGCTCGAAGCCCAGGGCCAGCCGCCCCGGCCCGCCGAATGCCTGCAGCAGCTGCTGGAGCACCTCGTTGGAACCGTTGGCGGCCCACAGGTTCTCGGTGGCGAGCGGCACCCCGGTCGCCCGCGTCAGGTACGCCGCGAGCGCGGTGCGCAGCGCGACGTGGTCGCGGTCGGGGTAGCGGTGCAGGGTCGCCGCCGCCTCCCGGGTCGCGACGGCGACGTCGTCCACCAGCGCCGGGGGCGGCGGGAACGGGTTCTCGTTGGTGTTCAGCGCGACCGGGACCTCCAGCTGCGGCGCGCCGTAGGGGCTGCGCCCGCACAGGTCCTCGCGCAGCGGCAGGTCGTCGAGGGCGACCTTCGCACCGATCACATCGCTCATGCCCCGCTCCCCGGGTAGGTGCGACGGGCCCCGAAGCGGGCGGCGACCGCCTGGCCGTGCGCCGGCAGGTCCTCGGCCTCGGCCAGCGCGACGACGCGGTCGGCCACCTCACGCAGCGCGTCGGCGGAGTAGTCGACGACGTGGATGCCGCGCAGGAAGGTCTGCACCGAGAGCCCGCTGGAGTGCCGGGCGCACCCGCCGGTCGGCAGGACGTGGTTCGACCCGGCGCAGTAGTCACCGAGCGAGACCGGGCTGTGCGGGCCCACGAAGATCGCGCCTGCGTTGCGGACCCGGGCGGCGACACCGCCCGCGTCGGCCGTCTGGATCTCGAGGTGCTCGGCGGCGTACGCGTCGACCACGCGGACACCGGCGTCGAGGTCGGCGACGAGGATCGTCCCCGACTGCGGGCCGGAGAGCGCGGTGCGGATCCGCGCGTCGTGCTTCGTGGTGCCGACCTGCCCCACGAGCTCGGCGTCGACGGCGTCGGCGAGCTCCGGACTGGTGGTCACGAGCACCGACGCGGCCGCCGGGTCGTGCTCGGCCTGGCTGATGAGGTCCGCGGCGACGTGGACCGGGTCGGCCGTGGCGTCGGCCAGGATGGCGATCTCGGTGGTGCCCGCCTCGGAGTCGATGCCGATGCGCCCGCGCAGTGTCCGTTTGGCGGCGGTGACGTAGACGTTGCCCGGGCCGGTGACCATGTCGACGGGCTCCAGCACGGCGCCGTCGGTATCGGTGCCGCCGTAGGCGAGCAGCGCCACGGCCTGCGCCCCGCCGACCGCCCACACCTCGTCGACGTCGAGCAGTGCGGCTGCGGCGAGGATGAGCGGGTGCGGCCGCCCGCCGAACTCCCGCTGCGGCGGTGAGCAGACGACGAGCCCATCCACCCCGGCCGCCTGCGCGGGCACCACGTTCATGACGACGCTCGAGGGATAGACCGCGAGCCCGCCCGGGGCGTAGAGGCCGACGCGTGACACGGGCACCCACCGCTCGGTGACGGTGCCGCCGGGGACGACCTGCGTCGTGCTGTCGGTGCGACGCTGGTCGGCGTGGACGGCGCGGGCACGCTCGATCGAGGTCTCGAGCGCCGCGCGGACCTGCGGGTCGACGGCGGCGAGCGCCTCGCGCAGGGCCGGCGTCGGCACCCGGACGGACTCCGAGCGGACGCCGTCGAAACGCTCCCCGTACTCCAGCACAGCCTCGACGCCGCGCTCGCGGACGTCGTCGAGGATGGGCCGCACCCGCTCGACGACGGCGTCGACGTCCATCTCGGCTCGCGGGAGCATGGCGCGCAGCTCGGCGGGTCCCGGGACGCCGCCGCGCAGGTCGGATCGCGTCAGCAGCGGTGTCATGTCGGCCACGCACATCAGCCTAAACGCGGCCCCCGACGGCGTCGGACGCCGACGGAGAGCAGGATGGTTGTGGCAACAACCATCACGACACGAGGAGACCCATGACGGACGCCGACCGCCGACCCCTGCTGCAGGTGATCGTCGCGAGCACCCGGCCCGGGCGCGTGGGCGAGCCGATCGCGCGCTGGTTCGCCGGGTACGCGCGCGACCACGAGGCGTTCGACGTCGAGATCATCGACCTCGCGGAGATCGACCTCCCGATGTTCGCCGAGCCGGAGCACCCGCGTTTCGGCCGGTACACGATGGAGTCGACGAAGGCCTTCAGCGCGACGATCGACCGCGCGGACGCCTTCGCGATCGTGCACCCGGAGTACAACCACAGCTACAACGCCGCCCTGAAGAACGCGATCGACCACCTCAACCAGGAGTGGGCGGGCAAGCCGGTCGCGCTGATCGGCTACGGCGGGGTCGCCGCGGGCGCCCGCGCCGCCGAGGCGCTGGTCCCGGTCCTCGTGGCGCTGCAGATGGTGGTCGCGGGCGCGGTGCCGATCCCGTTCGCGATGAAGAACGTGAGCGGCGAGGGCGCCGGACGGGTGTTCGAGCCCGCTCCGGAGACCGAGGCGGGCGCGAAGGGTGTCCTGGACGGGCTGTCGTCGTGGGTCGGGACCCTGGGCCTGCGCGGGAGGCGCTGAGCCGGCCCTCGATGTCAGAAAAGTCCCGTGGCGGACACCCAGTGTCGGCAACGGGACTTTTCTGACATGCGGCGCCGCGCGATCTACTGCCCGTTGCGCGTCACCGAGAACGAGTTGGTGCGCAGCCCGGTGCCGCCGGTCCACGGCTCGAACCCGGCCTGCACGCTCGTCATGTACCAGGACGACTTGACCACGCCGCGCAGCATCGCGTCGCGGGTGAACAGCTCGATGGGCAGGTTGGTCACCGACGTCGTCGCGCTCTTTCGCACGTAGGAGATGACCGGCAGGTCGGTCTTGCCGTACCAGACGGTGTAGACGGTGCCGCCGATGTTCACGTCGTAGTACGGCTTGCCGATCGGCTGGACCCACGAGGTGCGGTTCAGCCAGATCATCATCTCGGCGCCGGTGTTGCGCTTGGCGTTCGTCGACGTCGGGTCGAACCAGATGTCGTAGGCGGTGTTGTACTGCTGCGTCCCGCCGGCCGTCGGGCCCTTCGTCGACCAGTTCGACCGCACGGTGCCGAGCTTGGACACCTGCGCCGGGAACGGGGAGGCGGCGGTGCAGTACCCGTAGTTGCAGCCGCGCAGGATCGACGGGTAGCCGGCCGGGCCCTTGTTGTTCACGTGCTGGGCGACGTCGACGTTGAAGCCGGTGTCGAACGGGGTGATGCACTGCGTGGTGGCGGCACCCCAGCGGTCGTTCTGCACGACGTACTTGTCGCCGGCCACCCCCGTGGAGCCGAACTGTTCGCAGATCTGCGCCCGCGGCGCCGGCGCCGGCGGCGTCGCCGCCGTCCCCACCGCGTTCCCGACCAGCACGGTCCCCAGTGTCACGCCCACCGTCATCACGGCGGCGAGCAGGTACCGGGTCCGCCGGGTGGAGCGGGCAGCGGCGCGCCGCACCGCGGCACGACCACCGACGACACGTGGTGACTGGTCCGTCATGATCTGTTCGTTCCCCCCGTGACCTGCGCTGGGCCGGACGGCCGTGGCGCTTCGGTCCGTTACTCGCACAGCGTGGTCGTACTGTTAGCCGATCTCGGGAATGTCACTCGCCCGAGCGCATCAACGCCGTTCGGTCGGGCATCCTGGTCGGCGTGAGCCAGACAGCGGAGATCGGCGTCAGTGGCCTCGCCACGATGGGCCGCAACATCGCACGCAACCTCGCCCGGCACGGGCACACCGTCGCCGTGCACAACCGGACCGACCAGCGCACGAAGGAGCTCGTCGAGCACTTCTCCGACGAGGGGACCTTCGTCGCCGCCTATTCCGCCGAGGACTTCGTCCGGTCCCTGGAGCGCCCCCGCCGGATCGTGCTCATGGTCCCCGCCGGGAAGGCCACCGACGCGGTGATCGACGAGTTCACGCCCCTGCTCGACCAGGGCGACGTCATCATCGACGCGGGCAACGCGCACTTCGCCGACACCCGGCGTCGGGAGAAGGCCCTCTCGGATCAGGGCCTGAACTTCGTGGGGATGGGCGTCTCCGGCGGGGAGGAGGGCGCGCTCAACGGACCCTCGATCATGCCGGGCGGGCCGAAGGAGGCCTACGACTCGCTCGGGCCGCTGCTCGAGGACATCTCCGCGAAGGTCGACGGCACGCCCTGCTGCACCCACATCGGCGCCGACGGCGCGGGCCACTTCGTCAAGATGGTCCACAACGGCATCGAGTACGCCGACATGCAGCTCATCGCCGAGGCCTACGACCTGCTGCGCTCCGGGCTCGGGATGGAGCCGAAGGCGATCGCCGACGTCTTCACGACGTGGAACCGGGGCCGTCTGGACTCCTACCTCATCGAGATCACCTCCCAGGTGCTCGCGCACACCGACGCGGCGACGGGGAAGCCCTTCGTCGACGTCGTCGCCGACGAGGCCGAGCAGAAGGGCACCGGGCGCTGGACGGTGCAGGCCGCGCTCGATCTCGGCGTCCCGGTCACCGGCATCGCCGAGGCCACCTTCGCCCGGTCGCTCTCGGGCAACCGCACGCTGCGCGACGCCGCGCGGGGCCTGCCCGGGGTGTCGGGCGCGAAGCTGGAGGGCGCGGCCGCGGAGGGGTTCGCCGAGGACATCGAGCAGGCGCTCTACGCCTCGAAGATCGTCGCCTACGCGCAGGGCTTCAACGAGATCCAGGCCGGCGCGACCGAGTACGGCTGGTCGATCGACCTCGGTCAGGTCGCGAAGATCTGGCGCGGCGGCTGCATCATCCGGGCGAAGTTCCTCAACGAGATCACCGCGGCCTACGAGCGCGAGCCGAACCTGACGACGCTGCTCACCGACACCTCGTTCGCCGAGGCCCTCGGCGGCGCGCAGGACTCGTGGCGCCGGGTGGTGGCCGCCTCGGCGCAGCTGGGCATCCCGACGCCGGGGTTCTCCTCGGCGCTGGCCTACTACGACGGGATCCGGGCCGACCGCCTGCCCGCGGCCCTCGTCCAGGGCCAGCGCGACTTCTTCGGCGCCCACACCTACCGGCGCACGGACAAGCAGGGCACCTTCCACACCGCGTGGGCCACCGACGACCGGAGCGAGTCCGAGGCGTAGGTGGGCGGAGCCCTCGTGAGCACTTTCGGGTGCTATGGCACCCGAAAGTGCTCACGAGGCCGGAGGCCACCTATCGCGGTACCCCACCCACGGCGTCGACGACCGCGTCCCACCGGGTCCGCTTGCCCTCGGGGAACCGGGCCCGCGAGCGGACGTCCTTGCTCGACCCCTCCCGGTAGCGCCGCTTCGCCCAGGCCGACCCGGGCTTGGCGATCCGGATCGCCCCCACGATCGCGAACGGCAGCAGGATCACCCCGAGCACCGCGAAGATCGGCTTGCCCTTGAACACGGCCACCGCGGCGAACGCCAGCGTGATCACCGCCGCGCCGATCACCGTCGGGGCGTTGTCCTCGTTCGCCGCCCCGAACGGATTGACGCCCAGCACCAGCAGAGCACCCACCGCGGCCACCACGAGCACCGCGTCGACCGAGAGCCGGCCCTTGTCGCTCCAGTACACGTCCTCGAGGTGGAGCCACAGCGCGAACTCGTCGAGGGTCAGCGCCGCGCCCGCGCCGAAGGCGACGGCCAGGACGACCTGCCACGCGCCCTCGGGCCGGTAGAGGAACTCACCGGCCCCGGCGACCAGCATCAGCACGATGCCGTGCACCAGGTGGTGGATGTGCACGCCGCCGATGGAGGTATCCCGGAACGGCCCCCGCCCGGACCGGATGAGCCGGGTGATCCCGCGGGTCAGCAGGAAGACGACGAGGAACGACCCGAGCATCCACGCCGCGGTGATCCGCGTGTCGTCCAGGCCGAAGTCGAGCTGTACGTCCATCCGAGGTCCTTTCCCCACCGCCGACGACCAAGAGTGACCGACGCGGCGTCCGGACGCGAGATCGATGCTGGTCACGGATTGATCGCTCTCGACCTTCGCGGGTCGAACCGTCACGATCAGCCTTGTGCCGAAGGTCGAGGACACCGCGCGTGATCACCGTCTGCTGCTCGTCTCGGTGTGGGCGTCCGCCGGGTTCGCCGTCGTCTCCTGCGTGTGGGGCGTGCTGTCCGGCTCGTCCATGATCGTGTTCGACGGGCTGTACTCCTTCGCCTCGATCGGCCTCTCGCTGCTGGCCGTGGCCGCGCTGCGGGTGTCCCGACGCGGGCCGGACGCCACCCACCCGTGGGGTCGGGAGGAGTGGGAGCCCGTCGTCGTCGTGGTCAAGGCGCTCGCCCTCGGCGCGCTGTCGGTCTACGCCGTCGTCGGCGGGATCTCCGACCTGCTCGCCGGCGGGCGCGAGGTCGCCACCGGCTGGGCGCTGGCCTACGCCGTGCTCGCGACGGCGGGCGGCGTCGTCGTCACGCTCGTGCTGCGGCGGGGCGGGAGCGGCGGGCTCGTCCGGGCGGAGGCGGCCGAGTGGCAGGGCGACACGCTGCTCTCGGTCGGCGTCCTCGTGGGCTTCGGGATCGCCGCCGGGCTCGACCTCGCCGGTCGGCAGGACATCGCCGCCTACGTCGACCCGGGCATGGTCGTGCTGGTGTCCCTGCTGTTCCTGAAGGTGCCGGCCGGGCTCGTCGTGCGGGCGATGCGCGAGGTTCTCGCCATGTCACCGCCGGAGCCGACGATGCGCGAGCTGCAGACCGCGGTCGACGAGGTCCGGGACCGCTACCGGATGCGCCGCTCGTCCCTGCGGGCCTCGCAGGTGGGCGGGCGCGTCGACGTCGAGATCGACTACCTCGTCGACGACGGGTCCGCGGTGCGGACCGTCGCCGACTGCGACGAGGTCCGCGGCGACCTCCACGAGCGGCTCGCCGCTCTCGGTCACGAGCGCTCCGTCGTCGTGGCCTTCACGACCGAGGAGAGGTGGGCCGGATGAGCACGACCAGCTCGACGCGGGCACTGGAGGAGATCGTCGTGCATCTCGGCTCGCCCGAGGAGCTGCTCGCCGTCGACCCGCTCGCGCCGCTCTCGGCCCCCGAGGGCGCGCAGGTGCGCGCGACCCCCGGGGTCGAGGAGCTGCTCGCGGAGATCCTGGGGCGGCCCCGCATCGCCCGGTCGCGCCGGGCGGTGCTGACCCTCCCCGCCCCGGAGGCCGCGGACTCCGACCTCGCCGGGCGCCTCGAGGCCGCGGTGCGGCGCTGGTGCGCGGCCCGCACCTTCCGGATCGAGCGGGAGAGCCGGGCGCTGTGGCGGCAGGGCCTGTGGTCGCTGCGCAGCGGTCTGCTGCTCTTCGTCGTCGGCCTCTTCCTCTCCACAGGGTTCCTCGACCCCGACGTGCCCGAGATTTTCCAGGACCTCCTCGGCAACGGCGTCTTCTCCGTGATCGCCTGGATCGGGCTCTGGTACCCGCTCGACCTGCTGTTCTTCGCCCGCTCCCCCGCCAAGCGCGAGATGCGGGCCCTCGACGTGCTGGCGACGATGCCCGTCGAGGTCCGGCCCCGGGCGTGAGGCCCCCGGGCGACGGCTGACCGGACGGCCCATCCGGTCGTCGGCTGTTCAGCGGTAGGCCCTCGTGGTCGGCGGGGACTACCGTCCGTCACCAGGACACGGGGTGCAACCGTCACGGGCAGGGGGCGGCTCCCTTGTGTGGCGCCCGAGACCCCGGTGCACGGTTCCGGTCTCCCTGCGCGTCCCGCCCGGAGCGAACCATGACCTCAGACGCCGGCCCGACCGTTGCCGTGGCGTCCGTGACCAGCCGCGCGGAAGCCGACCTGATCGTCGGCTTCCTGAGCAGCCGCGGGCTGTGGGCGGTCGTGGCGGCCGACGACGCGGGCGGACAGGAACCCCAGCTGCAACTGCAGGGGGTCGACGTCCTGGTCGCCTCGGCCGACGAGGCGTCGGCACGGCGAATGCTGGCCGCGCCCGACGGCTCCATGGACCCGATCTCCGGCGGCTAGTCGCCGTCGACCCGTCGCGTGACCGGAGCACGAGCCTCCCGTCCCACACCCGCCAGGAGCGATCCATGGAAACGCAGACCCCGACCAGAGCGGCCGCCGAGCAGCGGGTTCGCCCGTTCACGATCGACGTCCCCGAAGCGCAGCTCACCGATCTGCGTCGTCGCATCAGCGCGACGCGCTGGCCCGACCGGGAGACGGACCCGTCGCAGGGTGTGCAGCTCGAGACGATCCAGGCGTTGGCCGACTACTGGGCGACCGACTACGACTGGCGTGCGTTCGAGCGGCGCTTCGCCGCGCTGCCGCACTTCGTCACCGAGATCGACGGCGTCGACATCCACTTCATCCACGTGCGCTCCGCGCATGAGGACGCGTTGCCGCTCCTCGTCACCCACGGATGGCCGGGCTCGACGATCGAGCAGCTGAAGATCATCGACCCGCTCACGCGGCCGACGGAGCACGGCGCGAGCGCCTCCGACGCCTTCGACCTCGTGATCCCCTCGCTCCCGGGCTACGGGTTCTCCGGGAAGCCGACCGAGACGGGCTGGGATCCCGTCCGCGTCGCGCGGGCGTGGGTGGAGCTGATGGACCGGCTCGGCTACACGAGATTCGTCGCGCAGGGCGGCGACTGGGGCAACGCCGTCACGGAGCAGATGGCGCTGCTGCAGCCCCCCGGACTGCTCGGCATCCACACGAACATGCCGGCGACGGTCCCCCCGGAGATCGCCAAGGCGCTCCAGGTCGGTGACCCGACGCCGGCCGGTCTCTCCGTCGAGGAGGCGACCGCGTACGAGGTCCTGGCCCACTTCTTCGCGACCGGTGTCGGCTACGCCGGCGAGATGGCCAACCGGCCGCAGACGCTCTACGGCGTCGCGGACTCCCCGGTCGGCCTGGCCGCGTGGATGCTCGACCACGACGTCCGCAGCTACGAGCTCATCGCGCGGGCCTTCGCCGGCCGGCCCGGCGGCCTCTCGCGCGACGACGTCCTCGACAACGTCACGCACTACTGGCTGACGAACACCGCGATCTCGTCCGGGCGCCTGTACTGGGAGAGCAAGCTGGCGTTCTTCGACGTCAAGGGCGTGGAGATCCCGGTCGGCGTCACCGTGTTCGCGGACGAGCTGTACCCCGCTCCGAGGAGCTGGGCGGAGCGGGCGTATCCGCGGCTCATCCACTTCGAGGAGATCGCCGAGGGCGGGCACTTCGCCGCCTGGGAGCAGCCGCAGGTCTTCTCGGAGCAGATGCGGACGACCTTCCGGTCCCTGCGGTGACCACGACGGCCGGGTTGCCCGTCGAGGGCGCTCTCCCGCCTCTCGACGGCGCGACCGCCTGGCTCAACACCGCGCCGCTGACGCCCGCGGGCCTGCGCGGGAAGGTCGTCGCGGTCCAGTTCTGCACCTTCTCCTGCATCAACTGGCTGCGCACGGTGCCCTTCGTGAAGGCCTGGGCCGAGAGGTACCGGGACGCCGGCCTGGTCGTCGTCGGTGCCCACTCGCCGGAGTTCGGGTTCGAGCACGACCTGGAGAACATCCGGGCCGCCCTCGACCCGATGGGGGTCGTCCATCCGATCGCCGTCGACAGCGACTTCAGGGTGTGGCGCGCCTTCGACAACCACTACTGGCCCGCCCTGTACCTCGTCGACGCGCAGGGACGGATCCGGTATCACCACTTCGGCGAGGAGGGCTATGCCGCCTCGGAGCGGGTCATCCGGGCCCTGCTCGCCGAGGCGGGCGCGGACGACGTCGGAGAGGACCCGGTGTCGGTCCGGGCGGACGGCGTCCACCTCCCCGCCGGCTGGGACGAACTGGGGTCGCCGGAGACGTACGTCGGCTTCGGGCGTGCCACCGGCTTCGCGTCACCGGGCGGTCTCGACCCCGGCCGGAGCCGGTCCTACGTCGAGCCGCGGCGCCTCGCCCTGAACCACTGGGCGTTCGCCGGGGACTGGACGGTGGGCGAGCAGGCCACGGTCCTCGACGAGCCCGGCGGCCGGATCGTGCACCGTTTCCGCGGACGGGACGTCAACCTCGTGGTCGGTGCCCGGCCGGGCGGAGGGGCGGTGCGCTTCCGGGTCCTCCTCGACGGCGAGCCACCGCGCGGGGCGCGGGGGCTCGACGTCGACGAGTCCGGCGACGGCACCGTCGCCGAGGAGCGGCTCTACCAGCTGATCCGCCAGCAGGGCCCGATCCACGACCGCACCGTCACGATCAGCTTCCGCGACCGCGGTGTCCGGGCCTACGTGTTCACCTTCGGCTAGGTAGGACACCACATGCACACCGAGCAGATCGACGCCGGACCTTGACGTCGTCGACCCGAGCTGGCCCGCCTGAGGGGCCATACCGGGCGCGAGCGATCGGGTCGGTCCTGGCCGGCATGATCCTGGTCGGCGGCCTGCTCTCGGGGTGCGGTGTCCCGCCGCCCACCGACGGCTCGCCCGTCTCCCTCCCGCCGAGCGCGTCTCCGACCGTCCCTCCCTCCGGAGCAGCCCCATCCCTTCTCGGGCGGGGGCTCGATCCGGTGCCCACGACGGCGGCGGGCGCACCGACGTGGTCGCCGTGGCCGTCCGCGCTGCACGACGCCCGGCACAGTGGCGCGACCGTGCACGAGGGCCCGACCGTCGGCGCGCTCCGATGGCGTCGCGGGCTGGAGGGCGCCGTCAGCTCGGGCCCGGTCGTGGCACGCGACGGAACCGTCTACGTCGGGTCGAACGGTGGGGTGCTGCATGCTCTGGACCCGGCCACGGGCGCGGATCGCTGGACGTTCGCCGCGGGCGGAGGTGGCGGGGACGACCTGTCCACGTCGGCGCTGGTCCTCCCCGACGGCACGGTTCTGTGGGGGCCACCGGGTCAGCGTCTCCTGGTCGCCCTGTCCCCGGCCGGAGTAGTCCTCTGGACCCAGCCCGTCCCTGGTGAGCCGACCTCGCCCGTCAGCGCGGACGGCCGTCGCATCTACGTCGGGGACACCACAGGCGGTGTCACCGCGCTCGACGTCGGCGCCGGAGACGCGCACCGGGTCGCCTGGAGCGTCGATCTCGGGGAGATCTCCTACGCCTCGGTGGTCACCACCGGGACGGGCCGGCTCTACAGCACCGTCGACTCGTCCCTGGTCGCCCTCGACGACCGTGGGCCCTCCGGGCAGGTCGCGTGGCGGGCCGATCCCGGTGACGACATCACCGAGGTCTCCCCGGGCCTCGCCCCGGACGGCACCGTCCTGCTGGGGACCAATGGGGGCCGCGAATGGGCGTACCGGCCCGACGGGTCGTTGCGGTGGACCTCACCGCGGGTGATCACCTATTCGTCGCCGTCCGTCTCGGCCGACGGGCTCGCCTACGTGGCCGACCACGCCGGGCAGGTCAGCGTGCTGCGCATCGCGGACGGCTCGCGGGCCGCGGTCCATCAGCTCGCGCCACCGCGCCAGATCTGGAGTTCCGTGGCGGTCGACGGAACGCACCGGTTCTACTTCGGCACCCAGGACGGGCATGTGCTCGGCGTCGCACCGACCGGCGCGGTCCTCTTCGACCTCGCCGTCGGTGGTCCCGTCGACTCCTACCCCGCGCTGACGGCTGACCGTGCCCTCGTCGTCGGTGATCGCCGGGGCGACGTCATCGCGATCGGCTAGCCGACGCGACACCCGGCCGCGCCGACACGCCCTCCTCCGGCAGTCCCGGGGCCGGCAGTCCCCGGGGTCTCAGGCGCGGCCCTGCTTGGCGCGGGAGCGCTGCCGGTTCCGCAGGTGCGAGTCGAGCTCGACCTTGCGGATGCGCACCGCGGCCGGGGTGACCTCGACGCACTCGTCCTCGGAGCAGAACTCCAGGGCCTGCTCCAACGAGAGGAGCCGCGGCGGGGTGAGCCGCTCGAGGACGTCCTGGCTGGACTGGCGCATGTTGGTCAGTTTCTTCTCGCGGACGATGTTGACCTCCATGTCCTCGGAGCGGGTGTTCTCTCCGATGACCATGCCCGTGTAGACGGTGGTGGTCGGTCCGACGAACAGGTCGCCGCGGTCGGCCAGCAGCCCGACGGCGTGGCCGGTCACCGCACCCCCGCGATCGGCGATCAGCGAACCGGACAGGCGTGCGCGCAGCTCGCCCACCCACGGCCCGTACCCGTCGAAGAGCTGGTTCGCGATGCCGGTGCCGCGGGTCTCGGTGAGGAACTCGGTCCGGAAACCGATGAGCCCTCGGGACGGGACCCGGTACTCCATGCGGACGTGGGTCGACGACCCGGAGTGGGTCATCTCGAGCATCTCGCCCTTGCGGGAGGCGAGGAGCTGCGTGACCGCACCCAGGTAGTCGTCGGGAACGTCCACCGAGAGCCGCTCGAACGGCTCGTGGAGCTTGCCGTCGACCGTGCGCGTGACGACCTCGGGCTTGCCGACGGTCAGCTCGAAGCCCTCGCGTCGCATCGTCTCGACCAGGATCGCGAGCGCGAGCTCGCCACGACCCTGGACCTCCCAGGTGTCGGGGCGCTCGGTGGGCAGCACCCGCATCGACACGTTGCCGACCAGCTCGGAGTCCAGCCGGTTCTTGAGCAGGCGCGCGGTGAGCTTGGTGCCCGGCTTGGGGTCCCGGCCGGCGAGCGGCGAGGTGTTGATACCGATCGTCATCGAGATCGCCGGCTCGTCGACCGTGATCCGCGGCAGCGGTCGCGGGTCGTCCGGGTCGGCGAGGGTGTCGCCGATGGTGACCTCGGAGATGCCTGCGACGGCGACGATGTCGCCGGCGTCGGCGTACTCGGCCGACACGCGCTCCAGACCCTCGGTGCGCAGGAGCTCGGTGACCTTCACGCGGGTGACGGCGCCGTTCTCGCGGCACCAGCCGACCTGCTGGCCGCGCCGGATCCGCCCGGACCGCACGCGGCACAGCGCGATGCGGCCGAGGTAGGCCGACGCGTCGAGGTTCGTGACGTGCGCCTGCAGCGGCCCGTTCACGTCGTCCGTGGGGGCCGGGACCTCGGAGAGGAGCAGCTCGAACAGCGGGTCGAGGTTCTCCGTGTCCGGCACGGTGCCGTCCGCCGGGCGCTCGAGGGACGCCTTGCCCGCCCGCGCCGAGGCGTAGACGACGGGCAGCTCCAGGAGCTGGGTGACGACGTCGTCGTCCATCTCGAGGTCGGTGGCGAGCTCCAGCAGCAGATCGAGCGACTCGTCGACGACCTCGGCGCAGCGTGCGTCGGCGCGGTCGGTCTTGTTGACGGCGAGGATGACCGGCAGCCGCGCGGCGAGGGCCTTGCGCAGCACGAACCGGGTCTGCGGCAGCGGCCCCTCGGAGGCGTCGACCAGCAGCACGACCCCGTCCACCATCGAGAGCCCGCGCTCGACCTCGCCGCCGAAGTCGGCGTGACCGGGAGTGTCGATGATGTTGAAGGTGACACCGTCGCGCTGCACGGCGGTGTTCTTCGCGAGGATCGTGATGCCCTTCTCGCGCTCCAGGTCGCCCGAGTCCATCACCCGGTCGACGAGCTCGGCGCGCGCGGAGAAGGCTCCGGACTGACGGAGCATGGCGTCGACGAGAGTGGTCTTGCCATGGTCGACGTGGGCGACGATCGCGATGTTGCGCAGGTCGGTGCGCAGGGCGCGACCGGAGTCGGGTCGCGACAGTGCGGTCGTGGTCACGAGGGGGTACTTCCTGCCGGAGGGGCGTGCTGTCCCCTACAGGTTACCGACCGTGATCCGCCAGGTCCGGAGGTATCCCGATGGCGTGCGCCACGCCGTCCGTGTGGACCGCCTCGGCGAGCTGTTCCCCGAGCAGCGGTGCGAGCTTCGCGAGGTTCTCGCCCCACAGCACGTGCACGTTCCCGACGCGGGCCGTGTGGACACTGCCAGGATCGCCGTCCGGGACGGCCTCGCCCGCCGTCGGGAGGCAGGCCAGCTCACCGACCGGCTCGGGCTCGAGCTCCGGGATCCGGGCGGTGACGTGGGCGGTGACGGCCTCGTAGGACCGGCGGCGGACCTTGTCGATCCCCTGGTCGGTGCTCGTGACCTGGTCCGGGAGGTGACCGCCGATCGCCCAGTGCCCCTCGGGGGTGCGGTGCTGGTAGGTGGACGCGAGCTCCGGGCCGGGGGTGCCGTCGAGGTGGGTGGGCGGCACGGCGGGCAGCGGCCCGGCCGGCCGGAACGAGAAGCGCACGTGGTGGCAGAGCCGGTGCGGCACCTCGATCCCGAGCGGCGCGACCAGCTCCGCGGTGCCCGCCCCGGCCGTCACGACGATCGCGTCGCCGACCAGCTCGTCGAGGTCGACGACCCGGCCGGGCCGCATCATCGGCTTGCACGCGTCGACGAGCAGGTGGCCGGCTCCGGCGAGGTCGAGCGCCCCGCCCGCCGGGTCGGTCAGCACCGGCCCCTCGGCCCGTCCGAGCAGGGTCGACGGCGGGTCGCCGAGCGTGTGCTCCGCGCCCGCGGCGTCCATCGCCCGCGCCCACTGCGCCACGCGCGGCCCGGAGACGACGGTGCCCTCGGTGCCGATCAGGGGACGTCCGGCGCGCTGCGAGTACTGCTCCCAGAGGCCGCGGGCCCGCTGGGCGGCCTCGACGAGGGCGGGCTCCCCGTGGGCCACCCGGAAGATCCGGGAGGCACCGGCGCTGCGCGCGCCCATCGGGCGGTCGGCCTCCAGCACGGTGACGACGTGGCCGCGGCGGACGAGCGCGTCCGCCGTCGCCAGCCCGACGATCCCGGCCCCGACGACGGTGATCTTCATGGGCACCCCCTGACTGGGAGTTCAGGGTCCACCCCGAGGCGGTGGGGCGCACGGCGGCGGAGCATCGGTGTCATGAAGATCGTGGTGTGGGTCCTGGTCGGAATCGGCGCGCTCGTCCTGCTCGGTGGGGTGGTCCTCCCCCTCGTGCACTGGCTGCTCGGCGCCCTCGGCTGGCTGATCGCGGGTGCGCTCGTGATCGGCGGCGGCATCTGGCTCGCCAAGCGGGCCGGAGGGAGCAAGGAGGTGGACGCCTCCGAGGCGCAGCGGCTGCCGTGACCGGGGCCCGGCCCCGCCGAGTGGACCCTCACGGCTGTTCCGGAAGCCGTCACGGTCCACTCGGCGCGCTGAGGCCACGCCCCCTCAGCGCGCCGCCGTGGCCCGCTCCGAACCGGTGGCGAACACGCCGTCCGGGAACGCGCCCGCGGCCAGGATCGTGCGGGTCAGGCCGCCGGCCAGCTCCCCCAGCTCGGCCGCGTCGGCACCCAGGGACGCCGACGGCGCCGACGAGAGCCGGGAGGTCTCGGCCTCGATCGACTCCCGCAGCGCGGTGCCCTCGTCGGTGATCGACCCGGACGCGTCGACCAGCCCGCGGGAGCGCAGACCCGCGGACGCCTCGCCCCACTGCTCGGCCGACCACCCGCGGCTCGCCTGGGCGAACTCGGGGAGGAACCCGCGCCCGGTGGAGACGTGCAGGATCAGCGCCTCGAGGCCCGGAAGACCGGCGCCGAGCAGGGCGTGCAGGTGGCCGTCGCCGCGGTACTCGCGCAGCAGCGTGGCCGCGTGCCAGAGCACGAGGTGCGGCTCGTCGGGCCAGGGCAGGTCGGCGTGGGCGGCGTAGAGCACCCGGTCCTCGGGCCGGCACGCCTCGGTCGCCCGCCGCGCCAGCACCGACGCCCGCTCGCACTCGCGGGACGACACCGCGTCGCCGAGGAGCCGGCGCAGTGCCCCGTCGACGGCCCGCATCCGGGCGTTCAGCACGTCGGCGGGTGACGCCGCGCTCCAGATGCCCGGCACGAAGCGGGCGATCAGCGCGGGGTTGAAGTTGAAGTAGGTCGCGGCCACGACCCCCGGCCCGACGGCGCCCATCGCCGCCGAGCGCTGCGCGAAGTACTGGGCGCGCGGGTGGGTGATCCCGAGCTCGGCGAGCTCGGACCCGACCTCGGGCGCGAAGTAGATCATCGAGTGCAGCGGTTCGAGGCGGCGGGCGAGGCGGGTCACGGCCTGGGGGTCGGTCACAGCGGGCTCCACGCCGCGCACGCTAACGCCTCCCCGAGGCCCCCGCGGGCACACTGGAGCGCGTGACCCGCCGGCCCGCTTGGCCCGACCGCGCCCCGCTCGGCGGCCTCGCTCCTCGCCGCCGGCTGTTCGTGCTGGTCGTGGCCTCGGTGGTCCTCGCCGTGTCGGTGCTCGTCGCGGTGTCCGTGGCCCGCGAGTACGCCGTGCCGCCGCAGGCCGACCCCGCCGTCATGGGCCCCGTCGTCCTCGTCCCCGGCTTCGGGGGGAACGAGGACGCCCTGCAGGCCCTCGCGCTGCGCCTGCGGGTGGTCGGCCGCCCCGCCGTCGTCGTCGACCTCCCCGACGGCGGCACCGGGGACTTCTCGGGCCAGGCCGCCGCCATCGACGACGCGGTCCGTGACCTCATCCGCCACGACGGGGCCCGTAGCGTCGACCTCATCGGCTACTCGGCGGGTGGGGTGGCCTCGTGGCTCTACCTGCAGACCGGGACGACCGCGCCCGCGATCCGCCGCCTGGTGACCATGGGCTCGCCGCTGCAAGGAGCGGACATCGCGGCGGCGGGCGGGGCGCTCGTCCCCGGAGCCTGTCCCCGGGCCTGTCAGGAGCTGGCCCCGGGCAGTTCGCTGCTGACCAGGCTCGACGCCGGCCCGCGCCCGGACATCCCGTGGCTGTCGCTGTGGACCGACCAGGACGACGTCGTCACCCCGCCGCAGTCGGCCGCCCTGCCCGGCGTGCGCTCGCTGCGGCTCCAGTCGGTCTGCGACGGCATCCTCATCGACCACGGCCAGCTCCCGACGGCGGGCCTGACCGACGGGCTGGTGCTCCGGGCGCTGGGTACGAAGCCGCTCCCGGTCCCGGTGCCGGGCGACTGCTCGAAGCTGCAGGCCGAGGGGGTCGGGCGCCCGGTGCTCGTCGGGACGTCGTAGGAGGTGGCCTGCGGCCTCGTGAGCACTCAGTGTCGCTTTAGCCGCATTCAGTGCTCACGAGCGCGGAGCGCACCCAGCACCGTCCACGCCCCCGCGCCGAGCAGCACGACGGCGCTGACCAGCCCGGTGACCACCAGGACGGCGTCGTCCCCGCCCCCGACGACGCCGAAGAGCACCCCGAGCGCCGCCCCGGCGATCATGAGCGCGCCGATCGCGGCGAAGACGCGGTCGAAGGCCCGGCCGAAGGCGAGGAAGTGCACGCCGACGACGAACGCCGTCCACGCGATCACGTAGGCGCCGAGCCCGGCGCGGCCCAGCAGCACGTTCCCGACGACGATCGCGACGACCTCCGCCGCGACGACGACCCGGTAGGAGCGGCTCGCGAACATCGAGCCGTCCCCGCCCGCCCCGTCGGTACGGGCGCGCAGCGCGAGCACGACGGCGACCCCCGCCACCGCCACCCCGAGCACGACGCCGAGGGCCACGAGCACCCAGTGCCCGGCCCCGCGGACCCCGCTCGCGCCCCACACCGCCCACAGCCCGCCGAAGGCGCCGGAGATCGCCGCGCCGATCAGTGCCCCTCGGTGCGGAGATCCCTCCGTGTCCACCCGCGCAGTATGACGCGGGCCACCGTGGCCCGTGCCACGCCGCTGATGACCTCGGCCCTTGCGCGATGCAAGGCTTGCGTATGTGAACGATGACGATGACGCCGTCGAGGCGTTGATGACAGCGACACGGGTGCTCGTCGGCGTCGCGACCGGCGCGATGGAGGAGCTCGGGGGTGCGGTCACCCTTCCCGGGTTCCGGCTGCTCCTCGTGCTCGGCGAGCTCGGCCCCTCCCCCGGCGGCGTGGCCGCCGGACGGCTCGGGATCGCGGCCTCGTCGGTCACCCGTCTCGGCGACCAGCTCGAGGCTTCCGGTCACCTCAGCCGACGTCGGGATCCGGCCAACCGCAGCGTCGTCGTGCTGGAGCCGACGGACGCCGGGGCCGAGGTGGTCCGCGGCGTGCTGCGACGGCGCCGGGAGGCCCTGCGCGCCGTCGTCGCGCGGGTCCCCGCCGACGAGCGCGCCACCCTGGCCTCCGCCCTGCACGCCCTCCGTGACGCCGCTGGGTCCGACTTCGGAGCGGGCCCCGTGGAGCTGACCGCCCTGTGAGCACCGAGATCGACGCCGACAACGGCTCCGGCCCCAGCCCCGACTCCGACAACGACGTCAAGACCGACACCGACGGCCCCCGCCGCCGCACCGGACCGCTGGGCGACTTCACGGTCACCCCGCGGGTGCTGGTGATCGTCGCGTGGGCCGTCCCGGTGGGCGTGCTCGGCGCGGTCGCGGCGTGGCTGCTGCTGCGGCTCATCGGGCTGATCACGAACATGGTCTTCGCCGACCGGATCTCGACGACGGTGGTCAACCCCGGCACCGTCGGCGCGCCCTGGTGGGTGATCCTCGGCGCACCGGTCGTGGGCGGCCTCGTGGTCGGGCTGATGGCCCGGTACGGCTCGGAGAAGATCCGCGGGCACGGGATGCCGGAGGCCATCGAGGGGGTGCTGTTCCGCCGCGCCGTCGTCGAGCCGAAGGTCGCGCTGCTCAAGCCGACCTCCGCCGCGGTCAGCATCGGCACCGGGGGCCCGTTCGGCGCCGAGGGCCCGATCATCATGACCGGCGGCGCGATCGGCTCGGTGCTCGCCCAGCGCCTCGACGTCACCGACGACGAGCGTCGGGCCCTCATGGTCGCCGGCGCGGCAGCGGGCATGGCGGCGACGTTCAACGCCCCGCTCGCCTCGGTCCTGCTCGCCGTGGAGCTGCTGCTGTTCGAGTGGCGCCCGCGCAGCTTCCTGCCGGTGACCGCGGCGGTCGTCGTCGCGACCCTGCTGCGCGGTCCCCTGCTGGGCTACGAGCCGATCTTCGGGCTGGACACCTCGACGTGGCACATCACTGCGACCTCGGACGCGCTCTGCCTCCTCGCCGGAGCGCTCGGCGGACTGCTCGCGGTGGCCGTCACCGCGCTGGTCTACGCCTCCGAGGACGGCTTCCTGCGCTTCGGCCGCAGGCTCCACTGGATGTGGTGGCCCGCGATCGGTGGATTGATCATCGGGCTGGGCGGGCTGGTGGTGCCGCGCGCTCTCGGCGTGGGCTACGACGTCATCGGCGACCTGCTCTCCGGTCGGGCGGCGCTCTCGCTCGTCGTCGGGATCCTCGTCGTCAAGAGCCTGATCTGGGGCCTCTCGCTGGGCTCCGGGACCTCCGGGGGCGTGCTCGCGCCGACCTTCATGATCGGCGCCGCCCTCGGGGCCCTCGAGGGGTTCGTGCTGCCGAGCGCGGGCCCCGGCTTCTGGGCGCTCGTCGGGCTGGCCGCCACGGTCGGCGGGGTGATGCGTTCCCCGCTGACCGGGGTGGTGTTCTCCCTGGAGCTCACGCACGCCTGGCCGGCGCTGCTGCCGCTGCTCATCGCCTCTGCTGCCGCGTACGGGGTGTCGGTGCTGGTGCTCGGCCGCTCGGTGCTCACCGAGAAGATCGCGCGGCGCGGCAGGCACCTCTCGCGGGAGTACGCCGTCGACCCGCTCGAGTACGGGTTCGCCGACGAGGTGATGGACCCCGCGCCCGTCGTCGTGCGGGTGGGGGATCCGGTTCCGGAGCTGCGCGACGGGGGGCTCGGGAGGCAGCGGCTGTTCCCGGTCCTCGACGGCGGGGACCTGGTCGGTGTGGTGGGCCGCGGCGTGCTGCGCCGGGACCCGGCCGACTGGGTGGCGCACGTCGTCACCGACCCGGTCGCCGTGGGCCCGGACGACACCCTCGCGGTGGTGCGCGACCGCCTGGCCGCCGCCGGGGTCACCGTCGCGCCCGTGGTCGACGGCGACCGCCTGCTCGGGCTCGTGAGCGTCGAGGACCTCCTCGAGCGCCGTCAGTCGGTCGCGGGGGCCAACCGCGCGAGGGCGTCCGCGGGCGGCACGACGTAGTAGGCCCCCGTCAGCGCGCGGGTGTAGCGGGTGAGGGCGTCGCGGGGGCCGTCCTTGCCCGCCATCGCGTCGAGCATCGCGGCGAGGGGCCGCTGCTCGGCGCAGAACCCGACGAACATCGTCCCGTGGGTGCCCGTGGTGCCGTAGGCGGTGTTGCGGCGGAAGACGTGGCCGTAGGTGTCCTGGTCGGTGCGGGCGGCGTGCGCGTCCGCGGCCTTCGGGTCGAGCTCGACGCTGTCGGGGCGGGTGCGCCCGATGACCGCCTCCTGGGCCGTGCGCTCCAGCGCGAACCACGCGGACGCGTCGTGCTCCCACTTCTGCAGCAGCCACACCGAGCCGCCCGCCCCCGGTGAGCCGCCGGGCACGGTGACCACCTCCGGCGCCGCGATCGTCGCCGGGTTCTCGGTGCCGTCTTCGAAGCCGGTGAGGTCGCGGTCGTGGTGATGGGACCAGCCGACGGTCTCGTCGGCCAGCACGGCGACCTCACCCAGCGTGGACAGCGCGTGGGTCGCGGCGTCGAACACCACCGAGCGGTCGCCCGCGGCGATCCACAGCGCCGCGTCGTGCTGGGTGGCGGGCATCGTGAACCCGTCCGGGCCGACCACCGGCTCGTCGTAGCCGTGCACGCCCTCGGGAGCCTCGCCGGGCGCGACCCCGGCCCACAGCTCGGGGCGGACCCCGACGACGAGGCTCGCCGCTCCGGTCGTCTTCACCGTCGCCGCGAGGCCCGCGACGGCGGCGACGAGAGCGGCGTCGCCGGTGCCGGGCACGCGGTCGAACTCCAGGTACGCGTGCGACGAGGTCCCGAGAGCGAGGATGCCGGATTGGGCGACGGCCACGAGGTGCTCCTTCGGCGACGGCCGGTGGTGGTGGATCCGGCACGCTAGCTCAGGCGGCCACGTCCTTCGTCGTGAAGTTCGCCCACGCGGCGACCATCAGCACCAGGACGTAGGCGAGCTGGACGAGAACGCCCGCCCGGATGTCGCGCAGGAAGATCGGGTCGCGGAAGAAGTCGATCCACGCGAGCCAGTAGCGGGTCGGCAGGTACGGGGTCACCGAGGCGGCGGCGTCGAGGGTCACCAGCACCTGTGAGGTGATCAGCGCGGCGAGCGCCCCGAGGGTGGCGCCCAGGGCGGACGCCGTCACCGTGGAGAGGAAGAACGCGATCGCGCCCACGCCGAGCATGGAGATCGTGATGTACCCCATCGCGCCGAGCAGCCGCAGCGCGAGATCGCCCGGCGAGAGCGGGTCCCCGGAGAGCGAGGACACCGAGTCGGCGGCGCGGTCGCGGGCCTCGGTGGGGTCGAGGGCCGTCGTCGAGCCGGTACCCGGCGTTCCCGACGCGGGCGGGGACGCACCGGGGGCCGCAGGCGCCGCGGCCGCCGGACCGTTCGCGGAGCCCGAGGAGCCCGAGGAGCCGGTCGCCCCCGAGGACGACCCGCCCCCGCCGGGCCCGCCGATCTGCGGGATGGCGTTGACGACGGCGACCGGGTCGCCCGCGCCGAAGAGCGTCACCCCGACGACATAGGACGTCCCGGCGACGGCGGCGACGGTGACCACCACGAACACGATCACCGAGACGAGCTTCGCGCCCAGCAGGGCGGTGCGCCGGACCGGCCGGACCAGCAGGTAGCGCAGCGTCCCGGTCGTCGACTCCCCCGCCACCGCGTCACCGGCCACGACGGCGACCGCGACCGGAAGGAAGATCGGCAGCACCAGCGCGAGCGCCGCCGCGGGGTAGAGCGACCCGGACTCCAGCACCGCCGAGAGGAACGCCGCACCCTGCCCGGGCGGCGGCGTGATCCGGGTCGAGGCCAGGAAGCCGGCGACGATCGCGGGGAGCAGGCACAGCAGCCCGATCGTCACCCAGGTCCGCGGGCGCCGGAAGAGCTTGCGGAGCTCGACGACGATCACCAGGCGTTCCCCTTCGCCCGGTCGTCCCCGGGAGCCCGGTCGTCACCCGGCCCGGTGAGGTCCACGACGACGTCCTCCAGGCTCACCCGCTCGGGGGCCAGCGCGTCGAGGCGCACGTCGTGGGCGACGAGGTGGCGGGCCAGCCCGTGGGAGCCGTCGCCGTCGGCGGGGGCGACGACGAGCCCGCCGTCCTCGGTGCGGTCGACCACGGCCCGCCCGAGCACGGCGAGCGCGCGGTCGACGTCGGGCGTGGTGACGACGATGCGGCCGGTGGCGCGCCGGACCGCGTCCATCGGCTCCTCGAGCACCAGGCGGCCGTGGTCCACGACGCCGACCCGCGTGCACAGCGCCTCGATCTCGGCCAGCAGGTGGCTGGAGAGGAACACCGTCGTGCCCTCCCCGTTCAGCTCGATCAGCAGCTCGCGGATCTCCCGGATGCCGTGCGGGTCGAGTCCGTTGGTGGGCTCGTCGAGGATCAGCAGGTCGGGGCGCGTGAGCAGCGCGCCCGCGAGCCCGAGGCGCTGGCGCATGCCGAGGGAGTAGGTGCGCACCGGGCGGCGGTCGATCCGGGCCAGGCCGACGCGCTCGAGGGCCTCCTCCACGCGGCGCTTGCGCCCCGAGCGGCCGCCGGGCCCGGACGCGTCGAGCAGGTCGAGGTTCGCCCGCCCGGAGAGGTGGCCGTAGGCGGCGGGGCCCTCGACCATCGCCCCGATCGCGGGCAGCACCTCGTGCACCTGGTGCGGGATCTCCCGGCCGAGCACCCGGATCTCCCCGCGGGTGGCGTAGACGAGCCCGAGCAGCATCCGCACGAGGGTCGTCTTGCCCGAACCGTTGGGGCCGAGGAAGCCGTAGCGGTCACCGCGCGCGACGTGGAGGTCGACGTCGTCGACCGCGGTCCGCGAGCCGTACCGCTTGGTCAGCCCGCGGGTCTCGATCACCAGCGGCGCGTCGATCGCCGTGGGGCCGGGCAGTGCGGTGGCCTGCCGGGCGCGGCGCCGCTGGGCGGGCAGCGGGTCGGGCTCCGTCGCGGTCGGGCTGCCCCGGACCTCACGGTCGGCGCTCACGAGGCACTCCCGGCGACGTCGGAGACGGCGCGGTCGAGGACGGTGTCGGGGACGAGGCCGCCGATCGCCCAGGCGCGGTCGCCCACGCGGACGACGGCCAGCTGCAGCAGCGGCGAGGCGAGCGCACCCGCCTGGGTGCTGCTCGACTGGCCCCGGGCGCCCGGCTGCGGCTCGACCGCCACGGTGCGGCCCGCCGTCCCGCCACGGCTGATGTTGGACAGCAACGAGGTCGCCAGGGCCGTGGGGAGCGGCACCACGACCAGCTGCGACAGCGAGGTGCCGTACTGCCCGATCGCGGCGAACCCGCGCTGCGGTCGCTCGCGGGCGACGCCGTCCACGCGGGCGGGCACCGCGGCCGGGCTGCCGCGGCCGAGGACGCCGAAGAGGTCCGAGGTGGGGCTGCGGGTGGTACCGGCGCCGGGGCCGGCGTGCGGTTCGAGGACCGCCGGGTCGGGCGGCGACTGGTCGAGGTCGAGCATCGTGCTCACGACGACGGGTCCGGCGGCGAGCCGCCCGGCGGCGTCCTTCGTGCGGACCTCGACGGCGACGGGCAGGCCGCTGTCCGGGTCGGCCCACACGTCGACGGCGCCCACGGTGGTGCGGGGATCGGCGACGGCGACCCGGAACCCGGCGGCGTCCACCCCGGCGAGGCGGCGGGCGGGCAGCGGGGACACCGCGTCGTCGCGGGCGGTCCCGGAGAGCAGCCGGCGGGCGAGCTGCGGTGGGGGCAGGTCGTCGGGGCGGGGCAGGCGCACCACCGGGTCGCGGCGCACGAGGGTGAGCAGTTGGGCGCCGTAGTCCCAGACGGCCTGGCCGGTGGGTGTGGTGTAGCGGCTGCGCTCGCCGGTCGGGTAGAGCTGGTCGACCCGGGAGTCGTCGGGCGCGGCGTACCAGACCCGCAGGCGGGAGGTGCCCGAGAGCAGCGTCGTGACGTCGGAGAACTGGGCGACGTCGGGGAGGTTCAGCCCGCCGGAGCTCTCGGCGTAGCCGCTCCAGGGCACGTCGGACGAGGCGGTGACACGGTCACGCAGCTGGGTGGGGGTCAGCGTCGTCGCCGGGTCCACCGGCCACGAGGCGACGACGGCCGGGATCGCGACGACCAGCGCCAGCACGCCCACGACGATCGCCCAGCGCCTGCGCCGGACGGCCGCGATCGGCGGGGACCCGCCGGGGGACGTCGATCCGGCCGGCCCGCCGTCGCGGCGCCGGTCGAGAAGTGCTGCCACCCGCGCTCCGTCCGGTGCCGTCGGGCCCGCCTGCTCGCGAGCTCCCCCGTCGAGAGTGCCAGCGCAGAGGCGGGGGCGCCGTGAGGACGCGTCCCGGGCTCAGACGGTCGCGCGCTCGCGCAGGCGTGTGCGCAGCAGGCTCGCGACGGTGGTGACGGCGAGCACACCGACGATGACGCCGAGGGAGACCTCGATGCCGATGAGGACGACCGGTACCGGGCGGCCGCCGTTGATGAACGGCAGGGTGTTCGTGTGCAGGGCCTCGAGCACCAGCTTGACGCCGATGAAGCCGAGGATGAGGCCCAGGCCGTACTTGAGGTAGACCAGCCGCGAGAGCAGCCCGTCGAGCAGGAAGTAGAGCTGCCGCAGCCCCAGTAGGGCGAAGGCGTTCGCGGTGAAGACGATGTAGGCGTCCTTGGTGAGCCCGAAGATCGCCGGGATCGAGTCGAGCGCGAACAGCAGGTCGGTGAGCCCGATCGCGATCATCACCATGAGCATCGGGGTCACCCAGCGCTTGCCGTGCTCGACGACGGTCAACCGGCCCTCCCGGTAGGAGTCGGTGACCGGAAGGACCCGGCGGACCGTCCGGACGAGGACGTTCTCCCGGTACTCCTCGTCCTCGTCGTCCCCCCGCATCACCTTGATCGCGGTCAGCAGGAGGAAGGCCCCGAAGAGGTAGAAGACCCACGAGAAGGCGGAGAGCACCGCGGCCCCGGCGACGATGAACCCGCCGCGCATCACCAGCGCGATGAGGATGCCGACCAGCAGCACCCGGTGCTGGAACGCCCTCGGCACCGCGAACGCCGTCATGATCAGCAGGAACACGAAGAGGTTGTCCACCGAGAGCGAGTACTCGGTGACGTAGCCCGCGATGAACGCGGTCGCGGTGTGCCGCCCCCCGAACAGCACCAGTCCCGCCGCGAAGAGCACCGCGAGCCCGACGTAGATCGCCACACCGCGCCCGGCGTCGCGCATCGTCACCGCGTGCGCGCGCCTACCCGCCCACAGGTCGATCGCGAAGATCGCGAGCAGGCCCGCGATGGTCGCGGCCCAGACCCAGAACGGCTCACCGCCGGGAGGCGGGAGCGAGGGGGTGAACGCGGGGAGGGGGTCGGCGGGCGGGGGCAGCACAGCGCCGGCGGGCAGGGGCAGCATGGGGCCGGCGGGCGGGGGCAGCACCGCGTCGGTGTCGGGCAGGGGTGGCGCTGTGGGGAGCACGAGGCGCACTTCTCCTCCGGTGGGTGTCGCTGATCCACACCGGAGGTCTCTCCCGTCGCCGCCTGCCCGGGTCCGGGCCGCGGCGCTGAACGCACCGGACATCTTTCCGCTGCCGTGCTGACGAGGCGTTCGCAGGCCGTCTGGGGATACTCCCCTCCTGCGCACAGCATTGCACGGAGTCCTCAGGGGTTCACTCCGGGTGTCTCACGCCACGCACAGGGTGGTCGGGGCGGTGCTCCGCACGCCGAGCACACCGCCCGCACCTAGGGTTTCGCGGGTGAAGCGCCCTCCCAGGTTTCCGCGGGTGATGGGCTCCCGCGCCCTCGCGGGCGCCGTCGTGCTGCCCCTCGTGGCGCTGCTGGTGGCGCTCGGGGCTCCCGTGGCGCTCGCCCAGGACGCCGGCACACCGGGCTCGGCGGGCACGCGGGAGCAGGCGTTGCGCATCGACGTGCGCGACGGGCCAGGGCGCACCCAGCCGCAGTCGCTCGACGCCACCCTCTACCTGCCCGCGACGACCCCCGCGCCCGCCGTCCTGCTCGCCCACGGCTTCGGGCAGACCAAGGACTCGGTGGCGGGCGAGGCACGGTCCCTGGCGGCCCGCGGCTACGTGGTGCTCGCGTGGTCGGCCCGCGGGTTCGGGGCGAGCACCGGCCAGATCGCGCTGAACAACCCCGACTACGAGGTGGCCGACGCCTCGCAGCTCGTGGACTGGCTCGCCGCACGCCCCGAGGTCCGTCTCGACGGCCCGGGCGACCCCCGGGTCGGGGTCACCGGGGGCTCCTACGGCGGCGCGCTGGCGCTGCTGCTGGCCGCCTACGACCGCCGCGTCGACGTCACCGTCCCGCTGATCACCTGGAACGACCTCGGGCAGGCGCTCTTCCCGAACAAGGGCTCCGCGGCACCGGTGACGGCGGGGACGCCCGCTCCCGGGGCGGACGGCGCCGACGGGGTCTTCAAGCGGTCCTGGGCGTCGCTCTTCTTCGGGATCGGCCAGCGCTCGCCCGGTCAGGCCGCTCCCGACGTCTGCGGTCGGTTCGCGCCCGAGGTGTGCGCCGGCTACGTCGACGCCGTGCGGACCGGGCGGGAGCCGCCGGCGCTCGCCGCGTACCTCGCGCGCTCCTCCCCCGCCTCGGTGGCCTCCCGGATCGCGGCGCCGACGCTGTTGGTCCAGGGCGAGAACGACACGCTGTTCGGCCTCGACCAGGCCGACGCCACGGCCCGCGGGATCGCCGCCGGGGGCGGCACCGTCGCCGTCGCCTGGTTCAACGGCGGGCACGACGGCGGGTCCCCGGACGACCGCACCGACGCGCGGATCGCCGGGTGGCTCGACCACTACCTGCTCGGCGTCGGGTCCGCCCCGCCGACGAGCTTCACCTACGTGCTGCCCTCCGGGGTGCGGAGCCGGTCGATCCCGACCCAACGGGTGGTCACGGCGCCCGCCTACCCCGGTCTGGCGGGCGCGGCACCCGTCGGGAGGCAGGACCTGCCGTTGTCCGGGGCGGCGCAGACGGTCGTCTCGCCCGCCGGCGGCGTGCCGGGCTCGATCTCCAGCGTGCCGGGGCTGGCCGCCCTGGCCGGGGGCGCGGCGGGCGGGTCGTCGAGCGGTTCGGGGTCGGGCGGCTCGGGGTCCGGTGGCGGTGGCGGTTCGGGCTCCGGTGGGGCGGGCGCCCTGCTCGGTCGGCTCGCGTCCGACCTCCCCGGCCAGGCCGCCTCGTTCAGCACCGCACCGCTGCCCGCACGCGCCGTGATCTCCGGGTCGTCCCAGGTGCGGGTGACCGTGGCCGCACCGCCCGCCGCCGCGAGGCCCGGGGTGACGAGCCCCGCGACCGGCCCGGTGCTCTTCGGCAAGGTCTACGACGTGGCGCCCGGCACGAACGGCGGCCCACCGACCCGGACCCTGCTGGGCTCCGCCGTCGCCCCGGTGCGCCTGCCCGCACTGCCCGCCGACGGGAGCGCGGTTCCGGTGACGGTGACCCTGCCCGGCATCGTCGCGACCGTGGCGGCCGGGCACCGCCTGGAGGTCGCGCTCGCGACCACCGACCAGGGCTTCGCCTCCCCTCCCGACCCGGCCGTCTACCGCATCGACCTCGACCGCTCCGCTCCCGCGGCGCTCTCCGTCCCGAGCGTGCCCGGCACCGAGGCGAGCGGGACGAGCGTGCCGCTCGGGCCCGTCGTCGCCATCGGGGTGCTGCTCGCGGGGGTGCTGCTCGCGGTCGTCGTCGGGCGCGTGGTGGCCGCGCGCCGCCGTCGTCGGGACCTCGAGCCCGGCGGGGACCTCGCCGTCGACCCGGACCTCGTCGGCGTCCCGCTCGTGGTGCGCGGGCTCGCGAAGACCTTCCGGAACGGGTTCGTGGCGGTCCGGAACGTCGGCTTCCGTGTGGAGCGCGGGCAGGTGCTCGGGCTGCTCGGCCCCAACGGCGCGGGAAAGACGACGACGCTCCGCATGCTCATGGGCCTCATCCGGCCCACCGCCGGCGAGCTGCGCGTGTTCGGGGTGCGCGTGGTGCCCGGCGCGCCGGTGCTCGGGCGGCTCGGCTCGTTCGTCGAGGGCCCGGGGTTCCTGCCGCACCTGTCCGGGCGGTCCAACCTCGAGCTCTACTGGGCGGCGACCGGCCGTCCGCTGCCCGAGGCCCGCATGGCGGAGGCGCTGGCGATCGCCGGGCTCGGCACCGCGCTCGACCGCACCGTGAAGACCTACTCGCAGGGCATGCGCCAGCGCCTGGCGATCGCGCAGGCGATGCTCGGGCTGCCCGACCTGCTCGTGCTCGACGAGCCCACCAACGGCCTCGACCCGCCCCAGATCCACGCCATGCGCGAGGTGCTGCGGGGCTATGCCGCGGGACGAGCCGCGGACGGCACGCCGCTCGGCGACGGCAGCCCCCGCACGGTGCTCGTCTCGAGCCACCTGCTGGCCGAGGTCGAGCAGACGTGCAGCCACGTCGTCGTCATGCACCGCGGCGAGGTGGTGGCCTCGGGTGAGGTCGCGGAGCTGGTCGCGGGCGGGCAGCTGGCGATCACGGTCCCGGCGGACGAGCGGGACCGCGCCGTCGCGCTGGTCGCCGCGGGCGAGAACGCGGCCGAGGCGGACCGGGACCGGGACGACGTCGTCGTGGTCGACGTGGGCCGCGACGCCGGGCCGTCGCAGCGGGCGGCGGTGGTGCGGCTGCTCGTGGACGCCGGGATCGACGTGGTCGGGGTCGGGCCACGGCGCCGGCTCGAGGACGCGTTCCTGGCCCTGATCGGGGAGGAGGGGCCGTCATGACCGGGCTCGAGGACCATCGGCTGGGGCCACGGCAGGCCTCGACCGGCACGACGCTGCCGGTGCGGATCGAACTGCTGCGCCAGCTCCGGCGCAGGCGGACCCAGATCACCCTCGCGCTGGCCGTGGTGCTGCCGGTGGTGCTCTGGATCGCGTTCTCGGTCGGCAACTCCTCACCGCCCGGTGCGGCCGGGGTGTCACTGACTGACCTCGCGCAGACCTCCGGGCCGAACTTCACGGTGTTCGCGCTGTTCTCCTCGGCGAGCTTCCTGTTCGTGGTGGTCGTGGCGCTGTTCTTCGGCGACACCGTCGCGAGCGAGGCGTCGTGGTCGTCGCTGCGCTACCTGCTCGCGATCCCGGTGCCCCGCGTGCGGCTGCTGCGCCAGAAGGTGATCGTCGCGGGGATCCTCTCGGCGTCCGTGCTCGTGCTGCTCCCCGTGGTCGCGCTGGCGCTGGGCACGCTGGTCTACGGCGACGGCGCCTACTCCTCGCCGACCGGGGAGTCGCTGCCCTACGGCACCGCGGTGCTGCGCCTGGCGCTCGTCGTCGTCTACCTCGCGCTGTACCTGGGCTGGGTCGGAGGCGTCGCGACGCTGCTCTCGGTGGCCACCGACGCGCCGCTCGGGGCGGTCGGCGGCGCGGTGATGGTCTCGATCCTGTCCCAGATCCTCGACACCATTGACGCGCTCGGCTCGATCCGCGACGCCCTCCCCACCCACTACGACTTCGCGTGGTCGGACCTGCTGACCCTCGACGTCGACGCCGGTGAGGTCGTGCGCGGGGCGCTCTCGGGCCTGGTGTGGGCGACGGCGTTCGGGGCGACGGCGGTCTGGTGGTTCCGGCGCAAGGACATCACGTCGTAGGTGGCCTCCGGCCCACATACGCCCCCTCCACCCGGAACCGCAGGCCCGGGTCGGCGTACTGCTCGAGCGCGTGGGCGATCCACCCGACGGTTCGCGCCACCGCGAAGATCGCCTCCCCGGCCTCGGGCCGCATCCCGTGGACGTGCTGCACGGCCGCGAGCGCCAGGTCGACGTTCGGGAACACCCCCGGCCGGCCCGCCACCGCCGCCGTCAGCCGCTCGACGAGCACCGCCGCCTCGGTCCCGGGGATGAGGTCCAGCAGCACCGCCGCCCGCGGATCACGCTCGCGGTAGATCGAGTGCCCGAACCCGGGGAGCCGCTCCCCCGCGCGCAGCCGCTCGGCCACGGCGGCCTCCGGGTCGGCGAGCGCCTCGGCCAGGAAGCGGAACGCCGCCGTGCTCGCCGTGCCGTGCACCGGGCCGTCCAGCGCCCCCAGGCCCGCCGAGACCACCGCGTACGGATGCGCCCGCGCGCTCGCCGCCACCCGCGCGGCCATCGTGGAGGCGGCGAGACCGTGGTCGGCGAGCAGGACGAGCGCGGTGCGCAGCACCTCGGGCGGCTCCGGCGCGGGCTCGGAGACGAGAGCCGGCCACAGCCCGCCCTCGCCCAGGGCGGCGATCATCCCGCGACGGCACCGCATCGCCGTCGCGACGACGGCCGCGGGCGCCAGGTCGAACCGCCACGGGTCGAGCGCGGCCAGGGTCGCGACGGCGACCCGGAGCCGGTCGGTCGGCCGGGGCCGCCCGGGCATCGCGGCCACCAGGTCCCGCACCGGCCCGACGACGTCGTCGACCTCCGGCTCCGGCAGTTCGGCGTCGAGGTCGCCGAGCCAGAGCAGCGCCGCGACGCGCTCCGGGGTCTCGGTGCGGGCGAGGTCGGTGGCGGACAGGCCGCAGAAGTAGACCTCGTCGTCGGCGAGGAGCGTCAGCCGCGTCGTGATCGTCTCCGCGACCCCGGTGGGGCGGCGGGCGGCGCCCCGGCGGGCGGCGAGCGCATCGACCTCGGCGGCGTCGAACGTGCTGGCCCGCCCGCCCGTGCCCCGGGTGGACGTGAGCAGGCCACGGCTCACGTACGCGTAGAGCGTGTCGGGCTTCACGCCGAGCCGGACCGCCGCCTCCGCCGTCGTCAGGGTCGTCACGAGGGTTGACCGTATCAAGATTGACTGCCTTGATCGGGCGAGCGCATCGTCGCGCCATGACCACGATCGAGACCGTCCCCGCCGGGCTGCGCGGGGTGGCGGTCAGTGACACCGCGATCGGCGACGTCCGCGGCGCCGAGGGCTATTACCACTACCGGGGCCGCTCGGCGGTCGAGCTCGCGCGCACGCGGACCTTCGACGACGTCGCGGCGCTGGTCCTCGACGGGGAGCTCCCCGACGGGGATCCGGGACGGCACGCCGAGGCGGACGGGCGCGCGCGGTTCCGCGCCGAGCTCGCCGAGCGCCGGGAGCTGCCCGACGCCGTCCGCGCGGTGCTCCCGACCCTCGCCGCGGCGGGACGGGGGTTCCAGCCACTGGCCGGGCTGCGCGCCGCCCTCGCGACCCTCGGCGCGGCCGACGACCTGGCCCCCGTCTGGGGTGCCACCCCGCGGGCGCGCCGGGCCGACGCGCTGCGCGTCGTCGCCGCCACCCCGACGATCCTCGCCGCCCTGTACCGCCTGCGCCGCGGTCTCGAGCCCGTCGTCCCGCGCGACGACCTGCACGATGGCGCCGCCTGGCTGTACCTGCTGCACGGCACCGAGCCCGACCCGCGGGCCGCGGCCGCCGTCGAGCGCTACCTCGTCGCGACCATCGATCACGGCTTCAACGCGTCGACGTTCACCGCGCGGGTGGCGGCCTCGGCGGGCACCGACGTGGCCTCCGCGGTCGTCGCCGCCCTCGGGACCTTCGCGGGCCCGCTGCACGGCGGCGCCCCGGACCGCGCGCTCGAGGCGGTGGACGAGATCGGTTCCCCCGATCGCATCGATGCCTACGTGCGGGCCAAGCTCGCGACCGGCGACCGGATCATGGGGTTCGGCCACGCCGTGTACCGCACCGCCGACCCGCGCGCGGTCATGCTGCGCGAGGTGGCCCGCGACCTCGCCGATCTCCCGGGCGGCGAGATCGTCGCGCTGGCCGAGACCGTCCAGGACCGCACCGAGGCCCTGCTCGCCGAGCACCGGCCGGGACGGGACCTGCGGGCGAACGTGGAGTTCTGGGCCGGCGTGGTCATGGCGCTCGCCGGCGTGCCCCGGGAGATGTTCACGCCGACGTTCGCGGTCAGCCGGGTCGTGGGATGGTGCGCCCACGTCCTCGAGCAGGCGGAGTCGTCGACGATCATCCGGCCTTCGGCCCGCTACGTGGGGCCGACCCCGGCCGCCTCTTAGCGTCACGATCGCGGCTTTCCTGCCCGCCACCGGGCAGGAAAGTGGCGCTGCGGTGGCCGTTGCGGGCAAGCTCGGCGTCATGGACCCCGAGCTCGTCCGCCACGTCGCGGAGTCGACGGGTCTTCCCGGGCCGGTCGCCGCGCGCGTGGTGGCCGACGTCGTCGCCTACTACTCGGAGACCGCCGAGGAGTACGTGCGCCGACGTCACCGGGAGCTGCAGGCCCGCGAGAAGCGCAACGCGGAGATCTGGACCGTGATCGCCGACGAGCTCACCCGTCGGCCGGTCGCGCCCGGATCCCTGTCCGAGCGGCGCCTGCGACGCATCGTCTACGGCTGAGACGCCGAAGAAAGAGGAGCACTGCGTATGTGCGGCATCGTGGGGTACGTCGGCACCCGACCCGCGGCGAGGATCCTCGTCGAGGGACTCGCCCGCCTGGAGTACCGCGGGTACGACTCGGCCGGGCTCGCCGTCGCCTACCGGAAGTCCCTGCGGACGACGAAGGCCGTCGGACGCGTCGACGACCTCCGCGCCGCCATCGGCGACGAGCCCAGCCCCGGCAAGGTCGGCATCGCCCACACCCGCTGGGCGACCCACGGCGAGCCGAGCGAGCGCAACGCCCACCCGCACACCGACGCCGCCGGCCGGATCGCCGTCGTCCACAACGGCATCGTCGAGAACGCCGACGAGCTGCGCGCCAAGCTTGCCGCGGATGGCGTGAGCTTCGCGAGCGACACCGACACCGAGGTCCTCCCCCACCTCATCGCGAAGGAGGTGGCCGCCGACGAGTCGCGCACCCTCGAGGAGGCGGTTCGCGAGGCGCTGCGCGTGGTGGAGGGGACCTACGGTCTCGTCGTCCTCGACGCGAAGCGTCCCGACGAGCTCGTCGTCGCCCGCAACGGCAGCCCCATCGTGCTGGGGCTCGGCGACGGCGAGATGTTCGTCGCCTCCGACGTCGCGGCCCTCGTCCGGCACACCCGCCAGGTCGTGTTCCTCGCCGACGGCGAGCTCGCCACCGTCACCGCCGGCGGCTACGAGGGCTCCCGGCTCGGGCCGCCCACCACGGTCGACGTGAACGACGACGACTACGACCTCGACGGCCACGTCGACTTCCTCTCCAAGGAGATCCACGAGCAGCCGGCCGCGCTGCGCCGGGTCCTGGCCGGCCGGCTCGACACCCGGTTCGCGACGGCGAGGCTGGACGGGCTCCGGCTCGACCCCCGCGAGCTGCGCGGGATCCGCCGGGTGACCTTCCTCGGCTGCGGGTCCGCGCTCTACGCCGGGCAGATGGGCGCCGCCCTCGTCGAGGAGCTGGCCCGCGTGCCCGCCGACGCCGAGCAGGCCAGCGAGTTCCGCTACCGGAACCCGATGGTCGACCCCGACACGCTCTACGTCGCGGTGAGCCAGTCGGGCGAGACCATCGACACCCTGGCCGCCGTCGAGGAGCTGCAGCGCAAGGGCGGGCGAGTCGTCGGGTGCGTCAACGTGATCGGCTCGGCGATCGCCCGGCAGTGCGGGGCGGGCATGTTCATCCACGCCGGTCCCGAGGTCTCGGTGGCCTCGACCAAGGCGTTCAGCTCGATGACGACGTCGTTCGCGCTGCTCGCGCTGCTGCTGGGGCGGGTGCGCGACCTCTCGGCGGCCCACGGCGGGCGCCTGGTCGAGGGCCTGCGGCGGCTCCCGGACGCCGTCGAGACCGCGCTGCTCGCGGAGCAGGAGGTGGCGGCCGTCGCGCGGAAGTACGCCCACGCGCGGTCGATGTTCTACCTGGGCCGCGTGCGGGGGTCGGCGGTCGCGCGGGAGGGCGCCCAGAAGCTCAAGGAGATCTCCTACGTGCACGCCGAGGCCTATGCCGCCTCGGAGCTCAAGCACGGCCCGCTGGCGCTGGTGGACGCGTCGATGCCGTGCGTGGTGGTGGTCCCCGACGACGAGGTGGTCGCCAAGAACATCTCGACGATCGAGCAGGTCAAGGCCCGCGGCGGCCCGGTGATCGCGGTGACGAACGCCGACCTGCCCGACGGGCTCGCGGACGCCGTGCTGCGGGTCCCGCGCCTGGAGCCGGAGCTCGACCCGATCCTGCTCGGCGTGCCGCTGCAGCTGCTCGCGTACCACTGCGCCGCCGAGCTCGGACGCGACATCGACAAGCCGCGCAACCTCGCGAAGTCGGTGACGGTGGAGTAGGTGGCCTTCGGCCTCGTGAGCACTTTCGGGTGCTATGACACCAGAAAGTGCTCACATGCCGGAGGCACCTACCTCCAACGTCACCGCCGTCCCCGCGGCGTCCGTGTCCACCACGACCTCCGCCCCGGGCGGCGCCGCCCCCGCCATGATCCGCCGCGCGATCGGGCGCTCCACCTCGCGGGCCACCACCTGGCGCAGTCCGCGCGCCCCGGCGCGCCGGTCGGCCCGGCCGGCCAGCAGGGTGAGCGCGGCCGGGGTGACGGTCAGCGTCACGTCCTGCGCCGCGAGCCGCTCCCGGGTCGCGGTCAGCGCCAGCTCGACCACCTGAGCGAGGAGCTCGTCGGAGAGCGGCCGGAACAGCACGACGTCGTCGATCCGCCCCAGCAGCTCCGGGCGCAGCGACCGCCGCAGCACCGTCATCACCGGGTCCCGCGCCGCCTCGACGGCCGCGCCCGCGACCGCCAGCTCCGCCGCGGCCAGGTTCGACGTCATGATCACGACGGTGTCGGTGAACGACGCCGTCCGCCCGTGGGTGTCGGTGAGGCGGCCCGCGTCGAGGATCCCGAGCAGCACGGCGACGACGTCGGGGTGCGCCTTCTCGATCTCGTCGAACAGCACCACCGACGACGGCCGGCGGCGCACCGCCTCGGTGAGCTCGCCCGGCCGGTCGTGCCCGACGTAGCCGGGCGGGGCACCGGTGAGCCGGGAGACGGTGTGCTTCTCGGCGAACTCGGCCATGTCGAACCGGACCAGCGCGTCACCCGTGCCGTGCAGCGTCGCCGCCAGTGCCCGCGCGAGCTCGGTCTTCCCGACGCCGGTCGGGCCGACGAACAGCAGCGACGCGACGGGCCGGGACGGGTCGGCGAGCCCCGCGCGCCCGGCGAGGACCGCGTCGACCACGGTGTCCACCGCGGGGTCCTGCCCGACGACCCTCGAGGACAGCCTCGCGTCGAGGTCGAGCAGACGGGTGCGCTCGTCGTCGGTGAGGTCGGCGACCGGCAGGCCGGTGGTGTCCGCGACGACCTGCGCGACGTCGGCCGGGGTCACCGTCGGGGTGCCGGGCGTGCCGTCCTCCGACGCGCGGGTGCGGACCCGGGCGGCGGCGCGGTCGAGCGCGTCGAGCGCCTTGTCGGGCAGCCGGCGCTCGTGGACGTGCTTCGTCGTCAGGTCGACGGCCGTCCGGCGGGTCGCGGGCGGCAGGATGACGCGGTGGTGCGCCTCGTAGCGCGCGACGGTCCCGTCCAGGACGGCCAGCGCCTGCTCCGGGGTCGGTTCCTCGACGGTGATCGTCGCGAGCCTGCGGGCGAGCGCGGCGTCGGGCTCGACGTGGCGGCGGTACTCGGCGGTCGTCGTCGCCCCGATCAGCCGCAGCGCGCCCCGGGCGAGGGCGGGCTTGAGCATCGACGCGGCGTCCATGGTGCCCTCGTGGCCGGCGCCCGCCCCGACGAGCAGGTGCATCTCGTCCACGAAGAGCACGACGTCCGGGTGGGAGGCCTCCGCCAGCACCGCGGTCAGCCGCTCCTCGAACTCGCCGCGGTACTTCGTCCCGGCGACCATCCCGCCCAGGTCCACCGTGACGACCCGGACCCCGCGCAGCGCCTCCGGTACGCGTCCCTCGACGATCCGCGACGCGATCCCCTCGACGATCGCCGTCTTCCCGACGCCGGGCTCCCCCAGCAGCACCGGGTTGTTCTTGCTGCGTCGGGCGAGCACCTCCACGACCTGCGCGACCTCGGTGTCCCGCCCGATGACGGGGTCGAGCCGTCCCGCCCGCGCGTCGGCGGTGAGGTCGTGACCGTGCCGGTCCAGGGCGGGCGTCCGCCGCGGGGGCCGACCGGATCCGGGTCCCGACGACGGGTCGGTGCGGGTCCGGTCGTCGGGTGCCGACGACGGATCCTGCCGGTCCCGCTCGGCGTCGGGGTCGCCGAACAGCACGCCGAGGTCGAGGTCGACGAGCCGACCGAACAGATCGTCGAACAGGGAGCCACCCCCGGGCTGGGAGCGGCCCCCGTCGGGGGTGTCGGGCACGGAGGTCCTCCTCGCCGGCGGTGACGACTCCAGAGTGCCCCCGCGCCGCGACTCGCGCCGCACGGCCCCACGTCGGTCAGTCCGACGCCGCCGCCACCAGCCGCGCGTACGGCCCGTCCGCGTCGCGCAGCACCCCGGGCGGACCGAGCTCGACGATCATGCCGTCCTCCATCACCGCGACCCGGTCCGCGGCGGCCGCGGTGTGCAGCCGGTGCGCGATCGCGATGACCGTGCGCCCGGCGAGCACCCGGTCGAGCGCGCCCTCGGCCCGGCGCGCGGCGGCGGTGTCGAGCAGGGAGGTGGCCTCGTCGAGCACGACGGTGCCGGGGTCGGCGAGGACCACCCGTGCGAGCGCGAGCTGCTGGGCGACCGGCGCGGGCACGGACACGGCCCCGGACCCGACGGCGGTGGCGAGCCCGTCGGGCAGCGTCGCGAACCAGTCGCCGAGCCCGACGAGCTCCAGGGCGGCGCGCAGGTCGTCGTCGGCGTGGTCCCCGGCGGGCAGCGCGAGGTTGTCGCGCACCGAGCCGGTGAAGACGTGGTGCTCCTGGGTCAGCAGCAGCACCTCGCCGCGCAGCGTGTCGTCGTCGAGGGTGGTGACCTCGCGGCCGTCGAGTCGGACCGCGCCCGACGTCGGGGCCGAGATGCCCGCGACCAGGCGTGCCAGCGTCGACTTGCCCGCCCCCGAGCCGCCGACCACCGCGAGCCGCTCGCCGGGCGGGACGTGCAGGTCGATCCCGCGCAGCACCGGGCGGTGCTCCCGGTAGGCGAACCGGACGGCCTCGAGGTGCAGCCCGCGCTCGCCGTCGTGCCGGGCGACGCCCACGACGGCGCTCGGCTCGGGCACCCGCACGCCGAGCACCCGGCGCAGCGCCACCACCGCGACCATGAGGTCCTCCACCCACCACAGCGACTCGTCGAGGGGGAGGGCGAGAGCCTGGACGTAGAGGACCATCGTGGTCACCTCGCCCAGCGAGGCCAGCCCGGCGCCGTACGCCCACGCCCCCAGGACCAGCGTCGCGGCCACCGGGAGCACGTGGGAGAGCTCCAGCCACGGTGTCCAGCGCACGTGCAGCGCGCGCACGTCCCGCTCCCGGTCGATGCTCGCGACGAGCGCGTCGTCGTCGCCCGCCACCCGGCGCTCGACGAGTCCGTGCGCGTCGAGGGTGCGCGCGCCGGCCGTCGACTCGTGCGCCCGCGAGGCGAGCCCGGCCCACGCGTCGAGCATCCGCAGCATCGCTGCGGGCAGGCGGCGCCACAGCCACCGCGTCGGGAGCACCACCGTCGGGACGGCCACGAGCAGCGCGAGGGCGAGCAGCGGCGACGTCACGACCATCGCGGCGACGGTCAGCACGACCGTGACGACCGCGGTCAGGACCTCCGGGACCCCCTGGCGCAGCGCGGAGTCCACGCGGTCGAGGTCGGTGGTCGCCCGCGAGAGCAGCGCCCCGGTGCCGACCGACTCGACCGTCGCCAACGGGAGGGCCAGCGCCCGGTCGACGAGCTGGGTGCGGTTGGCCGCGAGCAGCTCCTCACCCAGGACCCCGGCCCGCCACCGCGCCGAGCGCCGCAGCACCGCCGCCACCACCAGCGCCGCGAGGAACGCCGCCGCGAGCAGGTCGATGCGCGCGGTGGAGCGCCCTCCGGTGGCCACCTCGTCGACGAGCGCGCCGAGCAGCTGCGGCCCGACCAGCCCGGCCGCGGCCGCGGCGAGGAAGCACCCGGCCGTCGCGGCGGCCCGGCTGCGGTGGGCGCGCAGCACCCCGCGCGCCCAGGCCCACGCCTCGCGGGGGGTCGCGTAGCCCAGGACGGCGGTCATCGGATGCTCCTCTCCAGGGTGCGGGTGAGGTCGACGACGTGGTCGGCGACGTGGCGCCACGGCGAGCCCTGGGTGAGCACGACCGTGGTCCGGCCGCGGCGCAGCACCGCGACCCGGGCCGCGATCCACGCCTCGGTGTGGGCGTCGACCGCGGAGGTGGGTTCTTCGAGGACGAGGACGTCCGCGTCGGTGAGCAGCGACCTCGTCAGGGCCAAGCGCTGCCGCTGACCGCCCGAGACCTCCCGGCCGCGCTCGCCCAGGGCCTCGTCGAGGCCGCCGGGGAAGCCGTCGACGATCTCGGTCGCGGCGGCCGCGTCCAGGGCCGTGTCCACGTCGAGGGCTCCGTGGACGACCAGCTCGTCGCGCAGCCGTCCCGAGAACCACAGGTCCTCGGGGTGGGCGTGCACCACCCGCCGTCGCAGGGCCGCGAGGTCGGCGCGGTCGACCGGCACGCCCGCGACGCGCGCGGGCTCGGTGTGGTCGGCGAAGCGAGCCAGCCGGGCGGCCAGCGCGGACGCCCCAGGCCCGGCGTCGACCACCGTGAGCGCCCCGGCGGGGGCGTGCAGGCCGGTGACCGGGTCGTCGAGGGACACCGAGCCGGGCGGGATGGGTACCGGGTCGGGCGTCGCCACCAGCAGCGGTCGCAGCCCGAGCAGCCGCACCACCGTGCGCGCGCCCGCCCGGGCCGAGGCCAGCGATCCGGCGGCCTCGGTCGCGGTGGTGACCGGGATGACGAGGAACGCCGACGCGCCGTAGACCGCCACGAGCTCGCCGGGGCTGATCGTGCCGGCCACGGCGAGCCGGGCGCCCAGCCAGGTGATCACGACGAGGACCGCTCCCGGGAGCAGCACCTCGGCCGCGGCGAGCCAGGCGGTGCTGCGGGCGACGAGCACCCCGGCGTCGCGGACGCGCGCGGTGGCGTCGCCGACCCGCGCCGCGAACCGGGACTCGCCCCCGACCCCGCGGAGGATCCGCAGGCCCGAGACGATGTCGCCGGCCAGCGCGTTCACCGCGGACAGCTCGTCGCGCTGGGCGTCGCGCCGTCGTTGCAGGGGCCCGAGCAGGGGCCCGATGCCGATGACGGCCAGGGGGACGCCGACGACCGCCACCGCTCCCAGGACCGGCGAGCGCGCGAACAGCCCGACGCCGACCACCGCGAACGCCACCACCGAGCCCGTGAACCGTCCGAACGTCTCGAACAGGTTCCCGATCTTGGCGGCGTCCGAGGTGGTGACCGCGGTGACCTCACCGCTGGAGGCCTGCGGCGCCAGGGAGGCGCCGAGCCGCAGGACGTGCGCGTTGACCGTGCGCTGGGTGGCGGACGCGCCGTGCAGCCACATGCCGTGGTCGAGGAAGTCCAGCGCTCCCCCGCTCACCATCTGGGCGAGCCCGAGGGCGACGACGACCGCGACGTCACGGACGAGGGCCCCGGTGTCACCCCGGGCGACCCCGGCGTCCACGGCCGACCCCGCGACGAGCGGGATCACCGCACCGGGCACCAGCCAGAGGGTGCCGACGACGACCGTGCCCACCGCGAGCCAGGGCCGCGACCGCAGGATCGCGAGCAGGAAGCGGCCCGGGGTCAGCGGTTCGGGCAGCGTCAACGACGGTGCCGGGTGAGGGCGCCGTCGTCGGGGGACTCAAGAGTCGGGGCGCGGGATCATGTCCGGAGACGCTAGGGCGCCGACGGCCCGGACCGCGACCGATTTGCCGCGCCCGGTGTCTAGAAGGGCTCGACGCTGAGCACGCCGGGAAGGCGGCGGACGCCGTCGGCGAACGCGTCCTGCTCGTCGGTGGTGAGCGCGACGGTGCACGAGATGCTGGAGCAGGAGACGCCCTCGTGGACGTCGACGGAGAAGTCCGGGACCCGGTAGCCGAGCTCGCAGAGCCGCGAGGCGAGGGACATGACGCCCGGCATGCCACCGGTGGTGACGATGGTCCACGGGCGGGGCAGGCGGGAGGGCCGACGGCCCGGGCCGTTGACGGCGCGCTCGACGTCGGCGGCGGCGATGCGGGCGGGTTCGAGGGTGGTCACGACAAGCTCCTGGAGAAACTGGATCCGCTGGATGGAATCCGAGCCAGGTTCTCGGGGATCGTGCGTGGCCCACGGTCGCGCACGATGGCACTGCGCGCCGGGAGCCTGGCTCACCCGACGCGCCGGAGTACTACCTCTCCCCGTCGCGCGATCATGACGGTGATGTTACCCAGATCATCTCGACCGCCGCCACTCGGGGTAGGTGGGCGAAGCCCTCGTGAGCACTTTCCGGTGTCATGGCACCGGAAAGTGCTCACGAGCGCGGAGCGCACCTACACCATCACGATCCCGCCGTCGATCATCGGCGCCTGCCCGGTCATGTAGTCCGCGTCCGGGCTCGCCAGGTACGAGACGAACGAGGCCACGTCCTCCGGGGTCTGCACCCGGCCCAGCGGGATGAGCTTCGCGTACTGCGCGAGCGCCTCGCCCTTGCCCGTCCCGAGGTAGCGCCCGAGCCCGACGTCGATCTCGTCCCACATCGTCGTCCCGACGATCCCCGGGCAGTACGCGTTCACCGTGATCCCGTGGGGCGCCAGCTCCTTCGCCGCGGCCTGGGTGAGCGCCCGGACGGCGAACTTCGAGGCCGAGTAGTGGCCCAGGTGGTCGAAGCCCTGGTGACCGGCGATGGACGACGCGGAGATGATCTTCCCGCCGCGCCCCATCTCGATCATCGCTTCGGCCGCCGCCTGGAGGCACCACAGCACGCCGCCCACGTTCACCCCGAGCATGTGCTCCAGGTCGCCGGGCGTGACCTCGAGCAGCGTCTTGACCTGGGCGATCCCGGCGTTGGAGATCATGACGTCGAGGCCGCCGAGCTCCTCGCGGGCAGCGGCGACCAGCGCGAAGCAGGCGTCGCGGTCGGATACGTCCGCGACCTGCGCCACCGCCCGCCCGCCGTCCGCGACGATGGCCTTCGCGGTGTCGGCGGCGGACCCGCCGTCCACGTCGGAGACCATGACCGCGAGCCCGTCCGAGGCGAGCCGCCGGGCGATCGCGGCCCCGATCCCGCGGCCGGCCCCGGTGACGACCGCGACGCGTCCCTGCGCCGCGCTCACGGCTGCACCAGGATCTTGACGTTGGACTCCTTGTGGTCGATCAGCTCCCGGAAGCCCTGATCGACGATGTCGTCGAGCCCGATGCGCCCGGTGATGAACTGGTCGACGTCGACCGTGCCGGAGCGGATCAGGTCGATCACCTCCTCGTGCCGGTTCGCGTAGGCCAGCGAGCCGATGAGGTGGATCTCGGAGAACACCAGCGAGTTCATGTCCAACGACGCCGGGTGGCCCCAGATGGAGACGTTGACGCAGGTCCCGCCGGGCCGGGTGCTCGCGATCGCCGCGGTCAGCACCTCGTCGACCCCCGCGCACTCGAAGGTCACGTCGGCGCCGCGGCCGTCGGTGAGCTCGCGGATCGCCTCGGGGACGTCGACCTCGGTCGGGTCGAGCACGTGGTCGGCGCCCGCGCCGGGGGCCTTGGCCTTCCGGGCGTCGGCCGGCTCCACGACGATCACCTGTCCCGCACCGGTCGCGCGCAGTGCTGCGGCGGTGACCAGGCCGATCGGGCCCGAGCCGAAGACCGCCGCGCTCCCGCCGCGGGGCAGGCCGGACAGCTTGGTGGCGTGGTAACCGACGGCGAGGGGTTCCACCAGGGCGCCCTGCTCCGGGGTGAGGCCGTCGATGCGGTGGACCCAGCGGGTGTCCACGGTCATCTTCTCGGCGAAGCCGCCCTGGTCGCCGTCGAGGCCGATGAATCCGAGCTGACGGCAGATGTTGTAGCGGCCGTCCTTGCAGGCGCTGCACTTCCCGCAGACGTCGTAGGGCTCGACGACGACGCGGTCGCCCTCGGACAGACCGGTCACGCCGCTGCCCAGCTCGGCGACCACCCCGGAGAACTCGTGCCCGAGCGTGATGGGAACGCCGCCACCGGTCAGCGGGTGGGGGTTCGCGGGGGTCGGGGCGAAGATCGGCCCGTCGAGGAACTCGTGCAGATCGGTGCCGCAGATCCCGCACCACTCGACGGCGATCTGAACCTGGCCCGGGCCCGGGTGGGGCTCGGTGACCTCCTCGACGCGGACGTCTCCGCGTCCGTGGAAGCGCGCAGCCTTCATGGGTCCTCCCTCGTTGGCTTGGACCTCATCCCACGGCGGTGACCCCCGTCACGGCCAGAGTTGCAGCGGTGTTGCAGGTCCCAGCAGACGGGCCAGTACCTCGCGGCCGGGCGGGACGATCTCGACGCCGGGCGCGATCCGGTACGGGCGCGCCGCGATCAGTCCGCCGAGCACGCGCCGGAGCCGGGACAGCTCCGCGCGGACCGTGACGAGGTGGTCGGCGTCGTCGTAGAGCGCGCGGCTCAGCGCCGCGGCGTCCAGTCCTGCGGTCCCGGCGCACATGAGCAGGGCGAGGATCTGCTGGTGACGCCGGGAGAGCGCGTGCCGCCACTGCTCCCGGCCCTCGACGACCGCCCCGGGCGGATCGCCGCCCGGGTCGAGGCGCAGCCGGGTGGCCCCCTCCCCCGCCGCGCTCGGACGCAGCATCCAACCGCCGGGCACCCGCTCGGGCAGGCAGGCCCCGAGCCCGTGCACGAGCATCGCCTCCCCGGCGCCGGGGACCGCCACCCGGTCGCGCGGCGCCAGGCCGGTGGACGCGGCGACCCAGCCGTGGTCGTCGATCACGAGGGCGGGGCCGTGCTCGCGGGCCAGCAGCGGGGCGGCGACGGCGCGCAGCCCGTCGAGGCGGGCCTCGTGCTGGGTCCACAGCCCGGACTCGGCGAGCCGGACGGCGGTGTGGACCAGCGCGACCGTGGTGGGGTGCACCGTGGGGGCGGGCCCCGAGAGGTCGACGACGCCGAGCATCTCGCCGGTGCGCGGGTCGTGGATCGGGCTCGCGGTGCAGGTCCACGGGTGCTGGGCACGCACGAAGTGCTCGGCGGAGAACAGCTGGACCGACGCGTGCTCGGCCAGCGCGGTCCCGATGGCGTTCGTCCCGACCGACGCCTCGGTCCAGTCGGCGCCCGGGAGGAACCCGAGGTCGTCGGCGAGGCGCCCGACCCGCGTCGCGCCCTCGCGCCAGAGCACGAACCCGTCGGCCGCGGTGACGACCATGATGTGCTCGGCGTCCTCGGCCACCGCGGTGAGGCTGGCACGCAGCTGCGGGAGGACCTTCGCGATCGGCGAGGCGGCCCGTCGGCGCTCGACGGTGGCCGGCCCGGCGGGATCGTCGAGCGTGCGGCCGTCGGGGGCGACGCCGTAGGACAGGACGCGGTCCCAGGAGCGGCTGACCACCCGGCGCACCGTCTGGGAGCCGGCGCCGGACAGCCGAGCGTCGTGGGCCTGGTGGAGCAGGCGGGCGTGTCGGCGCAGATCCGTGCTCCGCGTCACCGCGCAGACGCCGTCGTCCACCACGCGCACCTCCGGCCAGGGACGCCCTATCCCTGTGACCCGCAGCATAACCGCGACGCCCGCGGCGCAGGCCGAAGTCGTCGTCCTCGGGCCGGGCCGCGCGGGCACGCACGCCCGTCGTCAGCCGGGTCAGCTGACGCCGGCCGCGTCCATCCCGCGCATCTCCTTCTTGAGGTCGGCGATCTCGTCGCGCAGCCGCCCCGCGAGCTCGAACTGCAGGTCCCGGGCCGCCGCCATCATCTGGTCGGTGAGCTGCTGGATGAGGTCCGCCAGGTCGGCGCGGGCCATCCCCGCGGTGTCGCGGTGCTCGACGACGCCCGAGTGGCCCCGGGTGCCGCCCGCCTCGCCCGCCGCGCGCCGGCCGCGGGAGGCGTTGCGGCCCGACCCGCCGATCTCGACCTCGGTGTCCTCGGCCTCGCGGTAGACGCGGTCGAGGATGTCGTTGATGTTCTTGCGCAGCGGCTGCGGGTCGACACCCCGCTCGGTGTTGTAGGCGATCTGCTTCTCGCGGCGCCGGTTGGTCTCGTCGATGGCGTACTGCATCGACTCGGTGACCTTGTCCGCGTACATGTGGACCTGGCCCGACACGTTGCGGGCGGCGCGGCCGATCGTCTGGATGAGGGAGCGCTCGCTGCGGAGGAACCCCTCCTTGTCGGCGTCGAGGATCGCGACCAGCGACACCTCGGGCAGGTCGAGACCCTCTCGGAGCAGGTTGATGCCGACGAGCACGTCGTACTCCCCCGACCGCAGCTCGCGCAGCAGCTCCACGCGGCGCAGGGTGTCGACCTCCGAGTGCAGGTAACGGACCTTGATCCCGAGCTCGAGCAGGTAGTCGGTGAGGTCCTCGGCCATCTTCTTGGTCAGCGTGGTGACCAGCGTGCGCTCGTTCTCCTCGACACGGGACCGGATCTCGGCGACGAGGTCGTCGATCTGGCCCTTCGTCGGCTTGACGACCACCTCGGGGTCGAGCAGACCCGTCGGCCGGATGACCTGCTCGACGAACTCCCCGCCGGCCTGGCGCATCTCGTAGTCGCCCGGGGTCGCCGACAGGTACACCGTCTGCCCGATGCGGTCGGCGAACTCCTCCCAGGTCAGTGGGCGGTTGTCGGTGGCGCTCGGGAGCCGGAAGCCGTACTCGACGAGGTTGCGCTTGCGGGACATGTCGCCCTCGTACATGCCGCCGATCTGCGGCACGGTCACGTGGGACTCGTCGATGACCAGCAGGAAGTCGTTCGGGAAGTAGTCGATCAGCGTCGCCGGCGCGGTGCCAGGACCGCGGCCGTCGATATGGCGCGAGTAGTTCTCGATGCCCGAGCAGAAGCCGACCTGGCGCATCATCTCGATGTCGTAGCTGGTGCGCATGCGCAGTCGCTGGGCCTCGAGGAGCTTGCCCTGGTTCTCCAGCTCGGCGAGGCGCTCCTCCAGCTCCTTCTCGATCGCCCCGATGGCCCGCTCCATGCGCTCCGGGCCCGCGACGTAGTGGGTGGCCGGGAAGATGCGGACGTCCTGGACCTGGTTGACCACGTCGCCGGTCAACGGGTTCAGGTAGTACAGCGACTCGATCTCGTCGCCGAAGAACTCGATCCGGATCGCGAGCTCCTCGTACGCCGGGATGATCTCGACGGTGTCCCCGCGCACCCGGAACGTGCCGCGGGCGAAGGACATGTCGTTCCGCTGGTACTGGACGTCGACCAGGGCGCGCAGCAGCTGGTCCCGGTCGATCTCGTCGCCGACCTCGAGCTTGACCGACCGGTCGAGGTAGGACTGCGGCGTGCCCAGGCCGTAGATGCACGACACCGACGCGACCACGACGACGTCGCGGCGCAGCAGCAGGTTCGAGGTCGCCGAGTGCCGCAGCCGCTCGACGTCCTCGTTGATCGAGGAGTCCTTCTCGATGTAGGTGTCGGTCTGCGCGATGTACGCCTCGGGCTGGTAGTAGTCGTAGTACGAGACGAAGTACTCGACGGAGTTGTTCGGCAGCAGCTCACGCAGCTCGTTGGCCAGCTGCGCGGCCAGCGTCTTGTTGGGCGCCATCACCAGCGTCGGCCGCTGGACCCGCTCGATCAGCCACGCCGTGGTGGCCGACTTGCCGGTACCGGTGGCGCCGAGCAGGACGACGTCGTGCTCGCCGCCCCGGACCCGCCGCTCGAGATCGTCGATCGCCGCCGGCTGGTCACCCGCGGGCGAGTACGGGCTGACGACCTCGAAGGGCGCCCCGGTGCGCTCGATCTCCCCGATCGGCCGGAACTCCGACTCGGCGAGCGCGTCATCGGGCAGACCCTCGGGGTTGTCGAGCAGCGTGCCGGTGTCTCCGTCGTCGGAATCGCCGTGGTGGGAATCCCGCGCGGCCCCGGGGACCTCGGTCGCGAACGCCATGTCATCGAGGCTAACCGCACCCCCCGACAGTCTCGTCGGCTCGGCGGCCGGGGACCCGCCATGAGCAGTCGCAGCGGCAACACCCGTCACCGAACGGCACGAACGACTCGTTCATCACCATCATGGGTGACGAACGAGTCGTTCGTCCGAGCGGCGGCGCTCGCGCACGGCGGCAGCGAGTGGAAGCCCGACCAGGACCACGGCTTCATGTACGGCGCCGGCTTCGCCGACCCGGACGGCCACGTCCGGGAGGTCGTCTGGATGGACCCCGCCGCCGTCGCGGGCTGATCCCGTTCGCGCCGCGCCGTCCCGGACCGCTCGTCCGGGGCGGCGCTGATCGTTAGGGTCCCGGGCCGTGGCGCTGCACCCCCCGAAGGTCGAGACCTTCGCCGTGGACGAGGGCACGAACACCGACCCGAAGGGCTTCGTCCGGACCGTCGACCTCTATCGCGAGGCGCCGTTCGGGCTCTACCTCAGCCGCCCGATGCCGAACCATCCCTCGCTGGACCACATGCGGTCGTGGCTGCTGCCCGACCTCGGCATCCGGGTCACCGACTTCCGGTTCCTGCCGGGACACGAGCGCAACCAGGACTTCTACGTCGACATCGCCGACGTGGCCAGGGACGGCTCGGTGTGGACGACGACGGACCACTACCTCGACCTGGTGGTGCACACCGGGGAGCGCACCGACCTGCTCGACGTCGACGAGTACGTGGAGGCGATCGCGGCGGGCCTGCTCGCCCCGGACGCCGCCGAACGCGCGCTGACGACGGCGTCGACGGTGCACGTCGGGGTCGCGGAGCACGGCCACGACCTCGACGCGTGGCTCGCGACCCGGGGCGTGGTGCTGGACTGGCCCTGGGAGTAGGCGCTACACGGCGAAGCCACCGACCTCGGAGCGCACCGCCTCGGGCTCCCGCGCCACGCGCCGGGTGTCCGCCCGCGCGGCGTCCCGTGCGCCCAGCACCCGGGACGCCTCCGCGGAACCGGCGGGCGCGAGCAGCAGGCGCGCGGGCCGGGCCGGGTCGGCGCTGCCGTGACGTCCCGCGCCCACCGCCGGGAACCCCGCACCGGCCAGCGCCGCTCCGAGCTCCCCCGTCCGCTTCCCGCCGGTGGTCAGCACCAGGAGGTCGACGACGTCGGGAGCCGCGAGCCCGGGCACGGCGGTCGGCCCGACGTGCTCGACGCCCTCGACGTGATCGGGACCCGCGACCCCGATCCGCGCGGCGAGCCGGGCGGCCTGCTCCGGCCACGACGGGTCGGCGTCGACGACGGCGTCCGGCCACGGCGCCGCGTGCTGGGCGCGCGTCCCGGCCTCGAACGGCACGATGCGCCCGGACCACAGTTCGCGCACGTGGTCGCGCACCGCGTCGACGTCGCCGACGTTGTCGATCCACACGTCCGCCGCCGCCCGGCGGGCCTCCTCGGTCGCCTGGGCGCGGATGCGGGCGCGCGCGTCGTCCTCGGGCATGTCGCGGGTCTCGGCGAGTCGCGCCACGCGGAGGTCCTCCGGGGCGTCCACCACGACGACCAGCGCGAACGCGGGCCCCATGCCGTTCTCGACGAGCAGCGGGACGTCGTGCACGACGACGGCGTCGTCCGGGGCGCTCGCCACCAGTTCCGCGGTCCGGGCCCCGATGCGGGGGTGCAGGATGCGGTTCAGCCGCGTCCGCGCGTCGTCGTCGGCGAACACGACCCGGCCCAGGGCGGGCCGGTCCAGGCGGCCCTCGGCGTCGAGCACGTCGTCACCGAAGGCGTCCACGACCGCCGCCAGACCGTCCGTCCCGGGCTCGACGACCTCGCGGGCGATCCGGTCCGAGTCGACGACCACGGCCCCGAGCGCGGAGAGCTCGGCCGCCACCGTCGACTTACCCGCCCCGATCCCACCGGTCAGACCCACGCGCAGCACGGCGCGCAGTCTGCCCGATCGACCGGCACGGCGCCGTGGGTCGGGCGCGTTCCTCAGGCGAGAGCGGCGACCGAGTGACGTGCGGTGGCGAACAGCGTCTCGAACAGGCCGCGCCGCGACAGGGCCGGACCGGCGAACGCGGCGGCCACGCCCATGTACTCGCGGCACCAGGTGAGCCCCGAGGAACCGAGGCGGTGCCGGGCGGCGCGCCGGGACGGGAGTTCGGTGCGACGACGTCCCCAGGCCATGCCACTCCCCCTGCGTTCGTGATGCTGTTGTGACGCAGGATAACGATGTGGCGCATGTGGTCAATTGCGACGCGCCCCGGCACGATCCGGGCGGGCGCCGACACGACGACGGGCCCCCACCCCGGTCAAGGGGTGAGGGCCCGTCGGTCGTGCGTGCTACCGGGTGATCAGTTGCCCGAGAGCTTCTCCCGCAGCGCGGCGAGCTGCGCGTCGCTGGCGAGCGCGCCGCCACCGGAGGCCGACGGCGGGCCCTGGCCCGGGTCGTCGTCGGCGGCGGCCGGAGCCGCCGGGGCCTCGTCGTCGGCGGCCTCGTCCTCGTCGCCGTCGTCGGAGGCCGGGCCACCCGAGGAGTAGTTGGCCGGTGCCGCCTCGGCGGCCTCCGCCTCCTGCTCCGCGGTGCGCTGCAGCTGCGCGATGTGCTGCTGGTAGCGGTTGTAGGCCGCCTGGTACTGGCGCTCCCACTCCTCGCGCTGGGACTCGAAGCCCTCGCGCCAGTCCCCGGAGTCGGGGTCGAAGCCCTCCGGGTAGATGTAGTTGCCTGCGTCGTCGTACTCGGCGCCCATGCCGTACAGAGCCGGGTCGAACTCGGTCTCCGTCGTCATGCCCTCGTTCGCCTGCTTGAGCGAGAGCGAGATGCGGCGACGGTCGAGGTCGATGTCGATGACCTTGACCATGACGTCGTTGCCGACCTGCACGACCTGCTCCGGCACCTCGACGTGGCGCTCGGCCAGCTCGGAGATGTGGACCAGGCCCTCGATGCCCTCGTCGACGCGGACGAACGCACCGAACGGCACCAGCTTGGTGACCTTGCCGGGCACGATCTGGCCGATCTGGTGGGTCCGGGCGAACTGGCGCCAGGGGTCCTCCTGCGTCGCCTTGAGCGACAGCGAGACCCGCTCGCGGTCCAGGTCGACGTCGAGGACCTCGACCGTGACCTCCTGGCCGACCTCGACGACCTCGGACGGGTGGTCGATGTGCTTCCAGGACAGCTCGGAGACGTGGACCAGACCGTCGACGCCGCCGAGGTCGACGAAGGCGCCGAAGTTGACGATCGACGAGACCTGACCCTTGCGGATCTGGCCCTTGGCGAGCTGGTTGAGGAACTCGCTGCGGACCGCCGACTGGGTCTGCTCCAGCCAGGCGCGGCGGGACAGGACCACGTTGTTGCGGTTCTTGTCCAGCTCGATGATCTTGGCCTCGATCTCCTTGCCGACGTACGGCTGGAGATCGCGGACGCGGCGCATCTCGACCAGCGAGGCGGGGAGGAAGCCGCGGAGGCCGATGTCGAGGATGAGTCCACCCTTGACGACCTCGATGACGGTGCCCTTGACCGGCTCGTCGTTCTCCTTGAGCTGCTCGATCGTGCCCCAGGCGCGCTCGTACTGCGCGCGCTTCTTGGACAGGATCAGCCGACCCTCCTTGTCCTCCTTCTGGAGGACGAGGGCTTCGACCTCGTCGCCGACGGCGACGACCTCGTGGGGGTCGACATCGTGCTTGATGGACAGCTCGCGCGAGGGGATGACCCCCTCGGTCTTGTAGCCGATGTCGAGCAGGACCTCGTCGCGGTCGACCTTGACGATGGTGCCTTCGACGATGTCGCCATCGTTGAAGTACTTGATCGTCTTATCGATGGCAGCGAGGAAGTCCTCTTCCGACCCGATGTCGTTCACAGCCACCTGAGGGCTGGTCGTGTTCGGGGCGGTGTGGGTGTCGATGGACATATAGGGGACGGCTCCGGGATGGGCAGGTCTCGGTCGGGTGGACTGTTCCCACGAGGCGGACGTCGGCCTGACGCTGATCGGCACCCGAGGGGACCGAGGGGATCGCTACCCAGCCGGAAGGAACCCGACAGTGCGGATCCGGACAGGGCGAGACCACTGACGTGGACCTCCATCGTATCCACCCTGTGAAGCGCCCGGCAAACGGGTCAGACCTCGCCCCGTTCCCGCGTGTCGCCAACCGTGTCGCCTGGTCCGGGCAGGCCCGGGGCGGCGTGCCAGGATGCCCCCCATGAGCGCCGGCTCCGCGACACCTCCCCCGGGGTCGCAGGTCCCGGCGGGCCTGGTCACACGGGCCGTCGGACCGCGGGAGTCGGCGTCGGCGTCCCGGAGCTGGTGGGACGACGACGCCGCCGACTACCAGGCCGAGCACGGCGCGTTCCTCGGCGACGTCGACTTCGTGTGGTGCCCGGAGCGGCTCCGCGAGGCCGACGCCGCCCTCCTCGGGGACCCGGCGGCGCTGATCGGGACCCGGGTGCTCGAGGTCGGCTGCGGGGCCGCGTCGTGCGCACGCTGGCTCGTCGACCGCGGCGCGGAGGCCGTGGGTCTCGACCTCTCCGCCGGGATGCTGCGTGAGGCCCGCGCGGCCGACGCGCGCTCCGGGATCGCGGTCCCGCTGGTCCAGGCCGACGCGGCGCACCTGCCCTTCGGCGACGCCTCGTTCGACCTCGCCTGCTCCGCCTTCGGCGCCGTGCCCTTCGTCGCCGACACGGCCGCGCTCATGGCCGAGGTCGCCCGCGTGCTGCGGCCCGGCGGGCGCTGGGTGTTCGCGGTGAACCACCCGATGCGCTGGATCTTCCCGGACGACCCCGGCGAGGACGGGCTGACCGTCTCCCAGTCCTACTTCGACCGCACGCCCTACGCCGAGGCCGACGACGACGGCCGGATCACCTACGTCGAGCACCACCGCACGATCGGCGACCGGGTCGCCGACGTCGTGGGAGCCGGCCTGGTCCTCGAGGGGATCGTCGAGCCGGAATGGCCCGCCGATCTCCACGAGGTGTGGGGCCAGTGGTCGCCGCTGCGCGGCGCGCTGTTCCCCGGCACCGCGATCTTCACCTGCCGGGTGCCCGGAGGACCCGACGACCGGTCGTCCGGGCGGACCCGATGACCGGCGGGGCGCGCGCCGCCGTCCCGGACTCCCCGGCCCAGGTCCTCACCGACCTCCTCGGGGCGCAGCGTCGCCGCTTCGCCGCCCTCGACCCGCGGCTGCCCGAGGCCGCGGCTCCCCCGCCCGGCGACATCCTCGTCGTGGGCACACCACCGCACCGGGTGGCCGGGGTCGTCACCCACCACTCGTGGCCCGCGGGCAGTGGGCCGCTGCTGTGGTCGGCGGCGCAGGTCTCCGAGCTGCACCCGGTGATCGGCGGAGCCGGGCACGGACCCCTGCACACGCTCGTCGACGCCTGGCGGGGACACCTGCCGCCCGACGTGCTCCGTGACCACGACTCCGCGGCGACCGTCATCTGGCCCAGCCGCGACGTCGTCGCCACCCGGGTGTTCCTCGACCACGGACTGATGCCGCTCGCGGTTCTCGCCGTGCGCGCCCGCGGCCCGTTCGCCGACCCGGCGCCGGACCCGACGCTGGTCGTCCGGCGGGCCGAGCCCGACGACCTCGAGGTGTGCGTCCGGCTCTCCCTCGAGGAGCTCGCGTACTCCAGTCAGGTCGGCGGCTCGCTGATGCGCCCCGACGCCGAGGGCGTCAAGCGGACGATGATCCGTGACCGGCTGGGCCGCGGCGAGCCGACGTGGCTCGCCGAGCGGCGCGGGGTCGCCGTCGGGATGATCGAGTGCGGCCACGCGGAGGCCGCGCCCGGTGCGTGGCTGGCGAACCTGCTCCCCGTCGGGATGTGGGGGTACGTGAACTGCGCGTCGGTGACCCCGTCGGAGCGCGGCAGCGGCGTGGGCGCCCACCTCGTCGCGACGGCGGTGGCCACCCTCGAGGACGCGGGCCGGCGCGCGGTGCGCGGCACCTATCTCTACTACAACCCGCCGAACCCGATCTCGTCGGTGTTCTGGCCGCGCGCCGGCTACTCGCCGCTGTGGACGCTCTGGGAGGTCCGGCCCGCCTCGGGTCTGCGCTGACGTGCCGAGCCGCCGCGTCGCGGGAGTGCGGGGCCGGCACCTCAGGCGCTGCGGGACAGGGCGTGCTCCACCAGGGTCACCAGCGCCGACGTGCACGACCCGTCGTCGCGGGCGTCGACCCGCACCAGCGGCGAGCCCTGCGGCAGCGCCAGCGCGTCGCGCACCGTCTCGTCGTCGAAGCCCGCGGTGCCCGGGAAGCCGTTGACGGCGACGACGAAGGGCACGCCGCGGTTCTCGAAGTAGTCGACGGCGGCGAAGCAGTCGTCGACCCGGCGCAGGTCGACCAGGATCACCGCGCCGACGGCGCCGCGCGCCAGCTCGTCCCACATGAACCAGAATCGGGACTGGCCGGGCGTGCCGAACAGGTAGAGCACGAGCTTGTCGTCGACGGTGAGGCGCCCGAAGTCCATCGCGACCGTGGTCGTCGTCTTGTCGGGCACCACGCTCGCGTCGTCGACGCCGTCGGAGAGGCTCGTCATCTCCTGCTCGGTCGAGAGCGGCGGGACCTCCGACAACGAGCGGACCAGGGTCGTCTTCCCGACGCCGAACCCGCCGGCGATGAGGATCTTGAGCGGGAGCAGCCCGTCGCGGGCGGCGGCAGGCACGGGCGCACGCTCAGCGGGCGCGTAGTCCATCGAGCAGCCTCTCCAGGAGTTCGCGTCGGGGTCGGCCGTCCGCGCCGACGAGCGGGAGGTGGACGGCGAGGTGGTCGTCGGCGGCGAGGTCGCTGACCAGCACACGGGCCACGCCGATGGGGACGCCGAGCAGGCTGCCGATCTCGGCCAGCGACAGCGGCTCCACCGCCGCCTCGAGGATCGACCGCTGCTCGGGCGTGAGCCCCGCGCGCTTGGCCAGGCCGAGGTCGGTGGCCGTCACCAGCGCCTCCATCGGCATGTCCAACTTCGTGGAGCGGGTGCGGCCGGCGGTGAACGCGTAGTTGGGGACCACCCGTCCGCCGTCCCGCGGGGGCGGACCGGCCCGTCGGTCCACGGTCATCCCTCGACCCGTGCCCGGGAGCTCGGGGTGAGGGCGTGGCCGACCCGGGCGGCCAGCATCGTCATCTCGTACCCGACCAGCCCCATGTCGGCGGAGCGGTCGGTCAGCACGGCCAGCGTCGACCCCATGCTGATCGAGGTGGCGAACAGGTAGCAGCCGGTCATCTCGACGATGGTCTGGGTCACCGGCTCCGCGTCGAGCAGGGCCGCGGTACCCCGGGCCAGGCTGACCAGCCCGGAGGTCGCCGCGCAGAGCTGGTCGGCGAGCTGCGGCCCGACACCGGGGCTGACCGCCAGGCGCAGGCCGTCGGCGGAGACCACCAGGACGTGGCGCACCCCCGGCGTCCCGGACGCGAAGTCGGAGAGCAGCCAGTCGAGGCCCCCGGTCGGTGCGGTCACGAGCGTCCTCCGTCGTGGGAGTCGGTGGAGCCGGCGCCGCGCGCGGCGCTCAGGTCGGCGCCCTGGGCGGGGTCCTCGGACAGGGCGTCGCGGGCCGCCCGGCGGCTCGCCTGGTACTGCGAGAGCGCGCTCAAGGCTCCGGACGGGCCCGGACCGGCATGGTCGTCGCCCGGGTGGCCGTTGCCCGCCCGGGTGTGGTCGCCGTTGCCGCCGCCGTCGCGGCCACCGGGGAGGTGGCCGTTGCCGTTCCCCGGGCCGGCGTGGGCGTCGGCGGCGGGGTCCGGGCGGGGGCGGATGAGCTCGGGCGCGAGGTGGGTCTGCGGGACGCGGCGCTTCAGCACCGGCTGCTCCGACTCGTGCGGGGTGCGCGGCGCGGGCGCGGCGACTCCGGCACGGGGGCCCGCCGGGCGCGACGGCATCGCCGAGGGCACCCCTTCCGCGGGGGGTGGGACGACGGTCGGGTGGATGAGGCCCGTCGACCGGGGCGGGGTGGTGTGGGCGCCCGGGCGCACCGGGGTCGGGTCCGGTGCCGCGAGGCCGCCCGGCAGCGTGTCGGTCCCGGGCGGGCTCTCCGGAAGGACGTGGCCGACGACGACCGGCTCCTCGGCGCCGGTCTCCGGGCCGCGCACCACGTCGGCCGGCGAGCGCCCGGGCCAGGAATGGCGGCCGTCCGACGCGTGGCCCACCGCGGCCGGCCGGTCGATCCCGTCGGACGCCGGGGAGTCGGCGTGGTGCGCGCGGGTGGGAGCCGTCGCCGGAGCCGCGACGGGTTCGGCCGGGTCGGCGAACAGGGCCGCCGGGATGACGATGACCGCGGTGAGACCGCAGCCGGGTGTCGGGGTCAGCGTCACCTCGATGCCGTGGCGCGAGGCGAGCCGGGACACCACGTGGAAGCCGAGGCGTCGGGAGGTCGAGACGTCGACCTCCTGGGGGCCGGCCAGCAACCTGATCGCGGCGCCGAGATCCTCGGAGGGCATCCCGACGCCGATGTCCTCGATGATCACGAGGTGGGCGCCCGGGGCGGGGTGGTACACGCGGCTCTGGATGTTGACCGTGGTGGTGGGCGGCGAGAACCGCACCGCGTTCTCGGTGAGCTCCGCGATCATGTGCGTGAGGTCGGCCACCGCGGCGCCGATGACCCTCGGGCGCTCGTCGACGGTGAAGGCGACCCGCTCGAGGTCCTCGGTCTCGGCGATACCGGCACGGACCACGTCGCGCAGCGGCACCGGCGCCGACCACACGCGCGCCGGCTGCTCGCCGGAGAGCACCAGGAGGCTCTCCGCGTTCCGCCGGACCCGCGTGGCCAGGTGGTCGAGCCGGAAGAGCTCGGCGAGGGCGTCGGGATCGCGCTCGCGCTCCTCGAGATCGTTGATGATGTCGAGCTGCCGGTGGAACATGCTCTGGTTGCGGCGGGCCAGGTTCAGGAGCAGTTCCGAGGTGAATTCCTGCTGCTTGATCTCCGCGTTCGCGAGATCGCCGGCCAGTGCGGCCCGCATGCGCTGTTCGTCCTCGGTGATGCGGCAGAAGATCGACACACCGACGCACGCGAGGAGCACGGCGATGCCGTGGATGACCGACCACAGCCACGGGTCCATCTGCCCCATGTGGTGGTTGAACATCAGCGTCGGCACGAGCAGCGACCCGAGGCCGTGGCTCAGCGTCGTGAACGCGATGTCGAAGACGAACGGCACCCAGTTCTGGTACAGCGCGAGGAAGCCGATGATCACGAAGAACGCGAAATGCGCCTCGATGTAGCCGCCGGAGAGGATCACCAGGCCGGCGCTGGAGGCCGAGAGGCCTGCGGTGACGAACAGCGATCCCGCGGTCCGGTGGTGGCGGGTGAGCCAGCCCCCGAGCGCTGTGACCACCGGGATCAGCGCGACCCCGATGGTCAGCGCGGGCCCGTTGCCCACCGCGAACCCGAAGATCGCGAGCGCGGGGCACAGCGAGGCGAGCACCCAGAGGAGGAACCGGTGGCGCCGTCCCCATTGCTCGTCGCTGATGAGATCGCCGTGCGGCAGGTAGTCGAGAACCCGGTCCATCGGGGGATCACACCGTCCTCTACGTCGTTCTACCCCGAACGCGAACACCGCACGGGAAACCGCGGAAACCGGCGGAATCCCCCACGCCGGAATGGCAGGGCGTGACGGTACACCCCGTCCGAGGGACGCCGTGCACGCCCACTCGTCACGACGGGCGCAATGATCGCCATTCTGCGTGACGCCATTCGTCAAGCCGATGTTCGGTGGTCCCCACTCACCCGGAATGGTGCAGCTGTCCGGACGGTCCGTGGTCGGAGCGGTTGCAGCGAATGGCGGTGACACCACGCCCGCAATAGGCCGTCCGGACGCGAACGGTAGCCACTCGGAGCATTCGCCCGGTGGTCCGCGCCGTGGCGGGTCAGGAGCCGTCCGGGCGCGGGCGCAGCCCCGCGGGCGAGGTGAGCCGGGCGGGCACGTCCTCCGGGCGCCGCGCTCCCCAGTCCGACGTCGCGAGGTGGCGGTAGACCGTCGCCATCGCCGCGAACAGGTCCGGGGTCAGGCCGGCCCCGGCCTGCGTGGCCGCGATCTCGTCCATCTCGTCGACGAAGCGCCACGCCTTGGTCGCGGCCGCGGCCGCGGCCGGGACGTCGTCGAGGGGGAAGTCGAGGTGGAGGTCCGCCAGCACGGTGTCGAGGACGCCGTGGTGCTCGGCGGTCAGCAGGGCGTGGGCGAGCAGGGCCTGGTGGCCCTTGCGCACCGACGCGGTGCACATCTTCGCGGCGCTGGCGGCGCCGATCCCGCCGTCGAGCCCGACCCAGCGCACGCCGGGTACGTCGAGCGAAGCGATCTCCGGTGCCCGGGGCCCGGCGAGGAAGATCCGCGTGGGGTGCTCGGCGTCGGGCCTCGGTGGCGGGCCCGAGATCGCGGCATCGACGACCTCGAGGCCCGCGCCGCCCGCGGTCTCGAGGACCTCGGCCACCGTGGCCGGCGCGACCGCGTTGGCCTCGACCAGGAGCGGACGCGCCCCGGTGCGCCGGGCGCTCGCGGCGATCTCGTCGGCCGCGGCGCGGGCCCGGGCGGGCGGGACGACGCTGATCACCGCGGCTGCGGCGCCCACGACGGCGTCGGTCGACCCGGCGTCCTCGATCCCCGCGTCGGCGAGGCGGCGGGCCGTCTCCGCCGAGCGCCCGGCCGCCGTCATGAGCACCCGGTGCCCGCCCGCCGCGAGGCAGCGCCCGAGCGCGATCCCCATCGCCCCGGGCGCGACGACGCCGACGGCCACGTCGCCCGCGGCCGGGTCGCCGGAGCCCCTGGTGTCCGCGCCCTCGGCGGCCGTGCTCACCCCGCGGTCCTCATCCGGGACGCGCTCACGCCCGGACCGGAGCGCGGGCCGGCTCGAAACGCATGCCGTCGTCGACGCGGGCGCGGCGCAGGGTGACCGCGTCGATCGCGTAGTTCATGGCGAGCGTCCACGGTGCGCGGTCACCGCCGCTGGGCAGTTCGTGGAGAGAACGCTTCACGTAGCCCGCCTCGAAGTCGAGCAGCGGGCGCTCCTGCACCTCGGGGTCGCGCTCCGGGACCGCGACGGCCTGGCCGTGGGCGTCCATCCAGCCCAGGAGGCGGCAGAAGTACTCGGCGACGAGGTCGACCTTCAGCGTCCAGGAGGCGTTGGTGTAGCCGATCATGAACACGAGGTTCGGCACCCCGGAGAGCATCATGCCCCGGTAGGCCATGGTGTCGGGCAGGTGCACCGGCTCGTCGTCGACCTCGAGCTCCGCGCCACCGAAGAGCTGCAGGTTGAGCCCGGTCGCCGTGATGACGATGTCCGCCTCGAGCTGCTGACCCGATTGCAGGCGGATCCCGGTCTCGGTGAAGGTCTCGATCCGGTCGGTGACGATGTCGGCGTCGCCGCGGCGGATGGCCTTGAACAGGTCGCCGTCGGGGACCATGCACATCCGCTGGTCCCACGGGTCGTACGGCGGGTTGAAGTGGGTGTCGACCGCGTAGCCCTCGGGGAGCTGGGCCGCCACCCCCTTGCGCAGCAGGCCCCTCACGAAGCCCGGGAACCGCTGCGAGATCTGGTAGAGCGCGATGATCTGCGTGATGTTCTTCGTCCGCACGATCGGGTCCGCGATCCACGACGGCACCCAGCGGCTGAGGAACTCCGCCACCGGGTCGGTCCGGCCGATGGAGAGCACGTAACTGGGCGTGCGCTGGAGCTGGGTGACGTGGGCGGCGCGGCCCTCGCCCTGTGTCATCGCCGGGACCAGGGTGACCGCGGTGGCACCGGAGCCGATGACGACGACCCGCTTGCCCGCGTAGTCCAGCTCCGGGTCCCAGTGCTGCGGGTGGACGACCGTCCCGCCGTAGTTCTCGATCCCCGGCAGCTCGGGGGTGTACCCGGCGTCGTAGCGGTAGTAGCCGGAGCACCAGAGCAGGAACGAGCAGGTGAGGTGCTTCTCGCCGGTCGCCGTGGTGAGCGTGAGCGTCCAGCGCTGGTCGCGGCTCGACCAGGCGGCGTGGGTCACGCGGGTGCCGTAGCGGACGCGCCGGTCGACGCCGTACTCCTGCGCGGTCTCCCGCACGTACTCCAGGATCGACGACCCGTCCGCCAGCGCCACCGTGTCCGGCCACGGCCGGAAGCGGAACCCGAGGGTGTGCATGTCCGAGTCCGAGCGGATCCCCGGGTACTGGAACAGGCTCCACGTGCCACCGAGGTCGTCGCGGGCCTCGAGGATCGCGTAGTCGCGACCCGGCCGCTCCCGCTCGAGGTGGCAGGCGGTGCCGATGCCGGAGAGCCCGGCGCCGACGATGACGACGTCGAGGTGCTCCGGCTCGCCGCCGCCCTCGCGTGCCCCGGTGGTGTCGACGGGCGCATCCACATCGGTACTCATACGTACCAGCCTACCTCTCGGTACCGAGGCGTACCAGTCCCTGCGCGACGACCTAGTGCGCCGCCTGGTCCCACGAACGGCCGAAGCCGACCGAGACCTCGAGCGGGACGTCCAGGTCGAACGCCGCGCCCATCTCCCGGCGCACCAGCTCGGTGACCTGGTCCCGCTCCCCCGGCGCGAGCTCGAGCACGAGCTCGTCGTGCACCTGGAGCAGCATCCGGCTGCGGAGTCCCTCGTCGCGCAGCGCGGCGTGCACCCCGAGCATCGCGACCTTGACGATGTCCGCGGCGCTGCCCTGGATCGGGGCGTTCAGCGCCATCCGCTCGGCCATCTCGCGCCGCTGCCGGTTGTCACTGGTGAGGTCGGGCAGGTAGCGCCTGCGCCCGAGGATCGAGCTGGTGTAGCCGTCCTTGCGGGCCTGGTCGACCACCTGTCGCAGGTAGTCGCGCACGCCGCCGAACCGGGCGAAGTAGTCCTCCATCAGGTCTTTGGCCTCGTCGGTCGAGGTGCGCAGCTGGGCGGACAGCCCGTAGGCGGACAGGCCGTAGGCCAGCCCGTAGTTCATCGCCTTGATCTTGGCGCGCTGACCCTGGCTGACGTCGTTCTCGGGCACCCCGAACACCTTGGCCGCCGTGATCGAGTGGAAGTCCTCCCCGGACTTGAACGACTCGATGAGCTCGGCGTCGACCGAGAGGTGCGCCATGATCCGCATCTCGATCTGCGCGTAGTCCGCGGTCATCAGCTCGGCGTAGGCGCCGTCGGCGGAGTCGGCGCCCACGACGAACGTGTCCCGGATCCGGCGGCCGGCCTCGGTGCGGACCGGGATGTTCTGCAGGTTCGGCTCCGTCGAGGAGAGCCGCCCGGTGCGCGCGATCGTCTGGTTGAACGTGGTGTGGATGCGGCCGTCGTCGGTCACGCTGTCGAGCAGGCCCTTGACGGTCACCCGCAGCCGCGTGGCGTCGCGGTGCTCGAGCAGGTGCTCCAGGAACGGGTGCGGGTTGGTCTCGTTCAGCGTCTGGAGCGCATCGGCGTCGGTGGTGTAGCCGGTCTTGGTCCGCTTGGTCTTCGGCATCTCCAGCTCGTCGAACAGCACCACCTGCAGCTGCTTCGGCGACCCGAGATTGATCTCCTTGCCGATGACGTCGTACGCGGACTGCGCCGCCGCCTGGACCCGCGCCCCGAACTGGGACTCCAGCTCCTGCAGCGCGCTGACGTCGACCGCCACCCCCGCCGCCTCGAGGTCGGCCAGTACCCGCAGCAGGGGCAGTTCGAGGTCGGTGAGCAGCGCGGTGCCGCCGAGGTCGGCGAGGTCGGTGTCGAGCGCGACGGCGAGGTCGGCCACCGCCCGGGCCCGCAGCATCTCGGTCTGGGCCGCCGTCTCGTCGGCCTCCTCCTCGCCGCCGTCGAGGGTGAGCTGTTCGCCGCTGGGGGCGTCGGACTCCTCGGCGCGCAGCTCGCGCCGCAGGTAGCGCAGCACCAGGTCGGCGAGGTCGAAGCTGCGCTCCCCCGGGCGGGCCAGGTAGGCGGCGAGCGCGGTGTCGCTGGTGACGCCCTCGAGCTGCCAGCCGCGGGCCCGCACGGCGTGGCTGGGGCCCTTGATCTCGTGCCCGGCCTTCGGCCGCTCCGGGTCGGCCAGCCAGTCCGCGAGCGCGGTCTCGTCCTCGGGACTCAGGGCGCGGACGTCGACCGAGGCGGCCTCGCCGTCGGCCGCTGCCAGCGCCACGCCGTGCAGGTCCCCGGTGCCCTGGCCCCAGGTCCCCCGGAACGAGATGCCGACCCGGCCGCCGTCGCGGGCGTGCTCGTCGAGCCAATCCCCCACGGCTCCCGGCTCCAGCACGACCCCGTGGAGCTCGAAGCCCTCCTCCGCCTCGGGCTCCGCGGCGGTGAGCGTGGAGAACAGCCGCTCGCGCAGGACCCGGAACTCGAGCTCGTCGAAGAGCTGGTGCACCTTGTCCCGGTCCCAGGAGCGGACCTCGAGCTGGTCGGGCGTCACCTCGAGCTCGACGTCGCGGACCAGCTCGGTGAGCTGACGGTTCAGCACCACCGAGGACAGGTGCTCGCGCAGCGCGTCGCCCGCCTTGCCCCGGACCTCGTCGACCCGCTCCACCAGCGCGTCGAGCGACCCGAACTCCCGGATCCACTTCTGTGCGGTCTTCTCGCCGACCCCCGGGACGCTCGGCAGGTTGTCGCTCGGATCGCCCCGCAGCGCGGCGAAGTCCGGGTACTGCTCCGGGGTGAGGGTGTAGCGCTCCTCGACGGCCTCCGGGGTGTACCGCGCGAGGTCCGAGACGCCCTTGCGCGGGTAGAGCACCGTCACCTGGTCGGTGACCAGCTGGAAGGCGTCCCGGTCGCCGGTGCAGATGGAGACGTGCATCCCCTCGGCGGTGGCCTGGGTGGTGAGGGTGGCGATGACGTCGTCCGCCTCGTACCCCTCGCGGGCCACCACCGTGATGTTCAGCGTCGCCAGGATGTCCTTGATCAGGTCGATCTGACCGCGGAACTCGTCCGGGGTGGCGCTGCGGTTGGCCTTGTACGCCGCGAAGGTCTCGGAGCGGAAGCTCTGCCGCGAGACGTCGAACGCCACGCACACGTGGGTCGGCGCCTCGTCGCGCAGCAGGTTGATCAGCATCGACGTGAAGCCGTACACCGCGTTCGTGGTCTGGCCCGACGTCGTCGAGAAGTTCTCGGAAGGCAGCGCGAAGAACGCCCGGTAGGCCAGGGAGTGGCCGTCGAGCAGCAGCAGCCGGGCACCACCCGCCTGCTCCCCCGCGGCGCCCTCGGTGCCGCTCGCGGACTTGCTGCTCGCAGCCTTCGCCGGCGTCGTCGTCGCAACCACGGACCCGAGTCTGCCAGGGGGGTCCGACAGCCTCCGTCGGCCTCGTCGCGGCCCCCGTCCTAGCATGATCGGCGTGTCAGGAGACGAAGCGGAGCGGAGCACGACCCATCGACCGGACGCACCGCTCACGCCCGAACAACAGGCCGCCCCGGAGCTCCGGGTCGCCTACCCGGACGAGCAGCTCGCCGTCCGGATGGGCATCGAGATCACCGAGTGGGCCCCGGAGCGTCTGGTCGCGACGATGCCGGTCGCGGGCAACCGGCAGCCGTTCGGGCTCCTGCACGGTGGCGCGAACGGGGTGCTCGCCGAGACGCTCGGATCGACCGGCGCGTACGTCAACCGCCTGGGTGACCGGCGCCCTGTCGGCCTCGAGCTCTCCTGCACCCACCACCGCTCGGCCACCTCGGGCCACGTCACCGCGGTGTGCACGCCGCTGTCGGTGGGCCGCACCGTCGGCACCTTCGAGATCGTGATCTCCGACGACGAGGGCCGGCGGGTCTGCACCGCGAAGCTCACCTGCCTCTACCGCGCGAGCACGCCGCCCACCTGATCGGCGGCGCCGAGTGGACCCGGAGGGCTCCC
>NZ_DASXJS010000166.1:0-5639 GCF_036497245.1 Actinomycetospora sp. | reverse complement strand
CCACAGCCAGTCCGCGCCGTGGGCGAGGGCGGTGAGCATGCCCAGGGCGTAGCCGCCCGCGCCGCCGAGATTGTGCCGCGACGGCAGGTAGGTCGACGGGAGGCCGCAGGACTCGACGACCTCGCGGGTCGCCTCGTCCGGTCCGTTGTCGACGACGACGAGGTGGTCCGGACGGCGGGTCTGCTTGGCCAGGACGGCGAGCCCGTCGGCCAGCAGATCGGCCCGGTGGCGCGTGACGACGACGCCCCAGATGACCTCGGTGTCCGGGGCGGTCACGGCAGGCCCACCGTCTCGTCGGTGGGCTCCCCGGAGCCGGCCGCGGCAGCCGCGTCGCCCTGCAGGTGGAGGCGCCGCATCGTCTCCGGGCTCAGGGAGTCGAACAGATCCCGGCCCTTGTAGGCGCTCACGACCTCGCGCAGCGAACCCTGCTCCTTGATCTCGCCCGCGTCCATCCAGATCGCGGTGTCGCACAGTTCGACGAGGAACTCGTCGGAGTGCGACGCGAACACGAGCATCCCGGAGCGGCTGACGAGGTCGCTCAGGCGGTCGCGGGCCTTCTCCAGGAAGGCCGCGTCGACCGCGCCGATGCCCTCGTCGAGGATCAGGATCTCGGGGTCGATCGAGGTCACGACGCCGAGGGCGAGCCGGACCCGCATCCCCGTGGAGTAGGTGCGCAGCGGCATCGTCAGGTAGTCGCCGAGCTCGGTGAAGTCCGCGATCTCGTCGACGCGGCGCTCCATCTCCCGGCGGGACATGCCGAGGAAGAGCCCGCGGATGAGGATGTTCTCCAGCCCGGAGATCTCCGGGTCCATCCCGACGGCGAGGTCGAAGACCGGGGCGACGCGGCCTTGGATCCGGGTGCGGCCCCGCGTCGGCTCGTAGATGCCGGCGAGCAGGCGCAGCAGGGTCGACTTGCCCGCCCCGTTGTGCCCGACGAGCCCGACGCGGTCGCCCTGGCGCAGCGACAACGACACGTCGCGCAGCGCCTCGACGACGGGGACCTTGGCGTCGGTGATGTGCCCGCCCGCCCGGCCGAGGACGGACTTCTTCAGCGACCGGTTCTTCGCATCGAAGATCGGGAAGTCGACGGAGGCGTTCTGGACATCGATCGAGACCATGGAGCTCACACCCAGTAGGCGACGCGGGAGCGGTAATTGCGCAGCGCGACCAGCGCCAGGGTCCACCCGATCACCGTGATGACGCCGACCACGGCCCAGTGGGTCCAGCTCTGGACCCCACCCACCAACGGCGCCCGGAAGATCTCGATGAAGTGGTAGAAGGGGTTGAGCTTCGCCAGCTGCGCGACCACGTACTTCGCACTCCCCGGCTCGCCGCCGGCCAGCAGGTCCGGGGTCCAGATGATCGGCGTCATCGTGAAGAACAGCTGCATGAAGCTGGAGATGACCGGCGGGATGTCCCGGAAGCGCGTGGCGATGATCCCGAACAGCAGGCACACCCACAGGCCGTTGATCACGATGACGACGAATGCCGGGATCGCGAGGAGCGCCCACCAGCTCAGGCCGGGACTCAGGATCCCGGGCAGGCCGTTGGAGAGCGTCTTCACCATGCGGTACGGCTCGGAGATCTGCGGGAAGAAGATCGCCAGCACGATGACGTAGACGACCACGTTGTGGGCGAAGAACAGCACCTGGCGCCACACCGTGCGGAAGACGTAGATCATCAGCGGGGCCGGGAGGAACCGGATGAGGCCTTCGTTGGCGATGAAGGTCTCGGTCCCCTCCAGCACGCAGGCGCTGATGAAGTACCAGATCATGAAGCCGACGGTCACGTACGGCATGAACGTGCCGATCGGCTGATCGAAGAGCTGGGAGTACAGCCCGCCGAGCGCCGCAGCGGTGACCGCCATGCTGATGGTGATCCACAACGGGCCGATCGTGGACCGGCGGTAGCGCTGCTTGATGTCCTGCCACCCGAGGTGACCCCACAGCTCGCGCTGGTCGATCGCCGCGGTGATGTCGGCGAACGCCCGCCGCCACGAGCGCGGGGAGGAGGCGTGCAGGGCTTCAGCCGCGGCGTCCTGCGGGCCCGACGGATCGTCGGCGCCACGTCGCGCGAGTGCTGGGACGGCCACGGCGGGTGAGCGTACCCGGGGGGCTCAGAGGTACTGGCCGGTCGTCCCCCCGCCCGCGGACTCGGCCCCGGCCTGCGCGGAGCCGCCGCCGGACCCGGCGGGCAGTCCGCGACGCATCTGCTCGAGCTGCATCCGGGCGGCCATCTGCTGTGCCATCAGGGCGGTCTGGATGCCGTGGAAGAGGCCCTCCAGCCAGCCCACGAGCTGGGCCTGGGCGATGCGCAGCTCACCGTCGGACGGCGTCCGGTCGTCGAACGGGGCGATGATGCGGGCCAGCTCCTCACGCAGCTCGGGTGAGAGCGCGGCCTCGAGCTCGCGCAGCGACGCCGCGTGGATCTCCTTGAGGCGGCGCCTGCTCGCGTCGTCGAGCTCGGTGGCGCGGACCTCCTCGAGGAGCTGCTTGATCATCGTGCCGATCCGCATGACCTTCGCCGGCTCCTCGACGGCGCCCGAGAGGCCCTCGCGGTCGGGGGCGTCCTCGCGGGGGGACCCCTCACCGCCGGGCACGCGGACGGTGCCGACGGGGGTGCCGTCCGGGCCGACGATCATGACCTGGTCCCCGGCCGGTGCATCGGGGTGCTCGCTCATGGTGCCCATCCTGGCGGATCCCGGGGTTCCGCCGCGTGGGTCTCTCGCGGGGCAGGAACGGCCTGGTGCGCTCATCCGGCGACAGGACGGCGCTGACCGGTCCGGCGGAGGGCGGAGGGTGCGCCGATCGGGCGCCCGCGAGACCGCCCTCGGCTACGGGGCGGAGCCGACGTACCGTACTGGAGCATGACGGTGGACGTCGCTCGGGTCCGGGGCCAGGTTCCCGCGCTCGGTGACGGCTGGATCCATCTCGACGCGCCCGCCGGGATGCAGGTCTCGGAGCAGGTCGCGACCGCCGTGTCCGCCGCGCTGCGCGCTCCCGTCTCCCCGCCCGGCGGGGTGTTCCCGGCCTCGCAGCGTGGCGGCGCCATCGTCGACGCCGCCCGCCGTGCGGTGGCCGACCTCGTCGGCGCGGAGCCCAAGGGCGTCGTCCTGGGCGCCTCGGTCCCCGCGCTCCTCGAGCGCCTGGCCGACGTGCTCTCCGCGGGCTGGGCGCTGGGTGACGAGGTCGTGGTCTCCCGCCTCGACGACCGAGCCAACGTCGCCCCGTGGACCCGTGCCGCGAGCCGCGCCGGCGGGGCGGTGCGCACCGCCGAGGTCGACGTCGAGACCTGCGAGCTCCCCAGCTGGCAGTACGACGACCTGCTCGGCCCCCGCACCCGCGTCGTCACCGTGACGGCGGCCTGCGGTCACATCGGCACCCGCACCGAGATCGCCGCGATCGCCCGCAAGGTGCACGCGCTCCCCGCGCCCGCCTCGGGCATCGAGCCGCTGATGATCGTCGACGCCACGGCCGCCGCGCCCTACCTCCCGCTGGACATGGACACGATGGGTGCCGACGTCGTCGTGCTCTCGGCCGCGGCATGGGGCGGCCCGGCGGTCGGCGCGCTGGTGTTCCGGACCCCGGAGCTGCTCGACCGGCTGCCCGCGGTGTCCTTCGACGCCGCCGCCCGCGGGCCGGAGCGGCTCGAGGTCGGGGACGCCCCGTACGCCCTCTACGCGGGCCTGGTCGCCTCCGTGGACCACCTCGCCGAGCTCGACGACCGCGCCTCGGGCTCCCGTCGCGACCGGGTGCTCACCTCGATGTCCTCGCTGCGCAGCCACCACGACGAGCTCACCACCTACCTCGTCTCCGAGCTGCGGTTCCTGCCCGGTGTGACGGTGCTGGGCGAGCCCGCGCGGCGCATCCCGACGGTCGCGTTCCTCGTGGCGGGCCGCACCGCGCAGGAGGTGGCCGAGCGGGTCGCCGACCAGGGCGTGTGCGTGCTCATCGACCCCGGCGATCAGGGCGCCCTCGAGGTCATCGGCGGCGCGGAGATCGGCGGCGTGGTCAAGGTCGGCCTCGCGCACTACACCTCGCGCTCGGACGTGGACGCGCTCGTCCGGGCCGTCGCGACCGGTTAGGTGCGCTTCGCGCTCACAAGGCCGGAGGCCACCTACTCGTCCCGCACCACGAGCACCAGCTTCCCGACGACGCCGCCCGCGTCCATCAGCTCGTGCGCCCGCGCGGCCTCCTGGACGGGGATCCGCTCCGCCACGACCGGCCGGACGTGGCCGGCGTCGACCAGGGGCCACAGGTCGGTGCGCACCGCTTCGACGATGCCCGCCTTGCCGTCGGGTCCCTCGACCGGGCGCGCCCGCAGCGAGGTCGCGCCCACCGACAGGCGCCGGGTCAGGAGCTTCGCGAGGTTGATCTCGGCCTTCGCGCCGCCCATCAGCCCGATGATCGCCAGTCGTCCGCCGGTGGCCAGCGCGTCCAGGTTGGCCGCGAGGGTCCGGCCGCCGATGTTGTCGAGGATGAGGTCCGCCCCGCGCCCGTCGGTGGCCGCCTTGACGTCCTCGACGAGGTCGCCGTGGTAGTCCAGCGCGTGGTCGGCGCCGAGGTCGCGGCAGGTCTGCAGCCGGTCGGCGTGGCCCGCCGTCGTCAGCACCGTCGCGCCCAGGGCCTTCGCGACCTGGATCGCGTGCGTGCCGATCCCGCCGCTGCCCCCGTGCACGAGGAAGGTCTGGCCCGCGTGCAGTCCCCCGAGCAGGACGACGTTCGACCAGACCGTGCAGGCCACCTCGGGCAGGCCGCCGGCGTCGGTGAGCGACACGCCGTCGGGGATCGGCAGCAGCTGCGCGGCCGGGACGGCCACCTTCTCCGCGTAGCCGCCGCCCGACAGCAGCGCGCAGGCGAGGTCGCCGACGCTCCATCCGCTCACCCCGGGACCTATCGCGCTGACCCGCCCGGAGCACTCCAGGCCGGGCAGCTCCGAGGCGCCCGGCGGCGGCGGGTAGTTGCCCTGCCGCTGCATGACGTCGGCCCGGTTGACCCCGGCGGCGACGACGTCGAGGACGACCTCGCCGGTGCCGGGCTCCGGGTCGGGCTGTTCGGTCCACTCGAGGACCTCGGGACCGCCGAACTCACGGATGGAGATGCCGTACACGACGGCGGACGCTAGCGGTGCCGCCCCGACGCCGCCCGGTGGCCCGGCGAACGGTCCAACGACCTGGGTGTGTGCGGATACGATGGAGCGATGTCCGGTACCGAGGAGCCGCGCTGGCTCGACGCCGAGGAGTGGCGGGCCTGGCGGAACTACATCGCCGGGCAGGCCCTGCTCCTCGGTCGGCTGGGTCGGGAGCTGCAGGAGACCCACCAGCTCGCGTTCGCCGACTACGAGATTCTCGTCCGGCTCTCCGAGAAGGAGGACCACCGCCAGCGCATGACCGCGCTGGCCGAGGAGGTCGTGGCCTCGAAGTCGCGGCTCTCCCACCAGATCGCGCGCCTGGAGGCCGAGGGCCTGGTGCGCCGCGAGGTGTGTGACTCCGACGGCCGCGGGGTGTTCGCGGTGCTCACCGAGGAAGGCTTCGCACGCCTGCAGGCCGCGGCCCCGGATCACCTGCACGGGGTGCGGGAGCACTTCGTCGACCTGCTCGACGACGAGGAGCGCCGGGTGATCGGCGACGTCTTCGAGCG